>NZ_JBVHZH010000045.1:0-81743 GCF_055574515.1 Streptomyces sp. NPDC029466
CGGTTACATTCCGAACCCGGAAGCTAAGCCTTTCCGCGCCGATGGTACTGCAGGGGGGACCCTGTGGGAGAGTAGGACGCCGCCGAACAATTTTTGAGAGAGCCCCTCGGGAACGAAAGTTCCCGGGGGGCTTTTTCGCGTTTCGGTGATCTTGGGACCCGCGGCACGGCGTCGCCGGCGGGACAGGTAAGGTCAGGGGGCATCGTTGGTACATTTCCCCCAGGAGGCTTCCGCGTGGAGGTCCAGGAGACGCGGGTTCAGACGGATCGCGTCCTCACCATCCCGAATATCCTGAGCATGGCTCGCCTCCTCGGCGTGCCGTTGTTCCTGTGGCTGATCCTGTGGCCGGTATTCGGCGGCCCGGAGGCCGATGGCTGGGCGCTGCTGGTCCTCGCGCTGAGCGGTGTGAGCGACTATCTGGACGGCAAGCTTGCCCGGCGCTGGAACCAGATCAGCAGCCTGGGCCGGATCCTCGACCCGGCCGCCGACCGCCTCTACATCCTCTCCACCCTCGTCGGTCTGACCTGGCGCGAGATCCTGCCGGTCTGGCTGACCGCGGCGCTGCTGGCACGGGAAGTGATGCTGCTGATCGCGGTCGGATTCCTCGGACGCCACGGTTACGGGCCGCCCCAGGTGAACTTCCTGGGGAAAGCGGCTACGTTCAACTTGATGTACGCCTTCCCGTTGCTCCTCCTGAGCAGCGGAAGCAGCTGGCTTCACACACTCGCTTCTGTTTTCGGATGGGCGTTCGCAGGATGGGGTACGGCGCTCTACTGGTGGGCAGGAGTCACCTACGTGGTTCAGGTCCGCCGACTCATCAAGGCGGACACCACGGCCGACTGAGCTTTCCGGACCGGCAGCTGGTGCCAAGGCCCGGCGCCCGTACGCGATAACAGGAACAGTGGGCGCGCTGGACAGGTGAAGTCGGCAAGACCGTCGTCTCTTAGAGGAGGACGCTTCCGACATGAAGGCCGTTGTGATGGCCGGCGGCGAAGGAACACGCCTTCGCCCCATGACGTCCAGCATGCCCAAGCCCCTGCTTCCGGTCGTCAATAGGCCGATCATGGAGCATGTGCTCAGGCTGCTGAAGCGGCATGGTCTCAACGAGACCGTCGTGACCGTGCAATTCCTTGCCTCCCTCGTCAAGAACTATTTCGGCGACGGAGAAGAGCTCGGAATGGAGCTCACCTACGCCAATGAGGAAAAGCCGCTGGGCACCGCGGGCAGTGTGAAGAACGCCGAGGAAGCCCTCAAGGACGATGCCTTCCTCGTCATCTCCGGTGACGCCCTCACCGACTTCGACCTCACGGATCTGATCCGGTTCCACAAGGAAAAGGGCGCCCTCGTCACCGTCTGTCTGACGCGGGTCCCCAACCCGCTCGAGTTCGGCATCACCATCGTCGACGAGGCCGGCAAGGTCGAGCGCTTCCTGGAAAAGCCCACCTGGGGTCAGGTCTTCTCGGACACCGTCAACACCGGCATCTACGTGATGGAGCCGGAGGTCTTCGACTATTTCGAGCCCGATGTGCCGGTCGACTGGTCCGGGGATGTCTTTCCGCAGCTCATGAAGGAAGGCAAGCCGATCTACGGCTATATCGCCGAGGGCTACTGGGAAGACGTCGGTACGCACGAGAGCTATGTGAAGGCCCAGGCAGATGTGCTCGAAGGCAAGGTCGATGTGGAAATCGACGGCTTCGAGATCTCGCCGGGCGTATGGGTCGCGGAGGGGGCCGACGTCCACTCCGACGCGGTGCTGCGCGGCCCGCTGTACATCGGCGACTACGCCAAGATCGAAGCCGGTGTGGAGCTGCGTGAGCACACCGTCGTCGGCTCCAATGTCGTCGTGAAGAGCGGTGCGTTCCTGCACCGGGCCGTGGTGCACGACAACGTCTACATCGGCCAGCAGAGCAATCTGCGCGGCTGCGTGATCGGCAAGAACACCGACATCATGCGGGCCTCCCGGATCGAGGACGGCGCCGTCATCGGTGACGAATGCCTGATCGGTGAAGAGTCGATCGTCCAGGGGAATGTGCGGGTCTATCCGTTCAAGACCATCGAGGCCGGCGCGTTCGTCAATACGTCGGTGATCTGGGAGTCCCGCGGCCAGGCGCATCTGTTCGGTGCCCGCGGGGTGTCCGGAATCCTCAATGTCGAGATCACACCGGAACTCGCGGTGCGGCTCGCGGGCGCGTACGCCACCACCCTCAAGAAGGGCTCCACGGTGACCACGGCGCGCGACCACTCCCGTGGTGCCCGGGCGCTCAAGCGGGCCGTGATCTCCGCGCTGCAGGCCAGCGCCATCGACGTACGGGACCTGGAGAACGTCCCGCTGCCCGTCGCCCGCCAGCAGACCGCGCGGGGCAGCGCCGGCGGAATCATGATCCGTACGACGCCCGGGGTGCCGGACTCCGTGGACATCATGTTCTTCGACGAGCGGGGCGCCGACCTCTCGCAGGCCAAGCAGCGCAAGCTCGACCGGGTCTTCGCCCGCCAGGAGTACCGTCGCGCCTTCCCCGGTGAGATCGGTGATCTGATCTTCCCGGCCAGCGTCTTCGACTCCTATACGGGGTCGCTGCTGCGGACCGTGGACACCACGGGCATCAGCGAGTCCGGACTGAAGGTCGTCGTGGACGCCTCCAACGGCAGCGCGGGCCTGGTCCTGCCCAGCCTTCTGGGACGGCTCGGCGTCGACTCCCTGACCATCAACCCCGGGCTCCACGAATCCCGGCCGACCGAGACCGCCGACGCCCGGCGTGCCGGGCTCGTCCGGCTCGGCGAGATCGTGGCTTCGGCGCGGGCCGCCTTCGGTGTGCGCTTCGACCCCGTCGGCGAGCGGCTCTCCCTCGTGGACGAGCGCGGCCGGATCATCGAGGACGACCGCGCACTGCTGGTCATGCTGGATCTGGTCGCGGCCGAGCGGCGTACCGGCCGGGTGGCGCTGCCGGTGACCACCACCCGGATCGCCGAGCAGGTGGCGGCGTATCACGGGACGCAGGTGGAGTGGACGACGACTTCGCCCGACGACATGACCCGGGTGGGCCGCGCCGACGGCACGGTCTTCGGCGGGGACGGTATGGGTGGCTTCATCATTCCGGAGTTCAGCAGCGTCTTCGACGGCGCCGCCGCGTTCGTCCGGCTGATCGGCCTGGTCGCCCGTACCCAGCTCACGCTCAGCCAGATCGACGCACGGATCCCGCGGGCGCATGTGCAGCGCCGCGACCTGGCCACCCCGTGGGCGGTCAAGGGCCTGGTCATGCGGCATGTCGTCGAGGCCGCCGGCGACCGGGACGTGGACACCACCGACGGCGTACGGATCGTGGAGGCCGACGGCCGCTGGGTTCTGGTGCTGCCGGACCCCGCTGAGGCGGTCACGCATCTGTGGGCGGAAGGGCCGGATGACGCCTCCGCCCAGCAGCTGCTGGACGAGTGGTCCGCCGTGGTGGACAGCGCAGGACGCTGACCGGGGTCCCACCGGCGGGCCGTGAATCGGCACGCCGGTGGGGCCATTGGGAGACCGCGCGGCCGACGTGCGACGATGTGCGGCATGTCGCAGCAGCGCCCCGATCGGAGCAACCCGAACACGCCGGCCGCGCGCCCCGATGCGTCCATGTCGCTGCTGACCAACGTGATGGATCACAGTCTCGACGACGGATACGCCGAGGCCGCCGCGCGGCAGTCCGAGACCGGGGTGCGGGGACTGCCGCGGACCTTGCGGGCGAAGCTGGGCCTCGCGGCCGGTTTGGTGCTGGCCGCGCTCGTGGTGACCGTGGGGGCGGCGCAGGCGCGGATATCAGCACCGACGCTCGCCAAGGAGCGCGAGGAACTGATCAACCGCATCCAGAAGGGCACCGGCGAGGCCGACCGGCAGCAGAAGCGGGTCGACGCGCTCCGGGACGACGTCAGCAGAATGCAGCGCGAGGCGCTGAAGAAGCACGGCGGCGACAAGGCCGAGCTGCTGGCCCTGCTGTCCGGCTCGACACAGGTCACCGGACCCGGCGTGAAGCTCGTCGTGGACGATGCGAAGGGCGCGGCGTCCAGCGGCGGCGGTCCGCGCGAGAGCAGTGGTTTTTCGGACACCGGGCGGGTACGCGACAGGGATATGCAACGCGTCGTCAACGGCCTGTGGGCGTCCGGTGCGGAGGCCATCTCCGTCAATGGACAGCGGCTTACGTCACTCTCGGCGATCAGAGCCGCAGGAGACGCCATACTGGTCGACAACAAGCCACTGGCGCCGCCTTATACGGTGCTGGCGGTGGGGGACGGGCAGCGGCTGAGTACCGCGTTCCAGGACAGCGCCGATGGTCAGTACCTGCATGTGCTTCAGGAGAACTACGGCGTGCGCACCAGGATTTCCGCCGAGAACGAGGTCACGCTGCCGCCCGCGCCCAGCTTGATCGTACGTACCGCAAAGCCGCAGGCCGGTGCCGCCAAGGCGGACGGCGCCGACACAGGGAAGGGCACATCGTGATCGCCGTATTGGGCCTCATCGTGGGAGTCGTGGTCGGGCTTGTCGTCCGACCCGTGGTGCCGACGGTGGTCGAGCCCTACTTGCCGATCGCTGTCGTCGCGGCGCTGGATGCCGTGTTCGGCGGTCTGCGCGCGATGCTGGACGGCATCTTCGACGACAAGGTCTTCGTGGTCTCCTTCTTGTCGAACGTCGTCGTCGCCGCGCTGATCGTCTTCCTCGGCGACAAGTTGGGCGTCGGTTCCCAACTTTCCACCGGCGTCGTCGTGGTGCTGGGTATCCGGATCTTCTCCAACGCGGCCGCGATCCGCCGCCACGTCTTCAGGGCGTGAGGCGGATGACCGAGGACGCGACGCCGGAGCCGGCGAAGACCCCGGAGCCGGAAGAGAAGCCGGAACTGGAGAAGAAGCCACAGCCGGCGGAGAAGCCGGAGCGGCCGGAGCCGGACCAGGACCGCGGGCCGGCCGGCCGTCGGCCGATGCCGCCCGAGAGCCGGAAGACTCCCGAGTCGGCGGAGTCCGGTGACGAAGCCGAAGCTCAAGAATCGGACAGTGCTGGACAGAAGCAGGACAAAGGGGCAGACTCCTCGACTCCGGACGTCGTTGACGAGGGCGACGGGAGCGCGGAACGCCCGAAGAGCGGTCGGGAACGGCTGGTGGCGAGCCTGTGGCCGCCGCGGCTGACCCGGGCTCAACTGATCGTTGCGCTGCTCCTGTTCATCCTCGGCCTCGGCCTGGCGATTCAGGTACGTTCCACAAGTGACAGCAGTGCGCTGCGAGGTGCGCGCCAGGAGGACTTGGTGCGCATTCTGGACGAGCTGGACAACCGCTCCCAGCGGTTGACCGACGAACAGCGGCGCCTGGAAGGGCAGAAGACCGAGCTGGCGAACAGCTCGGACCAGGCCGAGGAGGCCCGTAAGCAGACCGTGGAGAAGGAACAGCAGCTGGGTGTGCTGGCCGGGACCGTCGCGGCGCAAGGGCCCGGCATCAACCTGACCATCGACGACCCGACGCACTCCGTCGAGGCGGACAAGCTGCTGGACACCATCCAGGAGCTGCGGGCGGCCGGCGCGGAGGCCATCCAGGTCAACGGTGTCCGGGTCGTCGCGGACAGCTATCTCTCCGACGTCCGGGGCGGCGTGGAGATCGATGGCAAGCGCGTCATGCAGCCGTTCCGCTTCAAGGTCATCGGCAAGCCGGAGGACTTGGAACCGGCGCTGAACATCCCCGGCGGAGTGGTCCAGACGCTGGAAAAGGAGCAGGCCAAGGTGTCTGTGACCCGTGAGAGGAAGATCATTGTGGACGCCTTGCGAGAGGCGAAGCGGCCTGACTACGCTCGGTTGTCATCTCAGTGAGGCGTGCACGTATGTCGAGTGCCCGGGAAGGGCATGAGGTAGCGGGGGGTCGACGCACCGTGCGTGTGGTGTGTGGTGGAAACTGTCTGAAGGCCACGGACGTTCACAGGATGTCCGGATGGGTCGGTGTGTGCATCGAGGGTTCGTCCTGCCCCACGGGCGGGTCTATTTCGTTCAAGGGGAATCGCCCGTGAAGTTGTTTGGAAAGCTGTTCGGCAAGAGCGCACGCCAGGAGGGCGGCAGCGGCTCTGCGCGGCATGCCGCTCCGCGCCAGCCCGACGAGAGCGGTGCGGCCGAGGGCCGTCCGCTCTTCCGTGATGAGGTCAGCGGTCCGTCCGGGGGGTACGGCGCGGGTTCTGTTGACCCCTCCGGTGCCGGCCGCATAGGTTCCCAGGAACCATCAGCCGCACACACGGGTGGAGGGTCGGCCTTGCCGGTTTGTACGAGGTGTGGGAACCAGAACGCCGAGGCGAGCCGGTTCTGCTCCAACTGTGGTGCGCCGCTGCGTGCGGGCGCCCAGCCCGAGCGGGCGTCGGAGACGACGTCGACCATCTCCATTTCGGGGCTGGAGGCCTACGACTCGGAGACCACGGGCCAGAATCTGGCGCCGTCGCTGTCCCCCGAGGCCCAGGCGGCCGTGGACGCTCTCCCGTTGGGGTCGGCGCTGCTGGTCGTCCGCCGGGGACCGAATGCGGGCAGCCGCTTCCTGCTGGACAGTGAGCTGACCACGGCAGGCCGGCATCCGCAGGGCGACATCTTCCTCGACGATGTGACGGTCTCGCGCCGCCATGTGGAATTCCGTCGCGGCCCGGACGGTCTCTTCACGGTCGCCGACGTGGGCAGCCTGAACGGCACCTACGTCAACCGTGAGCGGATCGACTCCGTTGCCCTCGCCACCGGCGACGAGGTCCAGATCGGCAAGTTCCGCCTGGTCTTCTACGCGAGCCAGCGAGGCGCCGGTATCTGACCGGCCGGGGAAGGCATATGCGCGATACACCGAAAGGCGGCGCCGGCTCTGCCGGTGCCGCCTCCTCGGACGGCAGGCCGGTGAGTATCGGTACGGTGCTCACCCTGCTGCACGAGGAGTTTCCCGAGGTCACCATCTCCAAGATTCGCTTCCTGGAGGCCGAGGGGCTGGTCGAACCGAAGCGCACGCCTTCCGGATACCGCAAATTCACGCAGGCGGACGTCGAGCGACTGGCCGCCGTCCTGCGGATGCAGCGGGACCACTATCTGCCGTTGAAGGTCATCCGGGAGCATCTGGACGCCCTGGAGCGCGGTGAGCAGGTACCGCTGCCGGCTCCGGCCGCACCCTCCCGGGATCTGGTCGAGGGCGTGCACGACCCGGGTACGGAGCCTCCCACGGCTGCCCGGATCGGCCGGGCCGAGCTGCTGGCCGCCGCGGAGGTGGACGAGGCGGCGCTCGCCGACTGGGAGTCGTACGGACTCATCGTCCCCCATGCGGACGGCGGATACGACATCGAGGCCGTCACGGTGGCCAAACTTGTCGCGGACCTGGGCCGTTTCGGTCTGGAGCCGCGGCATCTGCGCGCGGTGAAGGCGGCGGCCGAGCGCGAGGCGGGCCTGGTCGAGCAGGTCGTTGCACCCCTTCGGCGGCACCGTAACCCGCAGACCAGGGCGCACGCCGAAGCGACCGCCAGGGAGCTGGCAACGCTGTCCGTACGGCTGCATGCGGCCTTGGTGCAGAGCGCTCTGCGGGTCCGGCTGTAGCGAGCAAACGAGTGCCCGACTACCCAAACCTGCCGGGCACGTCCTAGGGTTGCTGTGTGAACGAGCTCGACGTCGTGGGTGTCCGGGTGGAAATGCCTTCCAGCCAACCGATCGTGCTCCTGCGGGAGGTGGGAGGCGACCGATACTTGCCCATTTGGATCGGGCCAGGGGAGGCCACCGCCATCGCCTTCGCCCAGCAGGGCATGGTCCCTGCCAGGCCGCTGACGCATGACCTCTTCAAGGACGTGCTCGAAGCGGTGGGCCAGGAGCTGACGCAGGTCCGCATCACGGATCTGCGCGAGGGGGTTTTCTATGCCGAACTTGTCTTCGCGAGCGGGGTCGAGGTCAGTGCGCGTCCGTCGGACGCCATAGCGCTGGCCTTGCGCACCGGAACGCCGATCTTCGGTACCGACGGTGTGCTGGACGACGCGGGGATCGCCATCCCGGACGAGCAGGAGGACGAGGTGGAGAAGTTCCGCGAATTCCTCGACCAGATCTCGCCCGAGGACTTCGGGACCAACAGCCAGTAATATCGGCCAGGCGAACCGCCTGTTTCCGGCCAAACAGTCAGCCCTTCCCCGCGCGAGGTCACGAGAAACCACTCGTAGGGTGATTATCACTCGGCGTGGCGAGCGCGGCGATCGTTGACGCACCCCGAGTGACTGCATACCGTCGATGTGGCAGGTCCCGTCCGGGACGTGGAGGACGGAGGGCGGCGTGGCAATCACCGGCGACGGTATGGCGGCGGAAGGGGCGTTGCCGCTCCACTCGGGCGCAGCAGCGAACCCTGCCCCGGCACCGGCCGCGGCGGTGTCGGGGGACTGCGAGGCTCAGAACATCGGCTATCGCGGCCCGACCGCCTGTGCGGCAGCGGGCATCACTTACCGGCAGCTCGACTACTGGGCGCGTACGGGCCTGGTGGAGCCGAGCATCCGGCCGGCCTATGGCTCCGGCACCCAGCGGCTCTACAGCTTCCGGGACGTCGTGGTCCTGAAGATCGTCAAGCGGCTGCTGGACACCGGGGTGTCGCTCCAGAACATCCGCACCGCGGTCCAGCATCTGCGCTCGCGCGGGCTGGCGGATCTGACGCGGATGACGCTGATGAGCGATGGCGCGACGGTCTACGAGTGCACCTCGCCCGACCAGGTCGTGGACCTGCTCCAGGGCGGTCAGGGCGTTTTCGGGATCGCCGTGGGCGTGGTGTGGCGGGACGTGGAGGGCGCGCTGTCGCAGCTCCACGGGGAGCGGGTGGACACCGGCGAGACGCTGGTCGGGAAGAACCCGCACGACGAGCTGGCGCGGCGGCGCAACCGGGCGGGCTGAGACCCCGGCGGAGCGCGCGGCCCGGCATCGGGCCGATTGTCAGTGGCATGGGGCAGCATCGGAGATGTGAGACCTGCCCCGACCATCCTGCATCTGGACATGGATGCGTTCTTCGCGGCCGCCGAGCAGGCGGCCAAGCCGAGCCTGCGCGGTAAGCCCGTGGTGGTCGGCGGGGTCGGCGTGCGTGGCGTGGTCTCCACGGCCTCGTACGAAGCCCGGGTCTTCGGGGTCCGTTCCGCGATGCCGACGGCCCAGGCGCGTCGACTGTGTCCCAACGCCGCCTATCTCAGTCCGCGCTTCACGCTCTACCGCCAAGTGAGTGATGTGGTGATGGAGCTGCTGCATGCCCTGTCGCCGCTGGTGGAGCCGCTGAGCCTGGATGAGGCGTTCGTCGACCTGGAGGCGGGTGGCGTCCCGGCCGAGACGGCGGCCGTGCGGGCCGTAGGGGAGCGGCTGCGGCGGGACATCCGGTCGGCGACGGGGCTGACCGGCTCGGTGGGGCTGGCCGGGGCCAAGATGCTGGCGAAGATCGCGTCCGAGGCGGCCAAGCCGAACGGGCTGGTGGTGATCGAGCCGGGCACCGAACGGGAGCTGCTGGGCCCGATGACGGTGCGGACGCTGCCCGGGGTGGGCCCCGCGACGGCCGAGACGCTGCGCCGGGCCGGGATCCACACCGTCGCGGAGACCGCGGAGGCCGGTGAGGCCGAGCTGGTGCGACTGCTGGGCAGGGCACACGGCGCGGGGCTGTACGCGATGGCGCTGGGGCAGGACGACCGGCCCGTGGTGGCGGAGCGGGACGCGAAGTCCATCTCCGTCGAGGACACCTTCGAGGTCGACCTCACCGACCGGATGCGGGTGCGGAACGAGGTGCTGCGGCTGGCGGACCGGTGCGTACAACGGCTGCGGGCGGCCGGGCGCTCCGGGCGCACGGTGGTCATCAAGGTGCGCAACTACGACTTCTCGACGCTGACCCGTTCCGAGACGCTCCGGGGGCCGACCGACGATCCGGCGGTGATACGGGAGGCCGCTGTGCGCCTGCTGGAGACGGTGGACACCACGGGCGGGGTGCGGCTGCTGGGTGTGGGGGTCAGCGGGCTGGCGGACTTCACACAAGGGGATCTGTTCGCCCAGGCGGCGACGGAGCGGGAGGCGGCGGAAGCCGCGACCGCGGCGGCGCTGGAGCAGGCCGCAGGCGAGCGGGAGTCGGACGAGGCCGAGGAGGAGCGGCCGCGGCGCTGGTATCCGGGGCTGGACGTGGTCCACGACCAGTACGGGGCGGGCTGGGTGCAGGGGAGCGGGGTGGGGAGAGTGACCGTCCGCTTCGAAACGCCATGGTCCGCACCGGGGAGGGTGCGGACCTTTGCTGTCGAGGACCCGGCGCTGCGGCCGGGGGAGCCCCTGCCGCTGGTGGGCGGGGCGCCGGCCGACGGTCAGTCGTCCGAGCCGGCGATCTTGCCGAAGTTCTTGTCGCCGGAGCCGGGAGACACCGGATCGGTCGGGGAGGAAATATCCAGACGGTAGTGGTGATAGAGCTGAAGTTCCTGCTCAGGGGAGAGATGGCGGCCCACGCCGAAGTCCGGCGCGTCCTTGATCAGCTTGCGGTCGTAAGGGATGTGCAGGCCTTCACCGACCATTTTGCTGGGCTCCAGCGGGACGAACGCGTCCCGGCTGAAGAGTCCGGTGCGTACGGCCGCCCACTCCGGTTCCCCCGTCGCATCGTCGAGGTAGACCTCGTCGATGGTCCCTATTTTCGCGCCATTACGGTCGAACGCTTTGCGGCCGATCAGGCTTCGGGGATCGATATCGGTTTGCACGGCCCCTCCAATTGGTCGCAACTGCCCTCTGACAACTACCAAACGGCACATTTCATGCCCCGGCCACTCGAAGGAGCCTTCGAGAGCCACGCTGGTAGGCTGGCGAATGGCCGCAGACCCCGTGCGGGAGAGTCCTTGTCGTTCGCGACGAGGGCGCCGAAGGAGCAAATCCTCCCCGGAATCTCTCAGGCACACGTACCGCATGGACGAGGTCACTCTGGAAAGCAGGGCGGGCCACGGAAGGCACAGCGCCGGGACCCCTCCTCACCGACGGTGAAAGCCGGGCCGCCACCCGCGGGCCGGTGAAGCTCTCAGGTTGAATGACAGAGGGGGAGGCCGTCCGGGCACCCGTGCCGTGGTGCCCCTCGTAGGTCGTACCGACCAGGAGGCCCCCGCAGATGACCACCAATCGCATCTCCTTGACCGAGCTGGAACGCGGCACCCCCTTTGAGCGCCGGCACATCGGTCCCGACCACGCGGCGCAGGCGAAGATGCTCGCGCACATCGGTTTCGGGTCGCTGGACGAGCTCACCGCCACCGCCGTACCCGATGTGATCAAGAGCGCCGAGACGCTCGGCCTGCCGCAGGCCCGTACCGAGGCCGAGGTGCTCCAGGAGCTGAAGAGCCTGGCGGACCGCAATGAGGTCCTGGCGCCCATGATCGGTCTCGGCTACTACGGCACGTTCACCCCGCCGGTGATCCTGCGCAATGTCATGGAGAACCCGGCCTGGTACACGGCGTACACGCCCTACCAGCCGGAGATCTCGCAGGGCCGCCTGGAGGCGCTGCTGAACTTCCAGACGATGGTCGCCGACCTGACCGGACTGCCCACCTCCGGTGCGTCGCTCCTGGACGAGGGCACCGCCGCCGCCGAGGCGATGGCGCTCTCCCGCCGGGTCGGCAAGGTCAAGAAGGGCGTCTTCCTGGTCGACGCCGACTGTCTGCCGCAGACCATCGCCGTGATCGAGACCCGTGCGGAGCCCACCGGCGTCGAGGTCGTGGTCGCGGATCTGTCCGACGGCATTCCGGCCGAGATCGCCGAGCGCGGAGTGTTCGGCGTGCTGCTTCAGTACCCGGGTGCCTCCGGCGCGGTGCGGGACCCCCGCGCCGTCATCGAGCAGGCGCACGAGCTGGGCGCCATCGTCACCGTCGCCGCCGATCTGCTCGCCCTGACGCTGCTCACCTCGCCCGGTGAGCTCGGCGCGGACATCGCCGTCGGCACCACCCAGCGCTTCGGCGTTCCGATGGGCTTCGGCGGACCGCACGCCGGCTTCATGGCCGTCCGTGATCAGTTCGCCCGCAGCCTTCCCGGCCGTCTGGTGGGCGTCTCCGTCGACGCCGACGGCAACAAGGCCTACCGCCTGGCGCTGCAGACCCGTGAGCAGCACATCCGCCGGGAGAAGGCCACCAGCAACATCTGCACCGCGCAGGTGCTGCTCGCCGTCATGGCCGGCATGTACGCGGTCTACCACGGCCCCGAGGGCCTGCGGACCATCGCCCGCCGCACCCACCGCTACGCCGCGATCCTCGCCGAGGGCCTGCGGGCCGGCGGGGTGGAGATCGCGCACGGCACGTACTTCGACACGCTGACCGCGCGGGTGCCCGGCCGGGCCGCCGAGGTCGTCGCCGCCGCCCGCGAGGCCGGTGTCAACCTCCGGCAGATCGACGCAGACCTGGTCGGCATCGCCTGTGACGAGACCACCGGGCGGGCGCAGCTGGCCGGCGTCTGGAGCGCCTTCGGGGTGTCCGGCGACGTCGAGCAGCTGGACGCGGCCGCCGCCGACGCGCTGCCGCAGGGGCTGCTGCGCAACGACGACTACCTCGCCCACCCGGTCTTCCACGAGTACCGCTCCGAGACCGCGATGCTGCGCTACCTGCGCACCCTCGCCGACAAGGACTACGCGCTGGACCGCGGCATGATCCCGCTCGGCTCCTGCACGATGAAGCTGAACGCCACCACCGAGATGGAGCCGGTCACCTGGCCCGCGTTCGGTCAGCTGCACCCGTTCGCGCCGGCCGACCAGGCTGAGGGCTACCTCACGCTGATCCAGGAGCTGGAGGAGCGGCTGGCCACGGTCACCGGCTACGACAAGGTCTCCATCCAGCCGAACGCCGGCTCGCAGGGCGAGCTGGCCGGTCTGCTGGCCGTCCGTGCCTACCACCGCGCCAACGGCGACGAGCAGCGTACGGTCTGCCTGATCCCGTCCTCGGCGCACGGCACCAACGCCGCCAGCGCCGTGATGGCCGGGATGAAGGTCGTCGTCGTCAAGACCGGTGAGGACGGCGAGGTCGACACCGACGATCTGCACGCCAAGATCGAGAAGCACCGGGACGAGCTCGCGGTCCTGATGGTGACCTACCCCTCCACGCACGGTGTCTTCGAGGAGCACATCACCCAGATCTGCGCGGCGGTGCACGAGGCCGGCGGTCAGGTCTACGTGGACGGCGCCAACCTCAACGCGCTGGTCGGGCTCGCGGAGCCGGGCAAGTTCGGCGGCGATGTCTCGCATCTGAACCTGCACAAGACCTTCTGCATCCCGCACGGCGGCGGTGGCCCCGGTGTCGGCCCGGTCGGCGTACGCGCCCACCTGGCGCCGTACCTGCCCAACCACCCGCTTCAGCCCACCGCGGGCCCCGAGACGGGCGTGGGACCGATCTCCGCGGCTCCCTGGGGCTCGGCGGGCATCCTGCCGATCTCCTGGGCGTACGTCCGGCTGATGGGCGGCGACGGGCTCAAGCGCGCCACTCAGGTGGCGGTCCTCAGCGCCAACTACATCGCCAAGCGGCTGGAGCCGCACTACCCGGTGCTCTACACCGGCCCCGGCGGCCTGGTGGCGCACGAGTGCATCATCGACGTCCGGCCGCTGACCAAGGCGACCGGGGTGAGCATCGACGATGTGGCCAAGCGGCTGATCGACTACGGCTTCCACGCGCCGACGATGTCGTTCCCCGTGGCCGGCACGCTGATGATCGAGCCGACCGAGAGCGAGGACCTCGCCGAGCTGGACCGGTTCTGCGACACGATGATCGCCATCCGCGCGGAGATCGAGAAGGTCGGCTCGGGGGAGTGGGACAAGGACGACAACCCGCTGCGCAACGCCCCGCACACCGCGGGCGCGCTCGGCGGCGACTGGGCGCACCCGTACTCCCGCGAGGAGGCCGTCTTCCCGGCCGGTGTCGACGCCGCGGAGAAGTACTGGCCGCCGGTGCGCCGCATCGACGGTGCCTTCGGCGACCGTAACCTGGTCTGCTCCTGCCCGCCGCTGGAGGAGTACGACAACTGAGTCACGGCAGCATCAAGGGCCCTCGGCAGATCTGCCGGGGGCCCTGTGGTTCGTGGCAGGCGCGGCGGGTCAGGCCGCGGCGATGACCCGGGCGCGGTGCGGGGCGATGACCTGCCCGTCGGGGAGCAGCTCACCGGTGTCCTCGAAGAGCAGGACGCCGTTGCAGAGCAGGCTCCAGCCCTGCTCCGGATGGTGCGCCACAAGGTGTGCGGCCTCCCGGTCGGTGGAGTCTGCGGACGGGCATGGCGGTTGGTGCTGACACATGGAAGTTGTCTTTCGCTGCGGTGAAGTGAACGTCGTCGTGCGGCTCGATGAGGTGTTCATGGCCGCTCCCCCGTTTCTGTCGGTCGGTCCCAGTGTTGCCCCACGGACGGGATTCCGCAGGGATTTCGCAGCAGCGGTACTCACTCGGTAGGGACGCGTCACCCATGCGGGCGGTTGCTCCCAATTGCACTCCTCCCCAAGAGGGTTGGGAGTGGTATCCGCGGACTAGGCCGCCTGGGTGAGCACGGCAGAGCGCCCCGTGACCGGACGGGGTCGCGGGGCATGCTCGGGCGGGGCGGCGGGCGCCCGAAGCGGTGCGGGGATCCGGGCCGGCGCCGGTGGATCAGGCCGGTTCGGCCAGGAGCGGGGCGGGCGTGAGCCGCAGGGTGAGCCGGGGGAGCAGATCGGCGATGCGCTGCGGACGGTGCGCGGCGATACCCGGCGGGGCGGGCGCCAGCGGTACGAGCAGGTCGCCGGGCGCGGGCAGCCCCTGGGCGCCGTCGGAGGTGAGGTCGTGATGCAGCCACAGCGTGAGCATGTACAGCTCGGGGACGGACAGCAGTCGCGGCTGGTAGGGCGTGGCGAGTGACTCGGCCTGGGCCAGTGCCTGCTCGGTCGCGGCGACGTAGGGGCCGCCACAGAAGCGCCCGAACGTCCAGCCGTCCGCGGTGAGCACCGCCTCGGCGGTCGCCACGGCCCGCTCCCCGCCGCGGACCAGGAAGCGCCATCCGGCCAGTCGGGTGTGCGGGGTGCCACCGGCCCGGCTGACGTCGTCCCAGACATGGACGGGCAGCGGGTGGTCGGGGCTGAGCGGACCCTGATGGGCGCGCAGCGCGGGGACCGGGGCCTCGCCGACCGCTGTGGGGGAGCCGAGAGCGGTGAGAACGCTGCGCAGGGCGGGTGCGGGGGCAGGGGGGAGGTGCAGCGGCATGATGGGTCGCCTCTCACTTCGGAGACACGGTGCAGCGTGGCTCGGAGACACGGTGGAGCGTGGCGGGTGCAAACGGCGTTGTCTGCGGGCGGGGTCAGAGCGTGGCCGGCCGGGGCGGCGGCCGGGCGGGGGCAGCCGCTGAGCCCGGTGTCGGTGAGATCACCGAGACGCTGGGCGCCAAGTCTCTTCCTCGTCACCGGAGTTTATACGACGTATGTTCTGAAAGTGTTTCTGCTACCGGCCTTGTGGATTTCTGGCAAGGTGAAATCCGGTCCGCTGTGGAAGGTGCTTTTCACCGCTTTGTGCGGCGTTTTATGGATGCCGCCTTGTATTGCCTTGCCGGCGTGGTGGGCCGGAACTCATCGTTGTTTCTCACGAGTGAATTGCCACGGGCGAGTGCCTCGCGGATATGCCTATGGGAAGTGCCGGGCGCTGCATCACTTCGAGCCTATCGGCACCGGCAGGCCCCCGCCGCGTTATTGATCAGATTGCCGGGGCATCATCGACCGTAGCGCGAGCCCCGGCGGTGTCGGGGAAGGCCCCAAGCGGCCCGTGGCCGCGGGCTGTTCACTCGAGGAGGGACCCTTCGATGGGGGAGAAGGTCGCCGCGGACGGGATCGACCTGGCGGACCGGGAGCGTTATCGAAGAAAGCTGCACGACTGTCTTGAGGGATTGCACAGGCTCCTGGCGGAGAAGAGGTTCGACCGGCCCAGGAATCTCATGGGCCTGGAGATCGAACTCAATCTTGCCGGCGCCGACGGGCTGCCCCGCATGATGAACTCTCAAGTGCTGGAGCGCATCGCCAGCGGTGATTTCCAGACCGAACTCGCCCAGTGCAACCTCGAGGTCAACATCCTGCCGCACCGCCTGAGCGGCCGGGTGCTGGACCAGCTCGCCGAGGAGCTCCGTACGGGACTGGGCTATGCCGAGAGGAAGGCCCGGGAGGTCGCCGCCAGGATCGTGATGATCGGGATTCTGCCGACGCTGCACGCCACCGACCTCACGGCCGCCAGTCTCTCCGAGAACGACCGCTATGTCCTGCTCAACGACCAGATGCGGGCCGCCCGCGGTGAGGACTTCGCCCTGGACATCCGCGGCGTCGAGCACCTGGTCTCCCGCTCGCCCTCGATCGCCCCGGAAGCCGCCTGTACGTCGGTCCAGCTGCATCTCCAGGTGACACCGGGCCGCTTCGCCGCTGTCTGGAACGCGGCACAGGCCATCGCCGCGGTGCAGGTCGCGGTCGGTGCCAACTCGCCGTTCCTGTTCGGCCGTGAGCTGTGGCGGGAGTCCCGGCCGCCGGTCTTCCAGCAGGCCACCGATACCCGCTCGCCCGAGCTGCAGGCCCAGGGAGTACGCCCCCGCACCTGGTTCGGTGAGCGCTGGATCGACTCCGCCTACGACCTGTTCGAGGAGAATGTGCGGTACTTCCCGCCGCTGCTGCCGGTGTGCGGGGCGCAGGAGCCGCTGCGGATCCTCGATGAGGGCGGGGTGCCCGACCTGGCCGAACTGGTCCTGCACAACGGCACGGTCTACCGCTGGAACCGCCCCGTCTACGCGGTCGCCGACGGCGTCGCCCACCTCAGGGTCGAGAACCGGGTGCTGCCGGCCGGCCCCACCATCACGGACGTCATCGCCAACACCGCCTTCTACTACGGCTTGGTGCGGGCGCTGGCCGAGGAGCCGCGCCCCGTGTGGTCGCGGCTCCCGTTCGCCGCCGCGGCCCGCAACTTCGACACCGCCTGCCGGTACGGCATCGAGGCCGCCCTGGAGTGGCCGCGTCCCGGGCGGGCGGGCGGTACCGCCGAAATCCCGGCCGTACGGCTCGTACGCAAGGAACTGCTGCCGCTGGCGGCCCGCGGGCTGGACGCCTGGGGGGTGGAGCCGGCCGACCGGGACCACTACCTCGGCATCATCGACGAGCGCTGCCGGCGCCGGGCGAACGGGGCGTCCTGGCAGGCCGCGGCCTTCCACCACGCCCGTCGCCAGGGCCTGGACCGGGACACCGCGCTCGCCGCGATGACCCGGCGCTACAGCGAGCTGATGCACACCGGGACGCCGGTGCACACCTGGCCGGTCGCCTGGCCGGTCGCCGGGCGTTCGGCCCTGCCGGGGGCACGGCAGGCGGCGACGGAAGGGGCGTAGGGCCTGTCTTCGGGCCCTGGCCGGGGCCGCGAGCCGCTCAGCGGGGCACGTTGCTGCCCGCCGCCATGATGGCCTGGAGCATCACCTGGTGGATCTGCGACGGGTCGCTGACCCGGTGCGTCGAGCCGCCGGTCGGTGCCACGATGCGGTTGAGGGCGGAGGTGTCGGCCTCCGGGCCGATCGCGAGGGCGATCAGCGGTACCGGCCGCTTCGGGTCGGAGAGCTTCTTCAACTCGCCCACCAGGGCGTCGAGGCCGATGCCGTGGGCGTCGTCGTTGGCGCCGTCGGTGAGGATGACCAGTGCGTTGAACTTCCCGCTCGCATAGGCCGAGCGGGCCTTCTCGTACGCGGCGAGCGTGGTGTCGTACAGGCCGGTGGCGCCCTGGGGCCGCGGGGCCAGCGCGCCGAAGGCGTCGGCGAGCGCTGCGCGGTGGGTGCTGCCGTCCTTGTCCCGGCCGCCGAGCCGTTCGGTGGGGGACAGCTCCACATAGTCCTTGTCGCCGTCCAGTGTGGTGGCGAACTTCCAGAGCCCGATCTCGTCCTCGGAGGTGAATGTGGTCAGGGCCTGGAGGAGGGAGTTCTTGGCGAGGTCCATACGGGACCGGCCGCCGTGCCCCGGGACCGGGGCGCCCATGGATGCCGAGGCGTCCACGACGGTGGAGAGCCGGGCGCTCTGCACCGTGATCGTCCACATGCCCAGCAGGGCCTGGAGTTCCTTCGCGGTCGGCGGCTCGGCGGGGGCGGCGGAGTACGGCTGGGGATCGCGCCCGCCGGCCGCTTTGACCACCTTCGGTGCCGCCTCCCCGGTGGGGGCCCGGAAGCCGAGCCGGCGCAGCGCACGCTGTCCGGCGGGCTCGCTCAGCAGGGTCAGGAAGCGGTTGGCGGCGCGGGAGCGTTCCGGGTCCGTCTCGCTGTTGTCGACCAGCGTGTAGGGGTAGTCGAGCCGGGCCGTACCGTCCTCGGGGTAGAGCAGGTTCAGCTCCGGCCCGCCGTCCGCGCGTGTGTTGTGGGCGTAGGCGGCCTGCTCGGACAGCAGCAGCGCCTGGTTGCGGCGCGGATTGCTCTGCTCGGTGCCGGAGCCGTCGCGGGGCAGGGTGGCCATGGCCGGCCCGTCGCCGTCCGCGGCGCGCTGGTTGAGCAGCCTCGCGGTGGCGGCGGTGCGGGTGTCGGCCGTGACGCGATCCGGTGCCTTCTTGGTGTTGGTGGCGCTGATACGGGCCAGGGAGAGCAGGCCGGTGGCGCTGCGGGACGGGTTGGCGACGCCCAGGTGCAGCGCGTCGCCGGATGCCGTGGCCCGGGTCAGTTCCGTCCAGGTGTAGGTCTTCTCCGGCCAGCCCAGCGACGTGGCGGCCCGGGGGACGGCGCCCAGCGCGATCGGGGACGAGGCGATGATGCCGGCGGTGGCCAGCGGGGTGCCGCGTTCCGCGCCGACCCGGTCCACCCACAGGCTCGAATCCGGTATCCAGACCTGGAATTCGGGATCGACCGGCCGCTGGCCGAAGGCGTCGGCGACCTCGTGGGCGGCCCGCGAGGTGACCCTGACGTCCAGACATCTGCCGTCGGTACGCGCCGCCTCCTCCCGCGCCGACCTGGCCACCGTTTTGACCGCCGGGGCGATATCGGGCGAGGCGGCCACATCGAGCCGGGTCACGTCGCCGCCGCACGGGCCGCCGAACGGGAGCAGACCGCTGTCCAGCGCCACGACGGTGCCGGCGGCGACGGTCAGCACGAGGCCGGTGGCGAGGACGAGTGCGCGGGGACGGGCGCCTCGGCGGGGCCCCGTGCGCGCCGGTGCGGAGCCGTCGGGCAAGCTGTGTCGTCCCATTGCGGTAGCGCCTCTCCTTCTCGGAGCTCGACCGGGATGCGCCGGTAGGGGAAAGCGCGCCATCGGGATGGTGCCCGTCCCCGGCCTGTCGTGCGCGATCTTCGTAGCTGCTGCCGAGACCCTAGCGGGGCGGTGGTGGCGACGAGGTGGTAAATGCGGAAGCGGAGGAAGTGTGCAGTCGGATACAAGTCCCGTGGCTGATGCGGACGTTCCAGGTCAAGGGCCTGGCGACGGGCTCGTCGAGGAGCCGTCCCGGAGCATTCTGCGGAGCGAGACATGGATCGTGCTGGCCCTTTCCGTGGGGGCCAGCGGGGTATCGGCGCTGATCAGCTTCATCGGTTCGGTGACCAAGCCCGGCGGTCTCAAGGACCAGGCGGCGACGCTCAACGGCTCCCATGCGCCCGGCCGGCCCTGGCTGGATCTCGCCTGGCAGCTGTTCGGTATCGCGAGCGCGCTGGTGCCGGTGGTGCTGGTGGCACATCTGTTGCTACGGGAACGGGCCGGCGGTCTGCGGGCGATCGGTTTCGACCGGCGGCGGCCCGGCTTCGACCTGAGCCGCGGGGGCGCGCTGGCGGCTGTCATCGGCGGCAGCGGTCTGTTGCTGTACCTGGGTGCGCGGGCGGCCGGATTCAATCTGACGGTGGTCCCCGAGGCGCTGCCCGATGTGTGGTGGAAGATCCCGGTGCTGATCGCCTCCGCGGTGCAGAACGCCGTCCTGGAAGAGGTCATCGTCGTCGGGTATCTGCTGCGCAGGCTCGGGCAATTGGGCTGGTCGCCGCTCGCGGCACTCGCGGCCAGCTCGGTGCTGCGCGGTTCCTACCACCTCTACCAGGGCATCGGCGGTTTCGTCGGCAACATGGTGATGGGCGCGCTCTTCGTCCTGCTCTACCGGCGGTGGGGGCGGGTCGGCCCGCTGGTCGCCGCCCATGCCCTGATCGACATCGTGGCGTTCGTCGGCTATGCGCTGCTCGCCGGGCGGGTGGGGTGGCTGCCGACGCCGTGAGGAGGCGGAGGCGCGGCACCGCCGGTGCCTGCCCGCGCCTCCCCAGGGGCCGCCGGACGGGCCGCTTCAGTCGGTGGCCAGCAGTTCCCCGTCGATCACCGTGACCGCCGACCCGGTCAGCAGCGTACGGTCACCGCGCAGCTCGGTCCGTACGAAGCCGGTGCGGGCGGCGCCCTGTAGACCGACCAGGCCGGCACGGCCCAGGCGCGCCGACCAGAACGGTGCGAGCGCGGTGTGCGCGCTGCCCGTTACCGGGTCCTCGTCGATGCCGATCCCGGGGAAGAAGCAGCGTGAGATGAAGTCGTAGCCGTCGTCGGGGTTTTCGGCGCGCGCGGTGGTGATCACCCCGCGGCCGCCGTGCCCGGCGAGCGCCTTGAGATCCGGGGCCAGCGCCCGTACGGACTTCTCATCGGCCAGCTCGACCAGGAGATCGCCGACATCGGGGCCGGTGTCGTGCGCGGAGCGGATCTCGGTGCCCAGCGCGCCCGTGACCACCGGCGGGATGTCGACGGGGGTGAGCGGGGCGGTCGGGAAGTCCATGGTGATCGCGCCGCGGTCATCGGCCGTCGTGGTCAGCACCCCGCTGCGGGTGCGGAAGCGGACCGTACCGGTGGCCGTCCCCGTGGTGTGCAGGACGTGTGCGGTGGCCAAAGTGGCATGCCCGCACATGTTCACCTCGGCGGCCGGGGTGAGCCAGCGCAGCGCCCAGTCGGCGTCACCGCCCGCGGGCAGCGGATGCGCGAAGGCGGTCTCGGAGAGATTGACCTCGGTGGCGACCCGCTGGAGCCAGGCCGTATCGGGAAAGCCGCCGGAGTCGAGGAGTACTACTCCCGCGGGGTTGCCGGCGAAGGGACGCTCACTGAAGGCGTCGACGATGCGAATCCTCATGGCCGCGAGCGTAGGCGTGCCACAAAGCCGCAGGCCAAGGCCAATCCGGGGAAATTGGCCCGGGAAATCGAGCCGTGATGGCCGGTGCCGGGTGCTCATGCGGTGCTGACGAGATGAGTGCAGGGCCTTGCTCGACGAACAGTCCCGATATATCGTTGAAGCATCGCGACTGATCAACGATAGAGAAATGGAGGACGCCATCATGCGTTCCCAAGGGCAAGACCACGGACATGAGCACCGGCATGAGCACTGCGGACCCGGGCGCCACGGCGGCCGCGGCGACTTCGGGGGCGGCTGGGAGCGGCGGCGCTCGGCCTTCGGCCCGTTCGGCCCGCCGTTCGGTGGTCCGCCCTTCGGTGGCGGCCGGGGGCGCGGCGGACCGCGCGGCCGGGCCCGCCGCGGCGATGTGCGCGCCTCGATCCTGGCGCTGCTCAAGGACCGTCCGATGCACGGCTACGAGATGATCCAGGAGATCGCCGAGCGCAGCGGCGGGGCGTGGAAGCCCAGCCCCGGCTCGGTCTATCCGACGCTTCAGCTCCTGGAGGACGAGGGGCTGATCGCCAGCGCCAGTGAGGGCGGCAAGAAGCTGTTCTCGCTGACCGACGCCGGGCGCACCGAGGCCGACAGCGGTTCGGACGCCCCCTGGGAGGACGCCGGCCGCGGCGTCGACTGGGAGGCGATGAACGAGATCCGCAAGGCGGGCGGCGGCCTGGTCGAGGCGTTCCGGCAGGTGTGGGCCACCGGCACTCCCGAGCAGCGGGAGAAGGCCATGGCGGTGGTCAACAAGGCGCGCAAGGAGCTGTATCTGATCCTTGCCGAGGAGGACTGAGCGCGGAGTGCGCGGAGGTAAGGGCTTCGGGGGCCGGGGTGAGGGCCGGCCCCCGAAGCGTCAGGTGACCAGGCCGGCGAGCCTGCGCAGCGACTCGTTCAGCGCGGCGCTCGCCGAGTCCTTGAGCTTGCCCGCCATCAGGGAGACCGCGGCGCCGGTGAACGTCCCGTCGATCCGTACGGCCGTCGCCCCGCCGTCCGGCGTGAGGGCGTAGCGCATCCCCAGGCTGACGCCCATCGGGCCCTTGCCCTCGATGTCGAGCAGCCGGCCGGGTTCCAGTTCCCGCACGGTCCAGGCAACCTCCGCCGGGAAGCCCATCAGCTTCATGTTCTCCTCGTAGCCCGCGCCTACTTCGAGCGATTCCGGGCCGCCCTTGGGGAAGGCGGTGTGGGTGGCGTTCCACTCTCCGTAGGAGTCGAAGTCGGTGAGGCGCTCCCAGATCTTCGCGGCCGGCGCCTCGATACGGGCCTGCGCGGTGACTTCGGCCATGCGACCACCCCTTCGGTGACGATCCCTGGCTGGTGCCGCGGAACGTAGCCCTGCCGGGGTGAAGGTTCAATAGCGCGGACCGCGCTTTGCTGATGGCTCGTCAGTTTTCGGGTGGGCGGCCCGACGGTGGTGGCGAGCGGTCGCCCCGCCGCCGTATGTCCGACCTCCACGGCACCCGCACATCTCCTCCGTGAGGATGAGATCGGGTGCAGGCGTGCGCAACCAGCGTGGGAGACGCAAATGCTTCCCGCCGGTGATGTTCCGGTCCTCAGGGGCTGGTGGGGTGGGTGCTGTGCAAAACCGTACTGCGTACAGTGGTGGCGACAGCCCCGCCCCGGAGGACCCTGAGACCCGGCTCACCGTAGAGCTCGCGTCGGTCATATCCGCGGCCCGCAGGCGGGCCACCCGTGATGGCGACCGGCAGGTCGACACCGCGCATCTGCTGCACGGCCTCCTGGAATCGGACCCCGCCGTTCGCGCCGCCTTCGACGGCGGACCGCAGGTCGCACGGCTGCTCGGCTACCTCGTCCAGCGCAGCATCGGCTACGGACTCCAGTGGCACGGCACCGTCGAGGACTCCGGCGCGGTCCCCGTGGTCGCCGAGGGTGCCGTCCCCGGATGGTCCCCGGCTGCGGCCGCCGCCATGGACGGCGCCCTGGACCGCGCCCATGCCCGCTACGCCACCCGCGCGGGCTGCCTCGACCTGCTCGCCGCCCTGGTGGACGACCCGGAATCCCGGGCCGTCGAGGTGCTGCGCCGGGCCTCCGTCGACACCGCCCGGCTCGCCCACCGTCTCGACGGGGAGCGCCCCGGCCAGGACTGACAGGGGTCTCGGGGGTGGCGCTGCTGACGACGGCTGCCATGATGGCCGGATGCACGCGTCTTCGGGGAGCCCGGCAGGAGCACCGTCCGGCTCGGGCCAGGGAGTCTCCGGGCCCATGGGGGCCCAGCAGTCATCGCCCGCCCTCGGGGCGCGCCTTCGTCGGGCGCCCGGCGGACGCGGCGCCGGCCTCGGTATCGCCCTGGTGTCCGCGCTCGCCTTCGGCGGTTCGGGGGTCGCCGCCAAGCCCCTGATATCCGCCGGCCTCGAACCGCTCCAGGTCACCTGGCTGCGGGTGGCCGGGGCGGCGCTGGTCATGCTGCCGATCGCCTGGCGCCACCGGAATCTGCTGCTCCGCCGGCCCGCGCTGCTCGCGGGCTACGGGCTGCTCGCCGTCGCCGGCGTCCAGGCGTGCTACTTCGCCGCGCTCTCCCGTATCCCCGTCGGGGTCGCGCTCCTCATCGAATATCTGGCGCCCGCCCTGGTACTGGGCTGGGTCCGCTTCGTTCAGAAACGGCCGGTCACCCGAGCCGCGGCGGTCGGCGTGGTGCTGGCCGTCGGCGGGCTGGCCTGTGTCGTCGAGGTCTGGTCCGGGCTGAGCTTCGATGCCCTCGGCCTCGCGCTCGCGCTCGGCGCGGCCTGCTGCCAGGTCGGCTACTTCGTGCTGTCCGATCACGGCTCCGACGGCGACGATGCGGTGGATCCGCTCGGTGTGATCGCCTACGGCCTGCTGATCGGCGCCGTCCTCCTCACCGCGATCGCCCGCCCCTGGGGCATGGACTGGGCCGTGCTCGGCGGCGGCGCGGACATGAACGGAACCCAGGTGCCCGCCGTTCTGCTGCTCGCCTGGATCGTGCTGATCGCGACGGTGGCGGCCTACCTCACCGGTGTGGTGTCGATCCGGCGGCTCTCGCCCCAAGTAGCCGGGGTGGTCGCCTGTCTGGAGGCCGTCATCGCGACGGTGCTGGCCTGGGTCCTGCTCGGTGAGCATCTCTCCGCACCGCAGATCGTGGGTGGGGTGGTGGTGCTGACCGGCGCCTTCATCGCGCAGTCGGCCAAGCCGAAGACGACCGAGACGGTACGGGTGGCGGCCGGAGCGGGGACGGGCGTCGGGGCAGGCGTCCCTGGGGGCAGTGGATCCCCGGAGTTCCCAGGGGACAGCGGGTCCCCGGTCACCCCGGCGTCCTCGGCCCGGACCGGGGACGACTTGTCGGCCGGCTTCCCCGCGACTTAGGGTGTCGATCATGCGTTCGACTGTGCTGCCCCCGCCCGCCGCGTAACGCGGGCGGCGGCCTCCGAGGAACCCCCGGCTCGGGCTGATTCTCGAGCCGCCAGGGCCTGTCCGAGCGTGACGCGCCGGACAGACCCTTGTCGCTGCCTGCACACGGGACCACGCGACCACTCCACGGCGTAGCCGCCGTGCTGGATTTCCCGGAGCACCTCTCCCATGCATGCCACTGTTTCCTCCGCCCTTCCCGTGGGCCGGGGGCTGCTGTACGTCACGTTCGCCGCGACCGCCTGGGGCACCGCGGGCGCGGCCGCCGCCCTCCTCTACCGCGGCAGCGGTCTGGGCCCGCTCGCCCTCACGTTCTGGCGCACCTTCGGCGGGCTGGTCCTGCTGCTGGCCGTACGGGCGCTGCTGCGCCGCCGGTCGCGCACCGCCGCCGTTCCCGCCCCGTACGAGCCGCTCGGCCGGCGCCTGGCCCGGATCGTGCTGACCGGCCTCGCACTCGCCGTCTTCCAGGCCGCCTACTTCGCCGCCGTCGAAGCCACCGGGCTGGCCGTGGGCACCGTCGTCACCATGGGGGCAGGGCCCGTCCTCATCGCCATCGGGGCGCGGGTCACGATGGGCGAACGGCTCGGCGCGGGCGGAGTCCTGGCCGTCGCCGGGGCGCTGGCCGGGCTGGCGGTCCTGGTCCTCGGCGGCGACGGCGGAGCCACCGTCCGTCCGGCCGGAGTGGGCTATGCCCTGCTGTCGGCGGCCGGCTGTGCCGCGATGACACTGATCACCCGGCGCCTGGGCAAGGGCGGCGGCAGCGATCCGTACGCCTCGACGGTCAGCGCCTTCGCGGTCGGCGCGCTGTGTCTGCTGCCGCTCGCGGCGGTCGAGGGACTGTGGCCTCAGGCGCACGATCCGGTCCGCAGCCTGTGCCTGCTGGGCTATATCGCGGCGGTGCCGACCGCACTGGCCTATGGGCTGTACTTCGCCGGACTGGCCGCCGTACGCGCCGCGACCGCGTCCGTGATCTCGCTGATCGAACCGGTGTCGGCCGCGGCCATCGCGGTGCTGTTCCTCGGGGAGCGGCTCACCATGGCGACGGCGATCGGAACGGGCGTGCTGCTGACGGCCGTTGCCGCGCTGGCGGTGACCGAGGCGCGCGGGGCGGTGTCGGCCGCGCGGTCGGCGGCGCCGGTGGCGGGCTGAGGAAGCGGGTGCCCGGTCGGTGGTGGCCGGCCGGGCACCCATACGTCCGGGCCCGTTGGGGCGGCGGGGCAGGGGAGCCAATCAGGAAGCGGGCTTCCCCAAGGCGGCCGCGGCCAGTCTGCGCTGCTGGTGGGTGCGCGCGGCCGCGTCCCCGGGGCCGCCCCGCTCGGCGAGGCGCTCCGAGACGCGGTGCTGGACGGCCTCGCTCCGCTTGCCCCCGTACTTGAACTTGGCGCGGACTTCCCGCACTTCGAGGCGCAGTCCACGGATGCCGGACAGCAGCCGCCCGTACGGAGCCGCCCCCGCCGCGACCGGCGCCGAGCCGCCGTCCGGCTGGAAGTGCCCCATCTGGCGTCGCAGCAGTGCCGCCTTCTCCTCCGGGTCGTCCACGACATGGGCGGTGCAGGTCAGCTGGACGGCGGCGTAGAAGCTGGTGGGGACGCCGTGCTCGGGCGGCTGGTCCTCGGCCGCCTGCCAGGGCCCGGGGATGAAGGTGTAGTCGTCCACCACGCTCAGCAGCACCGTCGGCCGGTCCTCCAGCGCGTTCCAGAGGGGGTTGGGCCGGGCCAGATGAGTGACGGCCTCGTGGCGGGCCGGGTCGTAGGCGAAGTGCAGCGGCTGGAGCATCGGCGGTTCGCCGAGCCGTCCATTGGCGGCCAGCTGACCGAAGTCGTGTGCCGCGAGCCACTGTTGCCACTCGGCGTCTTCGGTGGGGGCGTCCCAGGGGTGGATCAGCACGGTGGCTCCTCAGCGGGCGGAGAGATATGCCGGCTCGGGCGTGCCGGGCGTGAGGTCGTCGGACGGTATGGGGGCGCCGTACGCGGGTGCCACGGGCAGGACGCCGCTCCAATACGGCAGCGCGAGATCCTCCGGCTCGTCGTTGGGGCCGCCGGTGCGGATCTTGGCGGAGACCTCGCGCAGGTCGAGACGGATCACGGAGGTGGCGGCCAGTTCCTTGGCGTTGCCCGGCCGGGAGTCCGCGGCGCGCCCGGGCAGCACATGATCGACGAGCGCGTCGAGCGCGATGGTCTTCTCCTCCTCGTCGGTCACCTGGTGTGCCGTGCCGTGCACCACGGCACAGCGGTAGTTGATGGAGTGGTGGAACGCCGACCTGGCCAGTACCAGCCCGTCAACATGGGTGACCGTCACACACACGTCGAGGCCGGGGTCCGGTGCCGCGCCGGCCATCCGCAGCGGGCGGGATCCCGTGGAGCCGTGGAGATAGAGGCGGTCGTCGACCCGGCCGTAGAGCGTCGGCAGGACGACCGGGGAACCGTCGCGGACGAAGCCCAGATGACAGACATAGCCCGCGTCGAGGATGGCGTGCACCGTCTCGTGGTCGTAGGCGGCGCGGTCGCGGGCCCGGGTGGGGGTCGTGCGCTCGGTCGGTTCGTACGCCTCGGCTCGAGCCATTGCGATCTCCATTGCACTAGTGCATAATCAGGTTTGTGCTAGGAGAGTATCTGATCGAAGGGCGGCGCGCATCGGAGATTGCCGCCAGCGTCGAGCGGGCCGTCGGTGCGGGCCGGCTCCAGCCCGGCGAAGTGCTGCCCCCGTTGCGGGAGTTGGCCGTCTATCTGGAGGTCAATCCGAATACGGTCGCGGCGGCATACCGTTCCCTCCGTGACCGAGGGGTGATCGAGACCGCGGGCCGGCGCGGCAGCCGGGTGCGCCCGCGCCCGGCGAGCACCGCACGTGAGGCGCTGCGGGTGGAGGTGCCGCCAGGAGTCCGGGATGCCTCGGACGGAAACCCCGACCCGTCCCTGCTGCCCCCGCTCGAACGGGCACTGGCCGAGGCCGCCGCGCGCAGCGCGCGGCGCCCCGTGCTCTACGGTGCGCCGGCCGTGGACGACGATCTGGCTGCTCTCGCCCGCGCGGCGTTCGCCGCCGACGGGGTGCCGGAGGCCCCCGTTGCCGTCACCAGCGGCTCGCTCGACGCCATAGAGCGAGTGCTGGCCGCCCATCTGCGGCCCGGCGACGCCGTGGCGGTGGAAGACCCGGGTTGGGGCAGCCTGCTGGACCTCATCCCGGCACTCGGACTGCGCCCCGTCCCGGTCGGAGTGGACGACGAGGGCCCGCTGCCCGAGCAGTTGGCGCGCGCGATCCAGGACGGCGCCCGTGCCGTCGTCGTCACCGACCGGGCGCAGAACCCCACCGGCGCCGCCATCGACCGCGCCCGCGCCACCGAACTCCGCACCCTCCTGGCCGAATACCCCCACCTCCTCCTCATCGAGGACGACCATGGGCACGGCATCGTCGATCTCCCGCTCCATCCGCTCTCCGGGGTGACCGACCACTGGGTCCTGGTCCGTTCGACGGCCAAGGCATACGGCCCGGATCTGCGGCTTGCCGTGCTCACCGGTGATGCGCTGACCATTGACCGGGTGAGCGGCCGTCAGCGTCTCGGACCGGGCTGGATCAGCCATCTGCTCCAGGACGCGGTCGTCCACCTGTGGCGGACCTCCGCGATCGACCCGAAGGCGGTGGCCGGAGCGTACGACCGCCGGCGGGACGGGCTGATACGGGCGCTGGCGGAGCGCGGAGTCCGGGCCCGCGGCCGCAGCGGGATGAACGTCTGGGTACCGGTCCCCGACGAGACCGGCGCGGTGGCCCGCCTCCTGCACGCCGGCTGGGCGGTGGCCCCCGGCGCACGCTTCCGCCTGCACTCACCACCCGGCATCCGCCTCACCGTCTCGGGCCTCTCCGATGACGACATCGTCCCGGTGGCGGACGCCATCGCCTCGGCGACGGGGGTGGGGGAGGCGCGGCGGTATGAGTGAGGGGTGGGGGAGACCGTCGGGGCCGGGCGCCGCATAGCTGACTCCGGGCCGCCAGTTCTTGAGCTCACTCAGGGGGCCGGAAGGCTCTTCGCCTCGTCCGCCTCGTCGACCTCGTCCGCCTCGTTCGCGCCGCCGCTTTCGTGCTCGTCGCCCGGGTTCCGGCTTGGCTCGGGGGTGAAACTGCCGCGGTGAGCGGGTCCTTCGGAGGGCGGGGGAGAACGTGCGGGAGCCCCCGAGGTGGGACTCGGGGGCTGTGGCTGGGTGCGGACGGATGCCGTCAGGCGGAGGTCGCGTCGCTCCGTGGGGGCGTCGGGCGGCTCGGGCGGGGCTTGCTCTGGGTGAGGGCGGCGCCGGCCAGGACGATGAGGGCGCCGACCGGGGTGTTCCAGCTCAGCTGTTCGTGCAGGAGAGCCACACCGGCCGCGGTGGCGATCACGGGGATGAAATAGGTGACCATCTGCGCCGTGGTGGGGCCGATCTCGGCGACTAGACCGTACTGGATGAGGAAGGCGAGGCCCGTCCCCAGGGCGCCCAGGGCGAAGATCGCGAGCAGCGGGACGATCGGGTAGTCGGCCGGTGCGGTGGTGAACAGGGGTGTCACCACGGCCAGTTGGCCGGTGGCCAGCAGCAGTTGGGCGCTGGACATGGACAGGTGGGAGTGCTGGACGCCCGCCAGGGTGCGGCGGACGTAGATCCAGCCGATGGCGTAGCTGAGCGAGGCGCCCAGCGCCATCACGGTGCCGGCCAGATCCGTGCCGGCGAAGCCCTGCCAGGCGCCGAGCACGGTGAGCACACCCAGGAACCCGAGGCCGAGGCCCGCCACCCGGCGCCGGGTGGGGCGGTCCTCGGAGAGCGCGACGACCGACAGCGCCATGCCCCACAGCGGCGAGGTGGCGTTGCAGATACCGGCCAGTGTGGAGGGGATGGTCAGTTCGGCGTACGCGAAGAGGGAGAACGGCAGCGCGTTGAGGAAGAACGCGGCCACGGCCAGATGGGCCCAGGTCCGGGCGGACCGGGGGAGCCGCTCGCGCTTGACGGCGAGGACGGCCAGCAGCACCAGCGCACCGAACCCGACCCGGCCCAGGGTCACCTGTAGCGGGGCGAATCCCTGGGTGCCCACCTTGATGAAGAGGAAGCTGAAGCCCCAGACGAGGGACAGGACGGCGAACCGGAGCTGCCAACCGCGCGCACCGCCGCCGGCCTTCGGGGCCGCGGTCGCGGTGGCGGCGCGGAGCGAGGCGGCTGCGGTGCCCGCGGTGGCGGCGCGGAGCGAGGTGCCCGTGGTGGTCGCGGCGTCCTTGTCGGCCGCGGCGCACGCGGTCGTGGCCGGAGGGTTGGTGGTGTCGGCAGAGGCGGTGGGTGCGCCGGTGGCGGTGCTCATGCGGTCAACGATGCGGCGTACAACTTCGTAGCACAAGCGAGAATTCGTGGCTGGTATCGCTTAGCATTGCTTATATGTTGAACCTTGATCGCCTACGGACGCTGAGCGCGGTCGCCCGCCATGGCTCGGTGAGCGCGGCCGCCGACGGGCTGCATGTCACGACCTCGGCTGTCTCGCAGCAGATCGCCAAGCTGGAGCGGGAGACCGGGCAGCAGCTCTTGGCGAAGAACGGGCGCGGGGTGCGGCTGACCGACGCCGGCCGGCTGCTCGCCGATCACGCGACGCGCATCCTTTCGCAGGTCGAGCTGGCCCAGGCCGAGTTGGAAGCGCATCGCGGCCAGGCGGTGGGCGAGCTTCGACTGGGCGCCTTTCCCACCGCCGCCCGCGGGCTCTTCCCGGCCGCGCTCGTCACCCTCCGCGCCGAGCACCCCCAGCTGCGCGCGCGGCTGACGGAGATGGAGCCGGACGAGTCGGTCCGTGGAGTGGTGCGCGGCGACATCGATCTGGCGGTCGTCCTGGACTGGTACAACCGTCCGCTGTCCCTGCCCGACGGGCTGGCGAAGGCCCCGCTGCTGGACGATCCGGCCGATGTGGCGATGCCGTCGGCCCATCCGCTGGCCCGGCAGCGGTCCGTGGAGCTGGAGGAGTTCGCCGACGACGAGTGGATCTCCTGGCCCCAGGGGGAGTTCTGCAATGAATGGCTGATGTTCACGCTGCGCAGCAAGGGCATCGAGCCGCGGGTCGCGCACATGGCGGAGGAGCACGGCACCCAGCTCGCCCTGATCGCGGCCGGACTGGGCGTCGCGGTGGCGCCGCGCCTCGGCCGTGGGCCGGTGCCGGAGGGCGTGAGCGTGGTGCCCGTACGCCATACGATGCGCCGCCATGTCTATGCCATCTGGCGCGCGGATGCCGACCGCAGGCCCTCGATCCGGGCCGCGGTGGGCGCGCTTCGCGCCGCCGGGAAGAACCTGGAGGGCTCCTGAGGCAGCCACCGTCGGCAGCCCCCGGCTCTTCTCAGGCCGGTGGGACGATGCCTCGGATGACGCCCAGGTCCAGCAAGTCCTGTGGGCGGATGCGGAGTTGGTTCGCGGTCTGGTGGATCCGGGTCTCGTCGCGTTTGAGGATGGCCGCGGCCAGTTCCGGGGCGATCACGGAGAAGTAGCTGTCCGGTGTGGCCCAGAGCCGGTCCGGTGCGGCCAGGGCCAGTGCGCCGCCCGAACCGCCCTCGCCGATGAGCAGGGAGGTGACGGGGACCCGGGCGGTGGCGAGCGCCGCGAAGGTGTCGGCGATGGCGGCCCCGGCGCCGGCCCGCTCGGCCGCTGCGTCGTTGGCGGCCCCCGGCGTGTCCACGAGGGTGAGGACCGGGATGCCGAGCCGGTCGGCGAGCCGGACGAGCCGCGCGGCGGTACGGAACCCGGCCGGGCGGATGGCCGTACCGCACTGGGCGGCGAAGGCGATGGTGCGCCCCTGGCGACGGCCGAACCCGCACCGGATCCCGGGGTCGACGCCGCCGCAGCGGTCGCCGCTGATCTCCTCCCGGTCGTCGAAATAGGCACACAGATACGCCTCGGCGCGCGGCCGCCCGGATGCGCGGGCACGGAGCACCGCACCCCAGCCGGTCTCCGGCAGCTCGGGTGGGCCGAGCGCCTCCGGCGGAGCCGCCGGCTCCACCGTCGCCGCGAAGTCCCGTGGTGTTCCCAGTAGTTGCAGCCACCGCTGGAGCGTGGCCCGCAGCCGGTCGGGTGGGACGACGGCGTCAATCTGGCCGGCGGTCAGCTGCCCCTCGGCGGTGTAGGCGGCGGGGTCGGCGTCCGGGGGACGCACCCGCGAGCCCGCGAAGCCGACCTGCGCCCCGGGGAGCGCGAGGATCACATCGGCGCCCGCGCCCAGGGTGGCCCAGCCGCCGCCGGTCGTCGGATCGCGCAGTACGGCGAGCTGCGGGAGCCCAGCGGCGCGGTTCAGCGCCGACTGCCGTGCCACTCGCTGGAGTTGGGTCAGTGCGCGCATCCCTTCCTGCATCCGGCTGCCGCCCGTGGCGATCAGCGAGACGACCGGCAGGCCGTGCTCACGCGCATGGGTGTAGGCGGCCTCCAGCCGGTCGCCGGTGCGCTCGCCGAGGGAGCCGCCCAGATAGCGGAACTCGAAGGAGAGCACGACCGTTTCCCGGCCGCCTATCGTGGCCAGGGCGGTGACCACCGACTCGTCCTCGCCGGTCCGCTCCCGGGCGCGGGCCCGCGCGTCGTCGTAACCGTGCCAGCCGAGGGGGCCGTCCGGCGCGGACGACGCACCGGGCACGGTGCCACGACCATCGGGCACGGCCGCCTCGCTGTAGTTGTCCGCCACCGCCGCGATGGCCTGACGGGCGGTCAGCCGGGCGCATGGCAACGTCGCGGCACCGGCACCGGCACCGGCACCGGCACCGGCATCCGCACCGGCACTGGCACCGGCTCCGGTGCCCGGATCCCGTTCGCGAGCCGCGGCGCCTTCGCCATCACGGCGGCCGTCGGCCTCTCCGGCGACCGCCTCCCGGTCCCCGGCCCCGTCGCTTCCGCCGCTAGGCATGGAGCTCACGCTTGAGGATCTTGCCCATGTCGTTGCGCGGCAGGGCGTCCAGGAAGTGCACGGTGCGGGGGCGTTTGTGAGGTGCGAGCTGGCGGGCGACGTGGTCGACGAGTTCCTCCGCGGAGGGTGCCGGGCCGGCGCCCGGACCGGTTTCCGCCACGATCCAGGCGACGATCCGCTCGCCGAGGTCCTCGTCCGGCGCGCCGGTGACGGCGGCCTCGGCGACACCCGGGTGGGCCAGGAGCGCATTCTCGATCTCGCCCGCGCCGATCTTGTAGCCACCGCTCTTGATCAGATCGGTGGCCTTACGGCCCACGATGCGGTAGTTACCGGCGGCGTCGCGGACCGCCATGTCCCCGGTGCGGAACCAGCCGCCGTCGAAGGCCGCGGCGGTGGCATCGGGGCGGTTGAGGTACTCGACGAAGAGGTTCGGGCCGCGGACCTGAATCTCGCCGACCGTCTCGGCGTCATGCGCCTCGATGGCCTGGCCCGTTTCGTCGACGAGCCGGACATACACCCCGGGGAGCGGTACGCCGACCGTGCCCGCCGCATCGGGCCCGTCCGCCCGGACGCTGGTGTTCATGAGCGTCTCCGTCATCCCGTAGCGCTCGATCACCCGTCGGCCAGTGGCCGCGGTGATCCGCTCGTGATCGGTCAGTGGCAGCGCGGCTGAGCCGGAGACCAGCAGCCGGGCCCGGGAGAGCGCCTTGGCGAGCGAGGGATTCTGCCCCGCCTCGGCAGCCAGGCGGTGGTACATCGTCGGTACGCCGAACAGCATCGTGCCCTCCGCGGCGAGCTCCCGGGCCACCGCCTCGGTGCTGAAGCGGCCCAGGTGGTGAACGCTGCCGCCGCGGCGCAACGGCCCGAGGATGCCAAGGATCAGCCCATGGACATGAAAGAGCGGCAGGGCGTGCACCAGCACGTCGTCGGCGGTCCACTGCCAGGCGTCCGCCAACGCGTCGAGGGTGTGCGTCAGGGCGCGCCGGGGGAGGACCACGCCCTTGGGCGGTCCGGTCGTGCCGGAGGTGTAGACGATCAGGGCCGGGGCCTCATCGCCCGGTTCGTTCGGCAGCGGGGCCGGCCCGGTCTCCTCGGACGGGGCCGTGGCCTCGATGTCGATACGGGACAGCGCGGCGAGCGGGCCCGGCAGCTCGGCGCCCGGCTCGGCCAGGACGAGCGAGGGCGCGCTGTCCGCCACGATGTGCGCCAGCTCGCTCTCACCGATCTTCGGATTGACCGGCACCACGGCCACCCCGGCGAGCAGTGCCGCCACCGCAGCGACCGAGGTCTCCAGCGTCGGCGTCGCCCAGAGGGCGATACGGGTCTCACCGGCGATCCGCTCGGCGAGCACGCCTGCCACCGAAGCCAACTCGCGATGGCTGAGGCTGCGGTCGCCGAAGCACAGCGCGGGTGCGGGCGAAGCGTCGCGCAGCGCGGGGAAGAGCACGTTCACCGGATCTCCTTCGTCCTCGTCGGCACCCGGCCACCTCACGGCCGGGCCGCCCCGCTCGCGCACCTGCCGGTACCGAACGGCCTGACCCACACCACTCTCGCAGAGACCACTGACATGACGGCGTTGATGTTGGTTTTGGTGTTGGTCTTGGTGTGGGCGCGGGAGTCGGTGTTGCGGCCCTTCGAGACGGGCGACACCTGATCTTGGTGGTGGACACCACCCGGAGAAACGCCGAAGCCGTACCGGATTTCCGCCGTGCCCGTGCCCGTGCCCGTTCCCGCGGCCCGCGCAGCGCCAGCGTTGAGCCCGTGATCGTATGGCTTAACGGCGCCCATGGTGCAGGCAAGACGACGACCAGCGCACTCGTGCAGCCGCTCCTCCCGGATGCCCGGGTGTTCGACGCCGAGAAGGTCGGTGAGGCACTTCGTCCTCCACGCCGACCAGGACACCCTCCGCGGGCGTATCGCGGGCGACACCGTTCTTGGCCCCAACTCGCCGTTCCGTCTCACACACCTTGAGCCCCCCCGGGTGCGCGCGCCTCACCCCGGGATCTTGCGGAAGTCCCACGACGTGACGGACTCCGGCGTCAGCCGCAGCCACGCATGCCGGCCGTCGTGCGGCATCGCGGACATCCCGAAGTACTTCTTCGCGAAGAGCCGCTCCGGGGCGTCCAGTTCGGAGCACGGCTCGCCCGTGCGCGGCGCCTCGCCGACGAACTCCGCACGGCCTGCCAACTCGGCCCCGCGCAGCTCGCCGTACGCGTACCCGTCATCGACGACCACCGCGATCCGCGGGTCCTTGCGCAGCTGGGCCCACCGCTTGCTGCGGGTGATCGAATAGAGCCACAGCGCCGTACCGTCCCAGACGAACCACAGCGCCCCGACGTGCGGCGCACCGTCGCCACCCACCGTGGCGACCCGGCAGGTGCGCTGCGCCATGAGGAAGTCGTCGAGCTCGCCCTGCGTCATCATGATCCGGCGCCCACGCCGCTGTGTGTCGGCCATCCGTCATCACCCTCCGCCGTGCGCCGCTCGTGCGGCACTGACCCGGTCACCTGACGCTGTCCCAGATTCCTGACTGGGCGTCAGAAAGCATGCGGGCTCTTCCTGCTGTGCGCAATGGCCGCTACCCTCGGGCGGCCTTCAAGGGGCTCATTGGGGGAGTGCCGCCAACAGGACGGAGGGGCGTCGGGAGGCGCGCCGCCAGAGCCCAGGCCCCGTGGGAGCCCGGGCCCATCACGGTCCGGCCCTGCCCGCCCCGGACCCGCGGGAGCCGAGACCCGGCCCACGGGGACCGGATCCACCAGAGAGGTACGCGATGCCTTCGGATACTGCTACTGCACGGCTCGCCAGGCAACTGGACCCGGCCGGGACGGTGCTGCTCACCGTGGAGTGCCAGCGCGGGGTGGTCGGCCCGGACAGCGCACTGCCCGAACTGGCGGATGCGGCACGCGAGTCGGGGGCGCTGGCGAACGTCGCCCGGCTGGTGGCAGCGGCCCATGAGGCCGGCGTTCAGGTGCTGCACGCGGTCGCCGAACGCCGTCCCGACGGCCGCGGTGCCAGCCACAACGCCCGCCTGTTCAAGGCGGCCGAGCGACTGCCCGTCCAACAGCTCACCGGATCCGCCGCGGTCCATATCGCCGACCCGATACCCGTCTCCGGGGACGACCTGGTGGTGCGCAGACTGCACGGCCTCTCGCCCATCGCCGGCACCGACGTGGACGCCTTGCTGCGCAACTTCGGGTGCCGGACGCTGGTCGTCACCGGAGTATCGGCGAACGTGGCCATCCCCAACGCCGTCTTCGACGCCGTCAACCTCGGCTACACGGCCGTAGTACCCGCCGACGGCATCGCGGGCGTCCCTGCCGACTACACCCCCGCGATGATCCGCCACACCCTCGCCCTGGTCGCCACCGTCACGACCACCGACCAGGTCCTGACCGCCTGGAGCCGACCGCACCAGGGCGACTGACCGATCTGCGGAATTCGTTGCCACCGACTCCCAACACAACGAAATCAGATAAGCGTCTAGCCTTTTACGGATGTGATCAGTAGGCTCCGCCGAAGCCTTCGGGCCGCCCACTCAGCAACAAAATCACGCCCGTTCCCGTACCAGTTACGGCTCACCCCCCGGCACCTGCACGCAGTCGCCGCACCCAAGGACAGCCATGCCCCCACCCCCGCACGGCCGGTCGCTGCCGGAGACCGACCGCACACGTCACCGCCGTCTCCGCGAACAGGGCAGCCTCGACCGTGCCGAGCTCGACGCGATCCTGGCGGCGGGCTTCGTCTGCCACCTCGGAGTGAGCGTGGACGGCACCCTGATGGTCGTGCCCACGGTCTACGGCTCGGACGGCAGCACGCTCTACTTCCATGGCTCCGTCGCCAGCCGCAGCCTGGTCGCGTCCCCGGGGGCCGCCGTGTGTGTCACCGTCACCCACGTCGACGGACTGGTGCTCGCCCGCTCGGTCTTCGAGCACGGCGTCAATTACCGCAGCGCCATGGTCTTCGGCGTCCCCCGCCCGGTCACCGACCCGGACGAGAAACTCGAAGGACTGCGCTGCCTCACCGAGCAGGCCACACCCGGCCAGTGGGACTACGCCCGTCGCCCCAGCCGCAAGGAACTGGCCGCTACCACCCTGCTCGCGCTCTCCTTGGAGGAAGCATCGGTAAAAGTGCGCACCGGGCCCCCCGACGATGGCGAAAGCCCTGACGCGGAACTTCCCGTGTGGGCCGGCACCCTTCCCCTGCACGCTTCCTGGGGTACCCCCGAACCGGACCCCCTGCTCACCCCGGGCATCGTCGCCCCACCCCACATCGCCCAACGGGCAGGGACTCGGTAACCCCGGCCCCGGCCGGCCGCTCCGTGCCGGCCAGTGGGCTTGCCGAAGAGGCAGACCGCACGCAACTGGGCTACCCGGACCGACCGCCCACCATCGTCAGTGCCGGGGCAAGCGGTATCGGGTGGCACGGGGCGGTTCCCCGACGACACCCCGCTGGCGAGAAGAAGGGCCCTCACCCGCCCCATAGCGATAAATCGCCACGGCCAACAGCGCAAACCACGTTCCGACGGAGGCCAGATGGATGCGCTGGGCCAGGCCATGGCCACCCGGGTGTCCGAAAAAGGGGCCGACCGTAAGGATTGCGGCAGTCATGGAGACTGCCAAGAGCCAGGGCCCCCAGCGGCGCACGAGTTCCATGGGCGGGTGGCCGTACCGGGAGGCGGTGATGAAGAGAGCTATCGAGGCGAACAGGGCGAAGTGCACCATGCCGCTTGTGGTGGTGTGCCAGAGACTGCCCTCCGGACAGTCGCGGTCCACCGACGGCGCGCAGTGCAGTGGCATCAGTACGTCGGCGATGGAGAACACCCCGAAAGCTGCGGTGGCCACGCCCCCGGCCGAGGCCCAGGAGCCGGGCAGAACGGTCCAGGCGAGTGCTCCGCCGGTCACCACCAGCGCCGCGCAGGCGATCTCCACCAGGCTGAAGACGACCCGGTAGGGCTGGTCGGCCGCGAACAGCTCGCTGACGTAGGAGTCGCGCTGGTGCAGCCCCGTGGGCAGGAAGAACTGGAGCACCCAATCGTTGTAAACCACCGACGCCGCCAGCAGCAGCCCTGCCGAAGCCGTGCCCCGAGTCGGCCGCAGCCTCACCGGTACCGAACGGAAGTGGAAGCGGACACCGCACCCTCCTCACGTATCGCCGAAACGCTGTCCGACGGCCGGCCACCACAGCGCGCAAAACCAAGGCCCATAGGGTTGCTGCCCGAACCTCTGCGTACGCATCTCTGACCTGGCCACCCTTCACCCGAACAGCCGACGGCCGTTCCCTTGCGGCGCCAGCCCGTTTTCGGGTGTGAAGGGGAAAGGCGTGAGAGGCGGCGGATATAAGGACTCCGCTCGGTCCGGCGCGCGGCCGGGCTCTCTCGCTTCTACGGTGAGAAAGGGTCTGTCGCTCGTGCGGGGGAGAGGTCTGTGCCGGCCTCCGAGGATTCAGCCGTCGTGAGGAGAGCGTGATGGCCCGCTGCCGGAGAGCGCATTCTCTGTATGGGCGTACTGCTGTGGTGACCGGGGCCGCTCGTGGGGTGGGGAATGCCCTGGCTTGGGAGCTGGCTCGTCGGGGAGCCCGTCTTGCCCTGCTCGATCATGAGGGAGAGGCTCTTCGCCGGGTGGCGTCCTCTCTGCCGACCGAGGCGCATTGCTGGAGCGTCGACGTGACTCAGGACGCGGCCATGGCCCGGGTGGCGGAGGAGGTTCGCGACCGATTGGGGCAGGCGAGTGTCGTCGTGGCGAACGCGGGAGTCGCGGAAGGCGGGCCGTTCGCGGAGTCCGATCCGATGACGTGGCGCCGGGTGATCGAGGTCAATTTGATCGGCAGCGCGATTACCGCCCGCTCCTTTTTGCCGGACCTGCTGGCCACCCGCGGTTACTTTCTTCAGGTGGCCTCACTGGCGTCCATCGGTGCGGCTCCGCTGATGAGTTCGTACTGTGCTTCCAAGGCCGGCGTGGAATCCTTCACGCAGTCGTTGCGTGCGGAACTCGCGGCGCAGCACGTCCGGGTGGGAATCGCCTATCTGAATTGGACCGATACCGACATGGTCCGGGGTGCGGACCAGTACCCCGTGCTGCGCGAACTCCGTGCCCATATGCCGCCGCCGGCACGGAAGGTCTACCGCGCGGACTGGGTGGCCGCCCGGTTGGCAACGGCGGTGGAGCGACGCTCGACCGCCGTGTACACACCCGCCTGGCTCCGTACCGTGCAGGTCATTCGCGCCGCACTGCCCATCGTCGTCACACATCTCTCACGCCGGGAACTCCCGCGGCTGGCGGCCCGTTCCTCCTTCGAAGTGACGGGTCTGCTGGGGGCTGGAGGACGAGCTGATGCCGCTGCCTGGCACCGGGCCGAGGCCGAAGAAGGCCCGCAGTGAGCGAATACGCCCAGCATCGCCGCCCCATTAGGGGGCGGTGCGGCGAGCCACCCGCGGGGGCCGAGACAGGCAGTAACTCGGAGACAGGCAGTAACTCGCCAGTTCCCCGGGCATGTTGGAGAGCAGCTCCCCGAGAATGTTGGAGGACAGGGCGAGGCGACGGCCCTGTGCCGCGAGCCCTGGGGCTACACCCTCCGTACGGTCACGCCCGCCGCGGTCAGGGACTCGGTCTGGTCGTCCGGTGCGGAGTCGTCGGTGACAACGGCGTGCAGGGCGGGGGCGGGGGCGACGAAGGCGAGGGCGGTGCGGGAGAGCTTGGCGGCTTCCGCGACGGCGATCACGCGGCGGGCAGCGGTGATCGCTGCCAGTTTGACGGCGGCATCGTCCAAGTCGTAGGCGGTCAGGCCGTTTTCGGCGTTCAGCCCGCAGCAGCCGATGATCGCGGTGTCGAAGCGCAGGGCGGCCAGGGACGCCTGGGTCAGGGGGCCGGTCAGTGCCAGTTCGCCCGGCCGGGGCCGGCCGCCGGGTACCAGTAGCGTCAGCTGCGGCGCCTCTGCCAGGGCGTTCACCGCGTGCAGGGAGAGCGGCATGACGGTCAGCCGGCGGTCCGCCAGCACACGGGCCACTTCCAGGCAGGTGGTGCCGCTGTCGAGGACCACGGACTCTCCGTCGGCCACCAGCCGGGCGGCCTCGACGGCCATGCGCCGTTTGACCTCCGTCCCTTCCTGGGCCCGCAGCGCGAACGGCGGCTCCTCGCCGCGCAGCAGCAGGCTCCTCGCACCTCCGCGGTACCGCTCAAGTACCCCCTGGGAAGCCAGAACTTCCAGGTCACGGCGGATGGTCATCTCGGAAGTGCCGGTGAGCCCGGCCAGCTCCGCGACGCCGATGCTGCCCGCCGTCCGCACCGCCTCAGTGATCTGCCTCAGTCGATCTGTGCCAGCCATAGCCAGATTGAACATCGATTGCGTTCCAATAGCAACCTTTCGAAAGCTGAACTTGTTCGCTATGTTCGAAGCGTGGAGAGATCACTGCGGCTCGGCCGCCTGGCCACCTTCGCCTACTTCGTCCTGAACGGCTTCCTGATGGGGATGTGGATCGTCCACATCCCCGATATCGAGCACCGCGCAGGGATCAGTCATGCCGTGCTCGGCTGGCTCCTGCTGCTGCTCGGCGCGGGAGCCTTCGCCGGTATGCAGCTCGTCGGCCCCCTCACCGACCGCTTCGGTGCCCGTACCGTCGTACCGCTCAGCGCGGCCCTGTGCAGCGCCGGTGTGGTCCTGCCGGGATGGGCCGCGAACGCCTGGACGCTGGGGGCGGCACTGCTGGTGCTCGGTCTCGGCAACGGCTGCCTGGATGTCAGCATGAACGCCCACGCCATCCAGGTCGAGCGCGGCTACCGACGGCCCGTCATGTCCGCCTTCCACGCCGCCTTCTCCATCGGTGGCGTCCTTGCCGCGCTGGCCGGCGCGCGGATGCTCAGCTGGGGCTGGAGCCCGGTGGCGAACCTCGGCACGGTGGCGCTCCTGGGGCTGGCGATCGCTGCGGTGGCGGCCCCCGCGCTCCTGGGGACCCGCGGCGCCGATGCCCCCGAGACCGCCGATGGCCCCGAGCCCCCCGAGGGCCCTGCTGCTGCCGCGAAGGGCCGGCGCGGGACCACAACCCCCAGGCGCATCTGGGGCCTCGCCACTCTCGCTCTGATGATCATGCTGTGCGAGGGCGTGGCCAATGACTGGAGCACGCTCCACCTGCGCAACGTCCTGGGCGCGCCGGCCGCCACCGCCGCCCTCGCCTACGGGGCCTTCTCCACCGCCATGACCATCGGCCGTCTGCTTACCGACCGGGTGGCCGCGCGTTTCGGCTCGGTGGCCGTTCTCCGCTACGGGGCGTCCGCTGCCGCACTCGGTCTGACCGCGGCGTCGCTCTCCTCCTCGATCCCCCTGGCCCTGATCGGCTGGACGCTGTTCGGAGCCGGACTGTCCGGTTGCGTCCCCCAGCTCTTCAGCGCCGCGGGCCATGCCGACCCGGACGCCGCCGGTACCAACGTCTCCCGCGTCGCGGGCCTCGGCTACGTCGGCATGCTCGCCGGCCCCGCGGTCATCGGCCCCCTGACCCAGGTCATGCCGCTCCACCTCACGTTCTTCCTGCCCGTGGCATTCTGCGCGGTCGCCGCGGCCACGGCCGGCACCCTGCGACCGCGTCACGCTGTCCCCGCACGCCTGGAGACCCGGGACGGTACGACCGGCTCCGCCGCACGCCCGGCCCACGCAGCCCCTCGTGAGACCACCCCCGGCACCCACTCCGTGGAGCCAAGTCATGAGCATTAAGGCAGAGATCATCCGAGAGGCGAGCCGGGAGAGCGTGGACCCCTACGGCCGGTGGAGCCGCTGCCGGACCGGCTCCACACGGTCAGGCGGGAAGCCTGGGTAAGGGCAGGGGGCCGGCAGGTCGGCTTGGAGCCGCTGCTGCCTGCGGCAGTGACTTACGGCGCATCCGCGATCCGGTGACGGAGATGGTCGTAGGCCCAGGCAGCGAGGGTGGTCGGGGTGGTCGTCCGGACGGTGCGGGGCTGTTCGGGCACGAAGTCTTCGCGCAGTCCGGTCGACATGCCGAGCATGGCCTCAACCGCTTCGTCGGTCATCCCGGCCTGGCGGAGCTGGGTGCGCATGGCGTCGTCAGTGATCCGTTCGACGCTGATCCGCCGGCCGGTGGCCGCGGTAAGGATCGTGGCGACCTGTCGCCAGGTCAGGTCGGCGGGTCCGTGCACTGCTTGTACGCAGCGGCCGGACCAGGCGGGAGAAAGCAGGTGGGTGGCCGCGACCTCGGCGATGTCGCGAGGTGCCACCCAGGCCATGGGCTGGTCGAGCGGGAGGATCACCTGGAGGGTGCCGGCGCGCAGGGCGTCACGTTGAAGTTCGAGGTTGGTGAAGAAGTAGCCGCAGCGGAGGTGGGTGACGTCGACGCCCAGGGCATCCAGAGCGGTTTCGGTGTGTGCCAGGCCGTCGATGTCGCCGGCACCATGCCGTTTCTCGGCGCCGACGCTGCTCTGGAAGACGACCCGGCCGATCCCGTTGTCGGTGACGGCGCGGACGACGCTGCTGGTGGCGCGGGCGTAGGCGGCGAGGGGATCCCCGCCGGGGGCGGGCGGGTCCACCCAGAACAGTGCGTCGATGTCTTCGGTGGCGGCCACCACCGCGTCGGCGTCGTACTGGTCGACCCGCACCGCATCCACCTCGCCCCGCACCTCGGGAGCCAGCCGGGCCGGCTCGCGCAGCAAGACGCGCGGGCGGACCCCGGCGCGGACCAGCGTGGCAACGACATGGCGGCCGACGTTGCCGGTCGGGGTGGTGACAGCGATGCGCATGGCTTCCTCTCATTCGGCGACTCCGCATGCAGGCTAGGAGGAGAGGCGGCCTGAACCTGTCCGCCTCTCCTGGAAGGCTGAGGCCATGGACCTCGACCCGACGACCAGGACCCTGACCCTGCTGACTCTGCTGAGGTCGGGGGGTGAGTGGACGGCAGCCGACCTGGCCGAACGGCTCGGCACGAGCGCCCGTACCGTACGGCGCGACGCCCAGCGGCTGCGCCAACTCGGGTACACCGTCGAGGCCCGCCCCGGGCCGGGCAGCGCCTACCGGCTGAGCCCCGGAGTCAAGGTCCCGCCGCTGCTGTTCACCGCTGACGAGGTCACCGCCCTGGTAGCCGGGCTGCATCTGATCCGCGCCTGGCTCCCTGAAGACCCGGTCGCATCCAGCGCCCTGCTCAAGCTCGACCAGGTCCTGCCCCGTCCGCTGCGCCGCCGGGCCGCCGCCACCGACCTCGCGACCGAGGTGCTCCAGCAGCCCGGCGCCGTGGTCGCGGCAGCAACTGTCGGCGTGATCGCCGACGCGGTGGCGGAGGGCGGCAGGCTTGGGTTCCGCTACGTCGACCAGCACGGTCGGCCGTCCACCCGCCTGGTCGAGCCGTACCGCCACTTCCTGCGTGCCGGCCAGTGGTACCTCGTGGCCTTCGACGCCGACCGGGACGACTGGCGCACCTTCCGTCTCGACCGGATCACCGAGATCACTCCGGTGCCGGGTACCTACCAGCCCCACGAATTCCCCGATGCGTCCATCGAGCACTGGCTGACCACCGACTTCGGCCGCGCGCCTGCACGTTCATCCCGCTCCGCCGCCGGGCCCGCCCGGTGACCTCGACGTTCGCGGGCCAGCCACCCAGCTGTGAACGTCTGCCGAGGCCAGAGTGCGCGAGCACGAGCACGAGCAGGCGAGGTCCGGATCCACGCGCTGAGCGGGCGCGTTCGCGTAGCCACCCGGCCCCGGCTACCGCTCCGCCGCCGGTATGAGACCGGGGGCGACCTTGTAGGACATCGCCTCCAGCAGCGGCTTGCGCTGGGTGTTGTGGAAGGCCGCGATGCGCCACCGGCCGTCGTTCTCGCGGATCAGGGTGTACGTCTGGACCTTGCTGAGCTTGCGGGGGTGCCGGCCCTTGTAGGTGTCGCCCCGGCCGTTGACGACGGCCACATCCGGTCCGTAGAAGCGGATGTCGAGGATCTCGTCGGCGAGTTGGGTGTCCTTGAGGAACTTCGCGAAGAGCGTGCGATGGCTCTCCACGATGTCCCGGCGGCCTTGGTAGAAGGTGCCGACATAGGTGGTGTAGGTGGCGTCCTGAGTGAACAGCGCGCCGTACGCCTCGGCGTCGTGGCGGCCCCAGGCGGCGATCAGGTCGTCCACTACTGCCTTGACCGCCGCGATGTCCTGCTCCTGCTGACCCTGCATGGCGCATCCCTCCCTCGCTCATTAGAATCAGGCAGATACTGAATGAAGGCAGTATCTGCATGCATGCAGATAAATTTAGCGAGGTGATTCCGGCGATGGCAAGCCCGGCAAGTGGCGAGGACGAGCACGTGATCTTCCGTCAGTACCTGGACGCGGTGGGCCTACAGGGCCTGGCCAGCGCGGAAGCCGCAGGGCTGCATACCTCGGAGTGGTACGCCTTGAGCCTCATCGCCTTCCACGGCGGTCTCGCCTCAGGCGAACTCGCCGCCAGGACCGGACTCACCACCGGTGCCACCACCCGCCTCATCGACCGCCTCGAAAAGGCCGGCTTCGCGCGCCGGGCCGCCGACGCCCACGACCGCAGGCGCGTGATCGTCGAACCGGTGCCGGACGCCCTGGGGCACATCGAGGAAGTGGTCGGCCCCGCCCGCCGCCACCTCGCGGAGGTGCTTGCGCACTACACCCCCGAGCAACGGGCCCTGCTCTTCGACTACTTCGCCCGCGCCGCACCCGCCTTCCGCGCGGCCACCGAGGAGATCCGGGCGGACACCACCTCCCGGCGAGGCCGGGGACGGAACGCGCGATCCTCGCAGAAATGAGTGCTCTCACACCGCCGGGGCCGGCGCTGCTCCTGCCGTCCAGCGACCGGCCGTTGGGGCTGCGTGCGATCCGGTGCGAGGGAAGACAAAGCCGCAATGGGGTGCCTGCCGCTGATGCCGTGGTGCGGCTTCGCGATGACAGCCCTTGACTGCCTGGCGGGTGTGGACCAGCCGGGGCAGTCGGTCAGGCGGTCGGTCAGGCGGCGGCCGGGCGCGCAGCCTACGGTCGGCGTCCCCATGCGGAGATCATCGGGGCGAGGGCCAGGTCGAGTTGACCGGTGGCGACGTTGGCCAGGTGACGGTCGATTTCCTCGTCGGTGGCCAGTCCGTGCGCGGTCAGTTGGTGGCGGACATGCCGGACTGTCGCGCCTTCCAGTACGGCACAGGCCGGCGAGGTGATGGGGAAGTACGCGTCGGCCTGCACCTCGGCCAGCCCGGCTTCGCGCAGCACCCTGGGCAGGGTCCGCCCGTACGCCAGGTCCGCGCCGCGCGACGCCACCAGGGTGCGGAAGCCGGACCGCAGCCGGTTGGCGAGCTGTTGTTCCGGACCCGACTCTTCGGGGCACAACTGGGGCAGCAAAGCGGGGTCGGCGTCCTCCAGGAGGAGCCAGCCACCGGGCCGCAGTGCTTGGACCATCCGCCGCAGGGCCTCGGCGCGGTCGGCGACATGCACCAGGACCAGCCGGGCGTGCACGAGGTCGAAACCGCCGGGCGGCGGCGGGTCGGCCGCCACGTCGTGGGAGCGCACCTCGATCACACCGTCGGCGATATCGCAGGTCCAGGACACATCGATATCGGTGGCGAGCACCGTGCCGGTCGGACCGACCCGCTCGGCGAGCCCGCGGGGTACCGAGGGGCCGCCGGCGCCGACTTCCCAACACCGCATGCCGGCCCCGATTCCGAGCCGGTCGATGTGCCGGAACGTCACGGGGTCGAATAACTCGGAGAGAGCGCCGAAGCGGATGCCCGCCTCCGACTGTTGGTTGTCCAGAAGATATCCGCGGTCGCTCGTTTGTTCAGTCACGACGCGATTCTGGCAGAGGGACCGCGACCCAGGAGGTGGCCCGCGGTCGGGGGAGAGCGCTCAGGCGCGGGTCGAGAACCGCTCCCACACGCGGTATTGGCCGAGCAGCTGAGTGATCTGGTCCAGGCTGCCGGGGCCGTCATTGCCGAGGACCACGCCGGGGGCGTCGGTCGGGACGCCCGCCTGCTCAGGGACACGCAGGTCATGAGAGCAACGCACGGTTCCGGCAGGCGCTCCTCAAAGGGCCGTGAGCGTCTTGCGCCGTCGCGGAGTCAGTCCTTGCCCTCCGCCATGACCCGCACCGTACGGAGCCGGGTGTCGACGGCGTCGGGAAGGTTCATGCCCGCCTCGATCCCTGAGCGCAGGTAGTGCAGCACGGGTTCGTTGAGGAGTTCGCCCGGCAGTACGGCCGGGATGCCGGGCGGGTAGGGCGTGATCATCTCGGCGGCCACGCGACCCACGGCCTCCTGCACGGGAACGTCTGCCACGGGCCCGAAGAAGGCATCGCGCGGCAGGCAGGTCTGCTGGAGCCGCAGGGTCGCGGGGGGAGGGACGTCGACCGGGGGACCGGTAGGCAGGTCCGGCCCGGCGGCGGACACCGCCCTCAGCGCCTCCAGGAGCACGGCTGTCGTCTCTTGATCGTCAGCGTGGGTGAGCTGGGTGTTGATGCGGCGGTGGTCGGCCAGATGCACATCGACATGCCGGTGCTCACGAAGCCAGTCGGCCACCCGGTACCCCGTGGTGTGGAGCCCGGTGACGTCCACGACGACCGGAAGCGGATCGAAGTCGTCCGCCAGCCCAGGGCCGCAGAAGTCCGCCCGGGCGTGTACGTGGAAGCCGTCGATCTCCTCGATGGCCCCGCGCACCTGAGTCGCCAGCTGGAGGGCGCCCTCCAGCAGGTCGTGGCCGTGCTGGGCCATCTGCCGGCGCCAGCCGTCGAGGCCGGCGTAGATCAGCACGGACGGGCTGGTGGTACCGAGCAGATCGGCCCGGGTCTTGAGCAGGGCCGGGTCGATCAGGTCGCCCTGCAGATGGAAGACGGAGCCCTGCTCCAGGCCGCTCCCCATTTTGTGGATGCTGGTGACGCAGACATCCGCACCCGCGTCCATGGCCCACGTCGGCAGCTCGGGGTGGAAGGGCAGGTGCGCCCCCCAGGCTTCATCGACGATGAGCGGGCTCTGCCGGCGGTGGCAGATGTCCGCGAGGGCACGGAGGTCCGCACAGGTCCCGTACGGGGTGGGACTGGTGACCAGCGCTCCCTTCGCGTCCGGGTGGGCGGCGAAAGCCGCCTCGAAGTCCTCGGCGGACGGTGGGTGCGCCAAGTGCCGGTCGGCGTCCCACCTGGGGTCCACCCACACGGGGTGGATACCGGAGAGGATCAGGCCGGCGACCACGGACTTGTGCGCGTCCCGGCCGATCAGCAGCTTTTCGTGGGGACGTGCGACGGAGAGCATGGCGGCCTTCACCGACAGGGAGCTCCCACAGGTCGAGAAGAAGGTGTGGGAGGCGTGCACGGCATCGGCCATCAGCTTCTCGGCGCGTTCGAGAATCCTCCCGCCGGTACGCCGGTCGTCCAGGCCGCCGGAGGCCAGGACATCCCCGTAGAACACAGCGTCACCCAGCACGTCACGGACCCGCGGATCGGCACCCCGTGCCTGCTTGTGACCAGGAGGGCTGAACGACAGCTGCTTCGAGGAGTGATACCGGGCGAGAGCTTCCAGAACGGGCGCGTGACGGTGGTCCATGGGCATAGCGGACGATTTCCCGACTCTCCAACGGCTAATCATGCGGCCCGCACCGCCCGTGCGTCGCCTTCGCCCGGCTGGGCACAGCTCCGGGGTTCGTAGGGGGAGGGGCTGGGGCCGACCCTGAGCGGCCGCCGTGGAGTCGGGCGCCCCGCCTCCTACCCCAATTGCCGGGCCCACTCGATGAGTTGGCGGTCATCCAAGCCGGTGCCCAGCCAGTCGTGGTCGAGGTCGGCTCCCGGCAGGGACGGTACGACCGCGACGTAGAGCCCGGCGGCACGGGCCGCGGAGATCCCGGTGGCCGAGTCTTCGAAGGCGACGGAGCGCTGTGGCGCCGCACCGAGCGCCTCGCAGGCCATGAGGTAGAGGTCCGGTGCGGGTTTGGGGGAAGCCACCTCGTCGGCGGCGAACGAGTGGGTGAAGTGAGCGGCGAGGCCGGCCGATTCCAGTGCCGTGTCCAGCAGTTCCCGGGGGCTGTTGCTGGCGACGGCTATGGGCACGGCCGCCCGGCAGGCGCGCACCAGCTCCGCTGCTCCGGGGAGGGCGGCCGCGCCCCCGGCCAGCTCCTTGCGGACCCTTTCGAGGAGCTCGGCGGCGAGGTCGGCACCGGCTCCGGGCCGCCCGAAGTAGTCCGCCATGGCCGCTGCCGCGGCCTCCACGGTACGGCCGATGACCAGCGCTTTCTGTTCGGGGCCGAAGGAGTGGCCGTGCGCGGCGAAGATGGCCGTTTCCGCAACGGTCCAGCAGGCCTCGGTGTTGACCAACAGGCCGTCGCAGTCGAAGACCACGGCCTCCACGCCGGTGGGGAGCGAGCGCATGCAGGTGTCCTTTCACTTGGGGGAGTGGGGGGAGTTGGTTGCTCACTCCCCGAACGCGAGCCGGACCCCGAAGGCGGCGATGACCGTACCGGTGACACGGTCGAGACAGCGGCGCGCCGCGGGCTGTTGCAGGCGGTCCCTGAGCACGTGCCCGAGGAAGATCAGTACGCCGGCCCATAGGACGGCCAGCAGGATGTGGATGCCGGTCAGGAGTACGCCCGCGGCGAGGTGTGAGGTGTCGGCAGGGAGGAACTGCGGGAGCACCGCGACGTAGAAGGCGCCCATCTTCGGGTTGAGAAGGTTGGTCGTGAGCCCTTGCCGCCAGCCGCCGAGCAGCGAGTCCCCGGAGCCTGCTCCCGAGGTGACTTCGGCCCCGTTCCCGGGCGCCCCCGGGGCCTCGTCCGCCGAGCGGCGCCAGGTGGCCCACAGCAGCCTGCCGCCCATCCACACCAGGTACGCGGCCCCGGCCCAGCGGAGGATCTCGTACGCGAGGTGGGACGCGGTGAGCAGCGCGGTCACACCGAGCGAGGTGAGCGTGCCCCAGATCAGGGTGCCGCTCTGGATGCCGAGAACCACGCCCCAGGCACGCCGGCGGTGCCCGAGCGCGGCGGTGCGCAGGACGAGGGCGGTGTCCAGTCCGGGAGTGAGGGTGAGCAGTCCCACCATCAAAGAGAAAGTCCACAAGGCGTCGATGGCGATCATGGGCCCTCACGATACGGCGGGGGTGGTGGGACAGCTACTTTTCTGCCCGGTATCGGGCAGGGATTGCGTCTTTTGCCTGCCTGGCGCGTGGAAAACGGCCCGGCCGCCGCCTGTTGGCGTCCCCTCGGCGGTCTTGGGTGTCCGGTGAGGCCGGCTCGCTCGTCCCGGCGAGGGTGAGGGCGGCTGGTCCGGCGGTCGCCCGTGGCGCCCACATCACGTACGGCCGGCGTCCGGCCAACTCCCCCGCGCAGTACGTGTGTCAGCGGGGCTCGGTGCAGCGTGGCCAGGCGCATGGATGAAGATAGGTGTACCGGAAGCGCACCCGAGAGGTCCCCCCATGCCCCACATAACCGTCGATTACTCCGCGCAGTTGGACGGCGTCTTCGACCGTCAGGCGTTCGTGGGGGAGCTGCATCCGATGGTGCTTGAGGGGTCCGGCTCGACGGGTGTGTGCAAGACCTTCTTCCGGCGGGCGACGGAGACATACGTCGGTCAGGGAGCGGCCGGGCGGGTGGCGTTTCTGCATGTGGACATCGGGCTGCTGCCGGGGCGTCCGGATGAGGCCAAGGCGCGGCTGTCGGAGGACGTGCTGGCTCTGCTCGGCAAGCACTTGCCGGCGGATGACGGGCGCGAGGTGGTGGCGTCCGCGGAGGTGCGGGACCTGGCCGGCTCGTACCGCTTGAACCACTGGCCGCGCTAGAGGCACCGCCGCAGGAACACGGCCGGCGCTCAACACGTACACGGGGCAAATCGGAATTTTCCGGGGTGCATGATCCTAGAGTGGCCTGGTGAACGGTGGCCGGCCAGTACGGGATGACGAGGGGAGCGCGGCCCGGCTCCTCGCGTTGGCCGACGGGGTGTTCGCCATCGCGATGACGCTGCTGGCGCTGGACATCGCGGTGCCCGACGGGCTGGACTCCGCCGGTTTCGCGCAGGCGCTGAGGGATGTGATGCCCAAGGTCTGGGCGTACGTCCTCAGTGTGGTGGTCATCGCGGCGTTCTGGCGGGGTCACTACGAGACCTTCCGGTACGTGCGGGACGTGGACGGCACGATCGTCAAGCTGGTGCTGCTGGGCCTGGGGCTGATCGCCCTGATGCCGTTCCCCACCACTCTGCTGGCCGAGTACGGCGACGAGCCGCAGTCGGTGGCCGTCTACTCCGGCGCCGTCGCGGCCATGGGGGCCACGCAGCTCGCGCTGACGATCGTGTTGTGGAAGCGCCCATGGCTGGGGAGAGCGGTGCTGTCCGACCCTGTCGCGCGTAACGACGTGGTCGACCTCGCGGCGACGGTGCTGGTCTTCGCTGTTGCCATCCCGCTCGCCTTCGTCTCGCCGACGGGCGCGAAGCTGCTGTGGGCGGTGCTGATCCCGATCAGGGTGGCGACGGGCCGACGGGGCAAGCGCCTGCGCGCGGACGCTCAACGTGGCAGCCCGTAGCGGGACGGTGATGCCTACGCCGCATACGCCGTATGCGCCCGCCTCACCGTGAGCCCCGGGTCATCCGACTTTGCCCCTGACGGACGTAGGCTGCCCGCGCTGACCATTCCGCATGAAAGGGGCATCTCATGACCTCTCGCCTCAATCCGTACATCAGCTTCTCCGGTGAAGCGAAGCAAGCCATGGAGTTCTACAAGGAGGTCCTCGGCGGCGACCTGTCCGTCCACACCTACGGTTCTTTCGGCTCCGAGGCGCCGCCCGGATACGCCGACAAGATCATGCACAGCCAGCTGGAGACCGCCGGCGGGTTCACCCTGATGGCTGCCGACAATCCGCCCGGGACCGAACACAAACCCGGGAACAACTTCGCGGTGAGCCTGGCCGGCGACGACGCGGACGAACTGCGCGGCTACTGGCAGAAGCTGTCCACGGGCGGCAACGTGGCCGTACCCCTGGAAAAGCAGATGTGGGGGGACGTGTTCGGCATGTGCACGGACAAGTTCGGTATCACGTGGATGGTCAATATCAGCGAGCAGCAGAGCTGATCCGGACGTCGGCGCGTCGGTGCCCAACAGGCGCACCGACGCGTGTCCATGTCCGAGGCCGGCTCGGGCGGGTCTCCCATGGCGCCCAGCCGTCCCTCGCTGGGGAGCTGGGGAGCTGGGGAGCGCTTGATGCGGGACTACCGACGTTGCGTCAGCGCGGTGTCGGCGGCGTCGAGGATGTTGCGGAAGGTGCCGGTGATCACCGGCCTCGCGAGGTGGCGGGTGAGGAAGGCGCCGAGCAAGGGGACCGGGATCTCGGCGCGGGTGGTCCAGCGTACGTGGGTTCCGCCGTCGACCTCGGTGAAGGTCATGCGGCCGAGTTCGTGTCGGGACGGTGGCAGACTGCGTTCGACGACGTAGTCGGTGGCGTACGGCGGGTCGTAGTGGGTGATGCGTTCCCGGAACCAGCCGATCAGCCAGAGGTGGCTGCGCACCGCGCCGACGCCATACGGCGCGGACTCGCCGTGCCGGGTCAGGCGGCAGCGCAGAATCAGGGGCGAGGCCGTGTAGTTGGTGGTCGTGGTGAGCCAGGTGAACACGTCCTTGATCGGGGCGGCGATGACGCGTTCCACGGTCATGGTTTCCACGGCGGGTGACCTCCTCGGTCGAGTGGGAGCACCGTCTCGGCGCGGTGCAGCTTGTCCGGGTTGCGGATGCCGTAGAGGCCGGTGATCCGCAGGATGAAACACCGCTCGCTCGGTCGGATATCTCGTACGCGAGGGTGAACAGCAGCGGACGATGCTCGGTGGGCGGCGCTCGGTGCAGGCGTCCTCAGTCATGGCCTGACCCCACCACGAGCATGTGTCGATACCCCGGCATCACACGCGGGCCCCTTTCTTCGGCTGACCATCGAGACACCGCGCATCAGCGATCTGTGACAGTCCCGCCGTGGTGATTCGCTTCACAACGGGCGTTCAAGGATGCTGCGTTGCGTTACTGACCCTCAGGTCTCGGCCATGACCCGCCGGAGGCTGCGACGCCCGCCGGCCCCAGACGTGCGGGAGCCGCAACCCCTTGGGCAGGGTTGCGGCTCCGGCTCACCGGTATGGCACGGGACGTACCGGTGGGATCAGCAGGCGGTCGTGGTCTCCCAGGCGTAGAAGGTGGTGCCGCCGACCTCGTAGCAGGTGTCCTGGTTGGCGGGTGCCTTCCTGGTGTTGATGGTGGACCAGTTCGGCCCGCCTTCCGCGGCCGTCCGCCAGAATCCGGTCCACCAGAAGCCGGTGTATTTGGACATCGTCACATCGACTTCTCCGGTGGTCCCCGCCTTCACCCCCGGCGGTGCGTCCCGGCCGGTGTCGTGCCTGCCTGTCCAGCCCGGCGCGGGCCTTTGCCCTGTCTCTATAGTCGCGCCCATGGATAAGAGAAAGAGCGAAGAGCCCCAGGCCCCTCATACCGTGCGGGTCGCACTGTCGGTGGGCTGCACTTTATTGATTCTGGGACTGTTATGGGTCGCGGCGTGGAAGGTGGGGTGGTGGACTCCCGGCCTCGGGCTCCTGTCGGTGAAGGCGGCCGTCATGCTGTCGATGGGGCCCGCGGCCCTGGTCGCCTGGTTCGCCCGGCGGCGGTAGACCTTTCACGCCGGTGCGGGTGCACTGCCGTCGGTGCGTTCTGATGGTGTGTTGGCGGCCGGCCCGAGAGCTTCCTCGTCGGCCGCGACCGCGTCCCCCTCACCCGTGTCCATCCGCCGTCACAGGCAGCCATGCGTCACTATGTGCGGAAACATCCTCTTTGTCAGGAGGTCGCGCATGAGCCGTGATGATCTTCCCTATCCAGAGACCGGGCTGCTCCTCACCCACTTCCTGACGGTGGCCGACGTCGCCCGATCCCGCGCCTTCTACGCCGACGTTCTGGGCGGTGAAGTGGTCCTCGCCGAGAACCCCTGCATCGTCAAACTCGCCAACGGATGGATCATCATGAACCCCGGCGGCGGGCCGACCCCCGACAAGCCGGACGTCACCCTGCGCCCGCCCACCGAGCCGAACACGGTCAGCAGCTTCCTCAATATCCGCGTCGCCGACATCGAGGAATGCCACCGGCAGTGGAGCGCCAAGGGAGTCGAATTCCTCACCCCTCCGCTCGACCGCAAAGCGGAACTGCGCTGCTATCTGCGAGACCCCGACGGCTACCTCATCGAAGTAGGGCAAGCCACCGGCATGCGGAAGGGCGTCTTTGCCGACCCACCCGCCGGCAACGACTGATACCGGCGAGGCGAGACGGGACGAAGGAGATCCAGAAAAGGCGGGCTAGCCGTTCGAGTCCGGCTTCCATTCCTGGACGAGGAGCCCGAGCAGCACCTCATCCAGGAACTCGCCCATCACCCAGGCCGAGGAGCGCATCAGGCCCTCGCGCACGAAGCCGTTGCGCTCGGCGGAGCGCAGCATCGCCTCATTGTCCGACAGCGTCTCGATCTGGAGCCGTTGTAGGCCGCGCACGACGAAGCCGTAGTGGCAGAGCACCGCGACCACGTCGGTGCCGTAGCCCTTGCCGCGCGAGGACGGCAGCAGGCCCAACCCGATGTGCGCGGACCGGTGGTGATCGTCGATGCCCCACAGGTTCGCGGTCCCGACCAGCGTGCCGCCGTCCAGCTCCACCACGGAGAACGGGACGTGCCCCTGCTCCGTGTCGTCCACCACGAACTGCGAGTGTTTCGAGCCGGGTGTGAGCGGTCGCCATGGCCTGCCCTGGGCCCGCGCGGCGTTGACCACGTCGTCATGGAGCTCGGACTGCAGGACCGGGATGTCGTCCTCGTGCCGAGCTCTGAGCCCGACCTTGTTGCCCTTTAGCATGCAGGCTTCCTATCCGACCGGGCTCAATTGCGGCAAGCGAATAGCAGGCCGGCGCTGCGTCAGCCGAGGGTGACCGAGCCGCCCTTGACCGTCACCTTGGCGGGGGCCAGGCCCTTTGTGGCGGGGCCGGTCTTGACGCTGCCGTCGGTGATGTCGAACTTGCTGCCGTGGCACATGCAGTTGATGGTGCCGCCGGAGACCTCGCCGACGACGCAGCCCGCGTGGGTGCAGATCGCGGAGAACGCCTTGATGTCGCCGTCCTGGGGCTGGGTGACGACGACCTTCTCGCCCTTGAAGATCTTGCCGCCGCCCTTGGGGATCTCCGAGGTCTTGGCGAGGGTGGGGCCGCTGTCCCCACCGGCGGAACCGTCGGCCCCGCTCCCGCCGGTGCCGCCCGAACCGCTGTCGCCGCCTCCGCCGCTCGTCTCCGGGGCGGCCTGATCGTCACCCGCGGCCTTGGACTCCCCGCTCCCCGCATCCGACATGCTGCCGCCGCAGGCCGCCAGCGCTGCCGTGAGGCCGGCCGCCCCGACCGCCGCGACGACCGCCCGCCGCCCCGTCCCGCGTCCCGCCGGCGCCGGGCCGGTCTCCTCCGCTGCGGTCACCGCTGCGGTCTCCGTCCGCTCCGACGCTGCCTGTCGAGCCATGGTGTGCCTCCGGTTCTTGGTGGTGCCTTCGGTGCGCGATGTGCTCCATGGACGTTGCACAAGGTCCATACGGAGCCACCGCCCGGAGCGTTCAATGCGGGGTGTGTCATCCGTGGGAGCGGGCCACGGGCGGCGGCCCGTGACCCCACCCCCGTCAGTCCTTGCCGGTGCCCTTCTCCAACGCGCCCCTCAGGAAGTCCCGCTGGAAATACAGCAGTTGTGCGTTGACCGCGTCGTCGGCCGGGAGATGGGTGGCGCCGGGCAGCGGCAGGACACTGTGGGGTTTGCCCGCCGCGAGCAGTTCCGCCGAGAAGCGGAGGGTGTGCGCGGCCGCCACATTGTCGTCCGCGAGGCCGTGCACCAGCAGCAGCGGGCGGCTCAGCAGATGGCCGTGGCCGATCAGGGAGGTGCGCTCATAGTTTTCCGGCTGCTCCTCCGGGTGGCCCAGGTAGCGCTCCTTCCAGTGGGTGTCGTACATCCGCATGTCGGTGGGCGGGGCACCGGCGACCGCCGCGTGGAAGATCTCGGGGTGGTACAGCACCGCGGCCGCGGCCAGGAACCCGCCGAAGGACCAGCCGCGGATCGCCACCCGCGTCAGATCCAGGTCGCCGCAGTGCGCCGCGGCCGCCCGCAGCGCGTCCACCTGGTCTTCCAGCGCCGGGCCGAGCTGGTCGCCGTGAATGGTCTTCTCCCAGGCCGGGCCACGGTTCGGGGTCCCGCGTCCGTCGACCACCAGCACCGCGAACCCCTGCTCGGCGAACCACTGCGACACACAGGTGAACCATCCCCGGGCCCGTCCCACGAGTTGCATGGCCGGCCCCCCGTACGGGTCGAGGAGGACCGGAAGCTTTCCGGTGCCCTCCTCGTGCCACGACGGCAGGTAGAGGGCGCCGCGCAACTTCCGTTCGCCGAGCGTCAGATGGACCGGTCGTGGGGTGATCGACGGTTCCTCGGCGAGCGAGGTGAGGGCCTGGTACGGCGGGTCCCCGGCAGCCCCGGCAGCCCCGGCAGCCCCGTCCCCCCGCAGTACGCCCGCCTCGTTGCCCCGTGGGGTCAGGCCCGCCAGGACGACCGTGCCGCCCCGCGCCGCCCCCGTGTATCTGCCGGGCTCCCGGCTCAGCCGGCGGAGGCCGCGGCCGGGCTCATGGCACCACACATGGGTCTCCAGCGGGTCGTCGCTCGCGGTGAACAGCACCCGCTCGCCCTCGACCCCGAGGACCGCGCCCAGCTGTAGCCCTTCCGGGGTGACCCGGAGGCCGCCGACGGTCAGATAGCGGGTGTCGCCCTCGTCCTCCGGGAGCACCAGGGCGCCCGACGCCGTACGGGCCGGGGTTCCCTCGGTGAGCTCCACCCAGGCCGGGTCGGTCCGCTCATGGAGCACTTCGGTGGCACCGGTCTCCGGATCGACCGCGAGCGTGCGGACTATGCGCTGGTCGCGGCTCTGCACGGCGACGAACGGACCATGCGCGTCCCAGCCGGCCGCCACGACGTACTCGTACGCCTTGCGGTCCCACTCCACCTCGACCCGGTCGCCCTCCAGAGAGCGGAGCTCCAGGCTGACCTCCGCATTCGCGGTGCCGGCCGCCGGGTAGCGGATCGCCTGCGGCGGCTTCGTCGGGTCGGCCGGATCGCTGATGTAACGCCGTTCCACGGGGCTGGTGTCGACCCTGGCCACCAGGACGCGGCGGCTGTCCGGCGCCCACCAGTAGCCGCGCGACCGCTGCATGGATTCGGCGGCGGCGTACTCGGCGAGCCCGTAGGAGATCTCCGGGCCCTCCGCACGGGCCAGCTGCCGGTCGGCGCCGGTCAGATCGACGACGTGGAAGCAGCGGCGGCTCACATAGGCGATGTACCGGCCGTCGGGGGAGGGGCGGGGGTCGACCACCGGACCGGCCGCGGGGACGGAGAACGGTGTGCCGCCGTCGGTACGCACCGCCCACAGGGCCCCCGACAGCGCGAACGCCACCAGACGGGCCGCATCATCCGTCGCGTACGACACCACTCCCACCGAACGCTCACGGGCCCGCTCCCGGCGCAGCCTCTCCTCCTCGGGGACCGCCCCGGAACCGGCCCCTACCAGGAGCGCCGGATCGGCCAACAGCTTTTCCGCCCCGTCCTCGTACTGCCACAGCCGGCCCACCGGATCAGTACCCGAGCCCGTACGGACGAAGAGCACCCGACGGCCATCGGGGGAGACGGTGAAATGCCGGGGCACGCCGAGGGAGAAGCGGCGGCTGCGGGCGAACTGGCGGGGAAAATCAGCGGAGTTCGTGGACTGCTCAGGGGGCAGGGTGCTGCTGTGCAAGATGCTGTCCTCCAGATGCTGAGGGCGTTACGGTCTGCGGCGGTCCCGGGGCACGGCAAGAACCTAGGCATATTCCGGGTTCAGGGAACAGGCCCGGCTGTGAGGTGTGGACCGGTGCAGCACTGAGCGCCGGTATCGGACCGGGCGCAGAGGGAAGAAGAGCCGGCGACGGGACGAGGCCGTTGCCGTGGTGGTGCGGAAGGTGGCCGAAGAAGTGTCGGCGCCGGGCTGTGCCGCCGTGCGTGCGGGCGGCCGCTCCCGGAGACCGTCGGAGCCGACGGTCTTGGTACTTCTATCACACGCGGGGAGTGCTCTGCCCCGCGGTCAGCCCCCGTACAGCTCCGGGCGGCGGTCGCTGAGGTAGGTCGTGGTGCGGCGCGCCGAGGCCAGGGTGGTGGGGTCCACCTCGCCGAACAGCAGCTGGTCCCCGTCGGAGGCGGCGGCGGGGTCGAGGGACTGCACCGTGCCGTCGGGGGCGGCGAGGGTGGTCCGGCCGCAGAAACGGAGGCCGCCGTGCTCGCCGGTCCAGTTGGCGTAGGCGACGTAGAGCTGACTCTCGAAGGCGCGGGCGGGTACGAGGGTCCGGGCGACGAAATCCCAGGGGCTCATCAGGCCCGTGGGGACCAGCAGCAGATCCGTGCCCGCGAGCGCGTGGGCCCGTACGGCCTCGGGGAACTCGACGTCGTAGCAGATCAGCATGCCCACCGTCAGGCCCCCCAGGGATGCCTGGACCACGCCGCTGCCGCCCGGGGTGAACAGCTCGTGCTCGGCCCGGCCGTAGAGATGTGCCTTGCGGTAGACGGCCAGCGGCCGCCCGTCCCGGCCGACGAGCCGCACCGCGTTGTAGAGGTGTGCACCGTCCCGCTCGGGCCAGCCGTGCGCCATCGCGATGCCGGCTTCCCGCGCGATCTCGGAGACCGCGGCGCACTGCGGCCCTTCCGCGGTGCCGGCCGACTGCGCGAGGGCCGTGTGCAGGAGCGGATAGCCGCCGATGGTCATCTCGGGAGCGAGCAGCAGCTCGGCGCCCTCGGCGGCCGCCTTGCCCGCGGCGTCCCGCAGCCTGTCGAGGGTCTGCGGGAGGTCCGTCGGGCCACAGACGGTCTGAAGACAGGCGATCTTCACTGCGTACGTCCTCCGGGGATGACACCCGCCGGCGGTGCCGGTGCCGCCGGCGGCGAGCTCACCGGCCGCGGGCTCGGGCGAGATGCTCCAACTGCCGTTTGTCCGGCTTGCCGTTGCGGTTGAGCGGGAAGTGTTCGAGCACGACAACCCGGTCGGGGTGCTCGTAGGCGGCCAGCATGCCACAGAGCCGCTCGCGCCAGTACGCGTCCTCCTGGCCCTTGTCGTCCTCCACGAAGAAGACGAGCTGGGCGCCGCGCCGCTCGTCGGGCAGGGCGACGATCCTGACGGAGCAGCCCTGTGACGCCACGCTGCGTTCGATCAGTTCGGGGTAGAGGGTGTACCCCTTGCGGTGCACCGCGTACTTGCGGCCGAGGACGATGAGATTGCCATCCGCGTCGAGCCGGCCGAGATCGCCGGTGCGCTGCCAGCCCTGGGGGGCGGGCTGGAGGGTGCCGTCCTCGGCGAGATAACCCTCCAGTGCGTCGGGGGTGTTCACCTCCACCTCGCCGGGCTCGCCCGTGGGGACCGCCCGGCCCTCGTCGTCGACGACGCGCACCCGGATACCGTCCATCGCCTGCCCGCACGCCACCGGGTTGTCCGGCGTCGCGAAGGCGATATTGCCCAGCTCCGTGCTGCCGTAGCTGTCCAGCAGCGGCCGTCCGAACTCCGCCTCGTACTGCCCGACCAGCGGATCGTCCAGGGGGGCCGCGCCGACGCAGAACATCCGCGCCCGCGCCAGCCCGGGGCGCAGACTCGGCTTCCGCGAGGCGAGGTTGAGCATGCTGCGGTAGCTGGACGGGGTGGCGTCGATGACCGTGACGCCTGACTCCTCCGCCATCAGCAGGGCGCGGTCCAGCCGCCGGTACGGGGCGATCACCAGCGAGCACCGTTTCAGCCAGGCGATCAGCACCATGGAGAGGCCGTACTGGTGGGCGAACGGCAGCAGCGGCAGCAGGACGTCGTCCTCCCGATGTCCGACCTGTGCCGCGTTCCGTTCGAGGTTCTTCAGGAACTTGCGGCCGGACTTGACCACACCCTTGGGGGTGCCGGTCGAGCCGGAGGTCCACATGATCAGGCCGTCGGGGAGCTCGCACCAGGCGTCGACGGTCAGCCGCTCGCCCGCGACCTGCCGGCCGGCGGCGGACACCAGCAACTCGTAGAGATGCACGGCCTCCTGGCTGATGTCGAGCGGCGAGTCCTCGTCACTGAGGACCAGCTTGGTACCGGTCCGCAGGATGATCCGACGGGTCGGCTCCGCATGCTCCTGCTGGTCGACCAGCACGATCGAGGCGCCTATGTGCATCAGTCCGAGCAGCGTGGCCACCCAGGCGGGCGAGTTGCCGGCCTTGAGCATGACCCGGTCCCCGGGGCCGACGCCCCGCTCGCCGAGCACCTGCGCGATGCGGAGTGCGTCCTGCTCGAATTCGGACAGGGTCCGCACCGAGTCAGGGGCAAAGATCTTTGCGTTCACTGGTCGCACGCTTCCTTCCTCGTGGGCAGACCTCACATGCGGCATCACTACGGAAAACCTGCGGGAGCCGCCCAGCCGACAGGGCAGGGCACGTGCCTCACCTACGGCGAGTCTGGAAGCGGGGGCGCGGGGAGGGAACCCTTATCCGCACCCCTAAGGTCCCTTCTCTTGCCGCCCCGGACTCGTGGCGTTCCGGTCGGAATTCCGTTGCGGGCCGGGCCCACCAGGGACGTTGCGCGGAGTGCAGCGGGTATCGGCGTCGCCGCGCGCCAAGGCATCCGGCGAATGAGGGGAGAGCGGCGTGCGCGCGGTCGTGTGCGCCGTGGCCTGCCCGCCGTCACCGCGGCCTTCGAGGTGTCACCGCGGAGGGCAGCATGCTTGATCTTGCTTTCGCTGAGCAATTCCGCCTGCCGGTTTTCCGCGTGGTTCACCTTCCTGCCCGGCGGCCGTGATACGTCGCGCCGCGCCCCTCCCGGTAATTCCTTTCGGCCATCTTCCGCCTTACCGGCTCAGACGCCCGTGCACCGCCCCTGGCCTCCTTCGTAGCGCGACCCGTGCCGGCGTCGGGCCGGCGGCACGAGCTGGCTTTTGCGGGTTACTCACAGGTCAGTTCTGCACTTACTCTGGGTAGCGCCGCATGTACGAGAGTCAAGGCAGGGTCAAGCACTGCCACGTCAACTTCCCTCGCCCTGCCGCGGATTGTGCCGATGGGTGGGGCGGTCAGGGCGTGACGGTGCGGAGAAGTGTCCCGCCGGTCGAGGGGAGTCATGTGCTGCTGCTCATCCCCCGGGCGTTGCCGGAGTTTCGGCCGGTGGGCTGCGCTGATGGTGCGCGGCCTCCTATTGGTTGCTCAGGCGCACTTTTACGTGACTCATACTCAGGAAGCCTTGCGGAAGGCAGGGAAGGCCGAGAAGCGCGGTCGGTGCGTCGTGTGAACATCTGGCGGCGTTGCGTCGTCGACCGCCAGTGGAAGCGGTAGTTCCGGTGGTCGAACGCGGTGTTCCGGATGGCCCGGGCGGTTCCTGTTTGCGCAGGTAGCAGCAATGTGAACTGCGGAATAATGAATTCCGTGACGGTCCACCGGCTCCCGGAACCTGAAATTCCGTGGCGGTCTGGCCCGGGGCGGATGCCAAAATTCGCGAGAATGTCACGCCGGCCGGTGGCGTACACTTAGTGCCCTCGATGTGACTGCCGTCACGTCGGACCCGCTTGAACCCCAGGGGGGTGATCGTTCATATTATGGCGGTAGTGCCTTTGCGACATAAAAACGCCGACTTTAATGTCTCTTGATATTCTCTGACCTGGATTTCAAGTGCACATTTTCGGCATCCGGAGGGCCGGGCTTCCTGCCGGAAATCCGCTTTCCGTGCGCTTTTGAGTTGGAATTTCCACCCCCGCGGTGAGCATCATGCGGCGTGGAATCGTGCCTCCGGAGGCGAGGTCGCCTTCTTGCTTTGTGTGATTTCTGAGATGCGATATTGACTCCTGAGTCAAGTTTTACAACTGCGGTTGATCAACGTTTGCCGAATTTACTCGGCGGTCAGATTTCAGCTGCGTGCTCGGTGTGAAATCAACACCTCTTCATTGCTGGATCCTTATGCCTCGTGCGCACTCCGGGGATCCGGACCGGCGGGGTGACCTGTTTTTCAGACGGCGGGAAAATGTTGATGACCATGAGTGTTCCGGTGAGCGGTGTGGCGCTCGCGCCGCCCGGCACCGCCGTCGTCCAAGTGAATCGTGTGGGGAATGTGCATTGCCCCGGGCAGGAGAGGTACGTCCGGGGTTCTTCTTCGGGGAGGAAGAGCTGCATGGGGTTAGTGGAACGAGAAGCAGTGCTGTCGGAGCTGCGCGCCGCATTGAGTGACAGCGCCAAAGGGTCCGGCAAGGTAGCGGTGCTACGAGGGGGAATCGCCAGCGGTAAGACGGCCCTGCTCAGGGCGTTCGAGGAGCATGCGGTAGCGGCCGGCGCCACGCTGTTGCGGGCCTCGGGCGCGCCCACTGAGCAATCGCTCCGCTTCGGTGTGATCGAGCAGTTCCTCAGCGGGGCGACCACCCCGCCGGAAGCCGCTGAAACGCTGTCCCGACTGGCCGGCCTGACCACGCCCCAGGTGGGGAGCGAAGCACCGTCCTCCGCGCAGTCCGGGACCAGGGCCGCGCACGACCTGTGCGTCGGGCTGCTCGAACTGAGCAGGCAGGGGCCGTTGGTGATCACCGTGGACGATCACCAGTTCGCCGACAGCGCCTCGCTGCACGTGCTGACCTACCTCCAGCACCGGATCGGCACCGCGCGGGTGCTGCTGCTGCTCAGCCAGGGGACCGAACCGCCGTCCGAGCTGGTCGCCGAGGCGCTCAGGCAGCCGTACTCCCGGCAGTTCACGCTGTCCCCGCTGTCCCCGGAAGGGGTCGGGCAGCTTCTCGCGCAGCGGCTGGACCCCTCGGTCGCCGATCAGCAGACACCCGGCAGTTACGCCGTGACCGGTGGCAATCCCCTGCTGACGCACGCCCTGATCGACGACAGTCTGGCCCCCGACCAGGAAGCGGCCGCCGGAGCGGCGGTCGAACCGGTCGCCGGGCCGGCCTTCACCAGGGCCGTGCTGGCGATCCTGCGTCGCGGCGGCCCGCAACTGCTGCGGACGGCGCGGGCGGTCGCGGTGCTCGGCGAGTTCGCCGCCCCCGCGCTGCTGGCCCGCTTCCTGGACGTCCGGCCGTCGGTCGTGGGCGGTGCGCTGGAAACCCTGGAACTGGCGGGGCTGACCACCGACAACCAGTTCCGCTACCACGGCACCCGGACCGCCGTACTGGACGAACTCACGCCCGAGGAGCGTTCCGCACTGAACCGCCGCGCGGCCGAGCTGCTGCACCACGACGGCGTGGCTCCCTCGGACGTGGTGGGCTACCTGCTGGCCGCCGGCGAGGCCGACGAGCCCTGGGCCGTGCGGGTGCTGCATGCCGCCGCCGACCAGGCGCTGGCCCACGCGGAGCAGGCGCTGGCGGGCGGCAAGGTGGCGGAGGCCGTGCAGTACCTGGAGTTCGCCAGCCGTTCCTGCGGCGACGAGCACAAGCGCGCCATGCTCACCGCGCGGCTCGCCTGGGTGCAGTGGACGATCAGCCCCGCGGCCGCGACCCGGCACCACGGCCCCTTGCAGACGGCGCTGGAGAAGGAGTTGCTCAGCTGCCGTGAGGTGATGCGGCTGGTCCGTTCGCTGGCATGGCACGGCCGCCCCGAGGAAGCGGTGCGCGCGCTGCAATGCGTGGGCTCGCTGCCCGAGGGCGAGGGCTCCCGCGATCCGGCGGAACGGAGACTGACCCGCCAGTGGCTCGCCCGCTGGCATCCGCAGATCTTCGCCCAGGTCGAACGGCACGCCGCGATGGCCGAACCCATGAGTTCCCCGGGCCCGGTGCGCCGGCCACACACCGCCGTTCTTCCCCGTGGCACCGCGAACGTCCCGGCCGTGGACGGGCCCGAGCAGGTGCTGCAAAGGGCCCGGGTCCGGGAGACCCCGCTGGCATCCGTGATCTCCGCGCTCCATGAACTCCTCGCTGCCGAGCGGTTCGAGCGCGCGATGTACTGGTGCAATGAGCTGCTCCAGAAGGCCGAGGGCCAGCATGCCGCCGCATGGCGCGGGGTGCTGCTGGACACCAGGGCCGCGGTCAGCCTCCGGCTCGGTGATCTGGCCGATGCGGAACGGGACGCTTGCAGCGCTCTGACGGCCCTCTCCGCGCGCAGCTGGGGCGTGGCGATCGGTTCACCGCTGTCGCACGCGGTACACGCCGCGACGATGCGCGGCCATTTCGCCCGGGCCGAGGTATTCCTCGACCACATGATCCCGCAGTCCATGATGGACACCCGTTACGGGCTCCAGTACCGGACGGCGCGGGGGCATTTCCATCTCGCGACGGACCGGCCGCATGCCGCGCTGGAGGATTTCGAGGCGGTGGGTGATCTCGTGGTCAAGTGGAAGCTTGATCACCCGATGGCGCTGCCCTGGCGCGGGGACCTGGCCCAGGCCCTGGTCCGGGTGGGTCAGACCGACCGGGCCAGGGAGCTCATCAAGGATCAACTCCGCCTGATCGGGCCGGACTCCACCCGGATGCGCGGGATCTCCCTCGGCATTCTCGCCTCGGTCAGCGACCTCAAACAGCGACTGCCGCTGCTCGGCGAGGTGGTCGATCTGTTGCAGGCCGGTGGGGACCGCTACCAGCTGGCTCAGGCGTTCGTCGAACTCGGCCAGGTCTGGCAGATCCTCGGCAAATTGGACCGGGCCCAGCTGATCCGGCGCCGGGCGCTGCAGCTCGCCAAGAGCTGCCATGCCGAGCAGCTGTCCCATCAGCTGCTCGCCACCAGGGAGCCGCTGAACAGTGAGCCGGCCACCAGCCAGTGGGAGGACGCCGAGGGCATGGCCGTGCTGAGCGAGGCCGAGCGCCGGGTGGCCGCGCTCGCCGCGCTGGGGCGGACGAACCGGGAGATCGGCCGGAAGCTGCACATCACCGTGAGCACCGTGGAGCAGCATCTGACGAGGGTGTACCGGAAGCTGAACATCAAGCGCCGGGCGGATCTGCCGGTCGGGCTCCCGGCGGATATCGCGGATATCGCCTGACCGACGGGGGACACGGCGCCAACGTCCGGGCGCAGGAGGGGAGTCGAAGCCGCGTGCCGGTACGGGCGCGGCGGACGGCTTCCTCAGACACCGGCGCGCAGACACACCGTGTCCAGTGGAACGTCCAGCGGTTTGAGGGTTCCGCAGGGCGGGGCGTCGGCGCCCCAGTCGGCCGGGTCGGGCATCGCCAGCGTGCCGTCCTCCTGGGGGCGGGCGAAGGTCACCCCGTGAGCGCCGACGGCATCCGCCAGCTCGACCAGCCACCGGGTCGCGGCGTTCCCCGGCGGGGGCGGGATGACGCGGGTGTAGAGCTGGGTGGGCAGCCCGACCGCGACCATGGCACGGGTACCGGAGACCAGGGATCTGAGACGGCGCTCGCGCTCGTCGGGCCCTAATCGATGCCGTCGGGTGACCGCGGTGTCCACGCAGATGCGCAGCGCGTCGACGCAGTCGGCGAGCGCTTCCGCGTGGCGCTCGGCCGGGCAGCGTTCGGTGGTGAGGCTGACCGTGCAGCCGTCATCGGTGAGATGGCCGGCGATATCGGTGAGATCGGGGGTGGGCAGCGGATCGACCTCGTGCAGGTCCACGGTGAGCAGCCCGGCGCAGGCCAGCGCGCGGGCCGCACGGCGGTGCACGGAATCCGCCGGCACCCACGTGGGGGACGGATCGCGCTGCACCACCGGGGACCAGCGCACCCCGAGGGCCGACGAGCCGCCCAGCGCCGCCAGATCGGCCACGGGGTGCGAGGCGACCTCACTCGCCCGCAGCATCGTGCGGCCCACCGTGATCAGCCGGTTCCGGTGGTGGGTCGTACCGGTCAGGGGGTCATGCACGACGAGGTGACCGGCGCAGACGCCGACACCGTAGACCCGGGCCGGTGCGACGGATGCACCGCGCGACGACCGCATCGAATACCTCCTGGCGATGAGGGAGGGGAATCGGTATGGACCTTTGCGCATCGTGAATCGTCGTATGCAGAAAATATGCCGTGGCGGTCCATTCCGTGAATCAAGCTACGGCCACACGACGGGTGGAGCTACCTCTACCCCGGTTACCCGATATCTCATTCCTTACCGCGGAGAGATGATCCCAACTCCGGGGACAAAGTGCCGGCGGCGGCTTCACTTGGCCATCCTGGAAGGGCCAAGGCGCCTTTTCCAGCCAGCTGTTGGGAGGTGGGGCGGAGAGCGGCGGTGATCCGGACGGCCGTACGGAAGGGACCGATCCGCTACGGCACGCGGCGCGGATATGCCCCGGATCGCGGTGAGCGCACGGGCCCCGGGAATTGAGGATCGATTCCCGGCCAATGCCTCCCTATTGAGGCGAGGGGTGTCGGCCAAAAGAAACCGGGAACCGCTGCCTCCGGTCGGTATTGTGGCAGGCGGCGAACGCTCCCGCCGGGGGCATCGGAAACACGGGGAGAACGATGTTCGGACGGCACCTCTGGGCGCCCCTGCGCGGCCTTGTGCTCTTCGGGCTGGGACTCACCGCCGGGCCGATGCTGGCCGCCGTCGGCCTCGGCGCGCTCTTCGGCATCCAGTCGCTCGCCCAGTGGTACCGCGATCCGCTCAACGTCTACCGCGCCCTCGCCGGCCGGTGGTGCGGCGTGGACATCCCGGTGCCGTACCAGCCCCCGCCGCCACCACCCGAACCCGAACCCGACGGCTGGTACCGCTACAAGAACCGGCTCTACCTGACCCCGAAGAAGCTCTCCTACGAACGGCGCTGGGACTGGCTGGTCAAGGACCCGGCCACCTCCCGGGACATCCTGTGGATGCTGATCAACCCCATCGCCGGAAGCCTCACGGCGCTGCTGCCGCTCACCTTGGTCGTGGTGGGCGCCACCTCCCCGTGGTACTGGCCCGGACACCCCGGGATCACCGTCCCGCTCGCCGTGGCGACGGCACTGGCCGGCTTCGGGTTCGGACCGGCCCTGCTCCATCTGCACGGCCGCTGGACCTGCCAACTCCTCGCGTCCGCCGCCGACTCCGGAATACGCCGTGCGCTGATCCGGATCGGCCGTGGGGGGCTCGCCACCTGGCGGCTGGCCCTGACCGCCGGGCTCGCGGTCGCCGAACTGGCCGCCGCCCTCATGCATCTGCTGGCGATGGTGCCGATCCTGCTGTGGGCCTGGCCGACCGTGCTGGTCGCCGGCCGGCAGCTCACCTCCTGGCGCCGGCAGCAGATCCAGGAGTGGACCGGCATCCGGATCGACCGGCCCTATCTGCCCGAACCGGTGCTGCCACCACCCCGGCCCGACGGCACGTACCAGATCGGCCGCACGCTGTACCGCACCCCGGAGATGGCGCTGCGGTCCCTGCGGTACCGGCAGAACGCCCGGGACCTGGCCACCTGGCGGGACCTGCTGTGGCTGCTGCTCGACCCGGTGGTGGGGGTGCTGCTCGCCGCGGTCCCCGTGCTGGTCACCGGATACTGCTTCTTCGGCCTGATCTGGTCCTGGGCCTGGGCCTCGCTGCTTCAGCTCTTCGTCGACTTCCACACCTTCGAGAGCTGGCCCCTGCTGACCCGCGGCGTCCCGGTCCTCGGCGACTACCCGATCGCCACCGCCCCCCTGATCGGTGTGATCGGCACCCTGACCGGCAGCCTGCTCGCCATCCCGCTGCTGCGGCTGCACGGACTGTGGAGCTGGCTCCTGCTCGGGCCGACCAAGTCGGCGCTGCTCGGCCGCCGGGTGGACCAACTCACCGAGACCCGGATGGAGGCCCGGGAGACCCTCTCCTCGGAGCTGCGCCGGATCGAACGCGATCTGCACGACGGGGCGCAGGCGCAGTGGGTGGCCATGGGGATGAAACTGGGCGCCATCGAGGCACTCATCGAACGGGACCCGGCGGCCGCCAAGACGATGGTCGGGACCGCCAGGGAAGCCTCCGCGAAGGCGCTCATCGAGTTACGCCATCTGATCCGCGGCATCAACCCGCCGGTGCTCGCCGAGCGAGGTATCGCCGACGCCATCCGCGGACTGGCCCTGGACTCACCGCTCTCCGTCGGTCTGCGGATCGATCTGCCCGGCCGCCCCGAGCGCCCGGTCGAATCCGCCGCCTATTTCGCGGTGTCCGAACTCCTCACCAATGTTTCCAAACACGCCGACGCGGGCCGTGTGCACATCGAGGTGCGCTACACGGCGAACCAGCTGCGGATCGCGCTCACCGACAACGGGGTCGGGGGCGCCGATCCGGCGAAGGGCAGCGGGCTGCGCGGCGTCCAGCGGCGGCTCGCTACCTTCGACGGAAGTCTCGCCGTGCACAGTCCACTTGGCGGCCCCACCACAGTCACTCTGGAGATTCCGTGCGTGTTGTCCTCGTAGAGGACCTCTACCTGCTTCGCGAAGGTCTGACCCATCTGCTCACCGCGCACGGCTTCGAGGTGGTCGCCGCGGTCGAGACCGGCCCGGAGCTGCTCACGGCCGTGCAGGAGCACCGGCCCGATGTCGCGATCGTGGACGTCCGGCTACCGCCCACGTTCACCGACGAGGGGCTCCAGGCGGCGCACGAGGCCCGCCGGCGGATCCCCGGTCTGCCTGTCCTGGTGCTGTCCCAGCACGTCGAGCAGCTCTATGCGCGCGAACTGCTGGCAGACGGGTCCGGTGCCATCGGATATCTGCTGAAGGACCGGGTGTTCAACGCCACGCAGTTCGTCGACGCGCTGCGGCGGGTCGCCGAGGGGGGTACCGCGATGGACCCGGAGGTCATCTCCAAACTGGTGGAGAGCAACGCCCATCAGGAGCCGCTGGGCACCCTGACCGCCCGGGAACGGGAGGTCCTGGAGCTGATGGCCGAGGGCTGTTCCAACGCGGCGGTCTCGCACCGCCTCTACATCAGCGAAGGCGCGGTGAGCAAACACATCGCCAGCGTCTTCGGCAAGCTGAATCTGACCAACTCCAATGACACCAACCGCCGGGTGCTCGCGGTCCTCGCCTACCTGAACAGCGCGAACCTGGACTAGGGGGCCGGCCCGGTGGGCCCGGTGCGGGGGACCGCACCGCCTCATCGGGCCGGCTTCAGGCGGCCCTGCTGCGGAGCTTCGGGGGCCCCGGGCGCAGGGCGTTCTTCGGGTTGACCGTGAGGACGTCGAAGGCGCGGACGGTGCAGTTCAGCCGGTGGAACATGTCATCGGCGCCGGTGACATGCAGGGTGTCCACGCCGAGGCCGGCCATCGAGGTCACCATGGCCGGCCAGCAGATCGCCCGGTCGAAGGTGTCCAGCAGCATGGTGCGCATCGCCTCGGCGGTCTCCACCACCGTGCCGTCGGCGTCCGAGATGACGGGGAGCCGGGGTGCCTTGATCCGGTACTGGGTGAAGACCTCGGCCTCCGCCTTGCGGCGCAGTGCGCCGAACGCCCGGGCATGCACCGGCGGGCGCATGGTGTACATCGAGTATCCGCCGAGGTCCCGCACCGCCCGGATGAAATCCTCCAGCCGTGATTCCGGCAGGGAGACCATGTAGAACCCGCGGTCCAGCTCGCCGGAAATCTCGAACCAGTCGCCCCGCGCCCGCATTTCGTCCAGCAGGGCGTGGAACTCCTCGTCCGGGACGCGGTACACGGCGTGCGTCACCACGTCCGCGTGCTCGGTGGTGAAGTACTCCTTCTCGCAGCGCGCCAGCTCCGCCGTCATCCGTACGACATCGGGGAAATCGAGCGAACCGGCGTACGCGGCCGCCGCCTTCTGGCCGAAGCTGGCCCCGGCGCAGACGTCGGGCCGCATACCGAACCGGTCCTCGGCCCGGTCCGCGGCGGCGAGCGAAGCGATCAGAAAGGCCAACTGGGCGTACTCGGAGTAGTCGGCGCCGGCGTCGTGGAACCGTTCCAGTACGGAGTAGCCGAGCACCTCGTCGGCGACCGCGAGCCGGACGCGGGCATACCGGTCGAGCACCAGGAACCGGCCGGCGCTCGCGAAATCGAACCGGCCCATGCCCGGGAAGAGTACGGCGGTCCGCGACGCCCTGCCGGAGTCTCGCTCGTCGGCGGGCGCGGTGGGGGAGCCCCCGGCTTGCGCTTCAGTCCGGCCCATGGTCAGGCACACACCTTTTTCAGTGTTTTGATGTTGGTGACGGTTGCCTTGACCCATACCGCCACCCGGCCGAAATCGCGGGCGGCCTCCGTGCGTGCCATGCCGTATTGATGGGCCACCTGGCGCATGGCGTTCGCGACATCACGGTCACGGACGTCCTTCGCCAGCTCGCGTAATTCCTTGCCCCTTTTCTCGTAGTCCTCGGCCTTTTTCGGGTCCGGCACCAGATCGACGATCCGGAGTGCCTTCACACAGGCCGAGGCTTTGTCCTTGATGTCGGACGCCTTATTGGAATGCCCCTTGTCCGTGCATCCCGCGGTCAGCAGTACCACTGCTAACGCGATGACACGGACACCGGTTGCCCCCCTGGACATATGAATCCTCCCCAAGTCTCGTGCTGTGGTCGTCAACACCGTTCCGGATGACGGTCCCAGCGGCTTCAGCGTATCCGGTCCGCTCCTCGCCTGTCACCGATGTGAGGAGCAATCGGACGCCGATGCATGGCGCAAAATTAGGGGGTTCGGGGGTACCGGATAGGGGTAGCCGGGGCGCGGATCCCGGCTCTAACCTGACAGTCGCAAGAGAAGTGGGATTTCGCGCGCTCCGCTCGCTGCCCGCCCCTGGTGCCCAGGGGCGCCCATGTCTCCATTGGTGTCGTGAGCAGGGGAAATGGCCGCGACGTCACTGCTGAGCGGTACGGCCGTGGGGTGGTCGGCGGCCCCGGAGCGCGCGGTAGCAGCGGCCGGTATTTCGCCACCCGATCTTCCTTGCGGCCCGTATCCACGCGCGGAACTTCTCCGCTTCACACCCGTACACCGGGTAATTCACCGCGACCCCGACCGGGACCGCCGTATCAACCCCTGATCAGCCCTCATCGCCCCACCCTTATCTCAGGGTTGCGCGATATCCCTTAGGGGAGGGCTAGGGGTTGGAGTACCCACCGGCGATTCCGTAGCGTGGCCCGCAGTGAGTCGAAGGGGGATCTGTCGAGCTTGGAATTCTTGGGAAGCCGACTGCTCGGCCTCAATGCGCGCCCTGATCAGGGTGAATGATGCGGCGCCCGGCGCGGCAGGGTCTGCCGCCGCCGTATGCGCCGTACCGGTGTCGTGGCGTTCGGTGTCTTTCGGTGTCATCGACGTAAAGGTCCTCCGACCGATTCAGTGGAGTGGAATACGGTGGCGAACAACGAGGGAAAGCTGCTCGAGTACCTCAAGCGGACAACTGCCGAGCTTCGGGATACCCGGGCCCGGCTGACCGAAACCGAGCGGAAAGAGTCCGAGCCGATCGCCATCGTAGGAATGGCGTGCCGCTATCCCGGTGGGGTGTCCTCGCCGGAGGAACTCTGGGACGTGGTGTCCGCCGGGACCGACGGTGTCTCGGAGTTCCCCGTCGACCGCGGCTGGGACGTGGACTCGCTGTACCACCCCGACCCCGAGCACATCGGCACCTCGTACACCCGGGAGGGCGGATTCCTCCACGGGGCGGCGGAGTTCGATCCGGGGTTCTTCGGCATCTCCCCGCACGAGGCGGTGGCGATGGACCCACAGCAGCGGCTGCTGCTGGAGGTCTCCTGGGAAGCCATCGAACGCGCCGGAATCGACCCGACCTCGCTGCGGGGCAGCAAGACCGGCGTGTTCACCGGCGTGATGTACCACGACTACGGCTCCGGTGTCTCCGGCGTCACCGAGGACATCGCGGCGTTCCAGGGCAACGGTGCCGACTCCAGCGTCGTCTCGGGCCGCGTGGCCTACCTCTTCGGCCTGGAGGGCCAAGCGGTGACGGTGGACACCGCCTGCTCCTCCTCCCTGGTGGCGCTGCACTGGGCGATTCAGGCCCTGCGGGCCGGCGAATGCAGCATGGCGCTGGCCGGCGGGGTGACCGTGATGTTCACCCCGGAGACCTTCATCGACTTCTCGCGGCAGCGCGGTCTCGCCGCGGACGGCCGCTGCAAGTCGTTCGCGGCGGCCGCGGACGGCACCGGCTGGGGCGAGGGCGCCGGTGTGCTGCTGGTGGAGCGACTGTCCGACGCCCGGCGCAACGGCCATCCGGTCCTTGCCGTGGTGCGGGGCTCCGCGGTCAACCAGGACGGTGCGAGCAGTGGGCTGACCGCGCCGAACGGCCCCGCGCAGCAGCGGGTGATCCGGCAGGCGCTGGCCAACGCCCGGCTGTCCACGGGCGAGGTGGACGCGGTGGAGGCCCACGGCACCGGCACACGGCTGGGTGACCCGATCGAGGCGCAGGCACTGCTGGCCACGTACGGGCAGGACCGGCCGGAGGAGCAGCCGCTCTACCTGGGCTCGATCAAGTCCAACCTCGGGCACACCCAGGCCGCCGCGGGCGTGGCCGGGGTGATGAAGATGGTGCTCGCCATGCGGCACGGGGTGCTGCCGAAGACCCTGCACGTGGACGAGCCCTCGCCGCATGTGGACTGGTCGGCCGGCTCGGTGGAGCTGCTCACCCAGGAACGCGAGTGGCCGGACTCCGGACACCCCCGCCGGGCCGGGGTGTCCTCCTTCGGGATCAGCGGCACCAACGCGCATGTCGTACTGGAGCAGGCACCGGAGCAGGCACCGGAGCCGGAGCCGGACGACGCGCAGCCGGCGGACCCGGAGGACGTACCGGCGACCGCGGCGTCCGGCACCGGGCTCGTCCCCTGGGTGCTGTCCGCCCGCTCCCGGGAGGCTCTCGCCGCCCAGGCCGGACGCCTGGCGTCCCATGTGGCGTCCCGTCCCGAACTGGACCCGGTCGACCTCGGCTTCTCGCTGGTGACCACGCGCGCCGGACTGGACTATCGCGCGGCGGTGACCGGCACCGACCGCGAAGAACTGCTCGCCGGAATCCGGGCGCTGGCCGAGGACACCGAGCAGCCGCGGGCCGTGAGCGAGGGACGGCTCGCCACGCTGTTCACCGGCCAGGGCGCACAGCGGTTGGGCATGGGCCGCGAACTCCACGCGGCGTACCCGGTGTTCGCGCGGGCCTGGGACGAGGTGTGCGCGGAGTTCGACGGTCTGCTGCCGCGCCCGCTGACCGAGGTCGTCTGGGCCGCGCCCGGCGGCGGCGAGGAGGAACTCCTCCACCAGACGCAGTATGCGCAGGCGGCGCTGTTCGCGCTGGAGGTCGCCCTCTTCCGGCTCGTCGAGTCCTACGGCGTGGTCCCGGACGTGCTGCTGGGCCACTCCATCGGTGAGGTCACCGCGGCCCATCTCGCGGGTGTCTGGTCGCTGGCCGACGCGGCGAAGCTGGTCGCGGCCCGTGGGCGGCTGATGCAGGCCCTGCCGAGCGGCGGCGTGATGGTGTCCGTGGCGGCCGCCGAGGACGAGGTGCGCGCGCTCCTGGAGGGCCGCGAGCGGATCGGTATCGCAGCGGTGAACGGCCCGGCATCGGTGGTGCTCTCCGGCGCCGCGGAGCCCGTGGAGCAGGTGGTCGCGGTACTGGAGTCGCACGGCCGGAAGGTGAAGGGGCTGCGGGTGAGCCATGCCTTCCACTCGCCGCTCATGGAGCCGATGCTGGCGGAGTTCCGCGCCGTCGTCGAGCAGCTCACCTACGCCGAGCCCCGGTTGCCGGTGGTCTCGAACGTGACCGGCCGCCTCGCCGACCCCGCCGAACTCCGTGACCCGGAGTACTGGGTGAGGCACGTCCGGGAAGCCGTCCGCTTCCACGACGGCATCCAGGCCGCCCACGCCGACGGCGTCACCACCTTCCTCGAACTCGGCCCCGGCGGCGTGCTCTCCGCCATGGGACGCGACTGCCTGCCCGAGGACGACACCGTCACCTTCCAGCCGAGCCTGCGCACACCGCTCGCCGACCCCGAGGCACTGCTGAAGGCGCTGACCGGCCTGTGGACCCGGGGTGTCCGCGTGGACCTGGCCGCCCTGCTGCCCGGTGGACGGCGGGTGGACCTGCCGACCTATGCCTTCCAGCGCGGCCGCTACTGGCTGGAGGGCACCGCCGGAGGCGCGGATGTGACCTCCGCAGGGCTCGGGGCGGGAAACCACCCGCTGCTCGGCGCGGTGCTGCCGCTGCCCGGCTCCGACGGCTTCCTCCTCACCGGCCGGCTGTCCCTCGCCACCCATCCCTGGCTGGCTGACCATGTCGTCCTGGGCACCGTCGTGCTGCCCGGCTCCGCCCTCGTCGAGCTGGCCGTCCAGGCCGGTGATCAGGCCGGCTGCACGCTGATCGACGCACTGACGCTGCTCGACCCGCTGGTTCTGCCCGCCCGCGGCGGGGTGCGGATCCAGCTCACCGTGGACGCGCCGGACGAGCACGGCCGACGGGAACTCTCGGTGTTCTCGAAGCCCGAGGACGCCGAGGACACCCGGCCCTGGACCCGGCACGCCACCGGTGTCCTCGCCGCCGGGGGCACCTCGCCCGCGCCCGTCTTCCCGGAGACCGCCTGGCCCCCGGCCGCCGCCGAACCCCTCATGGTGGAGGGCCTCTACGACGAGCTGGCGGCGGCCGGATTCGGCTACGGGCCGGTCTTCCAGGGCGTCCGCGCGGCCTGGCGGCGCGGCGAGGACCTGTACGCCGAGGTCGCCCTCCCCGACGAACCGGCCGCCCAGGCGGACACCTACGGACTGCACCCCGCCCTGCTGGAAGCCGTGCTCCAGACCCTGAACCGGGCCGAGTCCGCCACCGACGGCCCCCGGCTGCCCGCCTCGTGGACCGGCTTCCGGCTGCACGCCGTCGGCGCCACCACCCTGCGGGTCAAGATCTCCCCGGCCGGTGCGGACGGCTTCTCCGTAGTGGCCGCCGACGCCGACAACGCCGTCGTCGCCTCCGTGGACCGGATCACCCGCCGCGCCGTGACCACCGACGAACTCGCCACCGACGCGAGCCCCTCGGACTCGCTGTACCGGCTGGACTGGACCCCCGTCCCGGTCGCCGAACGGACCGGCGGCTCCTGGGCGGTGCTCGGCGACGATCCCGCGCTCGCCGCCACCCTGGGCGCCTCCGTCCTCGACCCGGACGACACCGACGCCCCGGTGCCGGACACCGTGGTGCTGCCGGTCATCGGGGCCACGTCCGGCGCGGTGCCCGATGCCGTACGGGAAACCACCCATCAGCTACTGGCCCGCCTCCAGTGGTGGCTGGCCGAGGAGCGGTTCGCCCACACCCGGCTCGTGGTGCTCACCCGCGGCGCGGTCTCGGTGGCGGAGGAACCCGTCGATCTGGTGACGGCACCGGCCTGGGGCCTGGTGCACTCCACGCAGTCGGAGCACCCCGACCGGCTCGTCCTCGTCGACCTCGACGACGACACCCGGTCCCTGGACGTGCTGCCCGTGGTGACCGACGCTGGGGAACCGGAGCTGGCGATCCGCGGCGGTGTCGTCTCGGCACCCCGCCTCGCCCAACTGCCCGCTCCCGAGCGGGAACCGGAGCCGGTGTGGACCGCCGACGGCACGGTGCTGGTCACCGGCGGCACCGGCAGCCTGGGCGCGATCACCGCCCGCCATCTCGTGGCCGACCTCGGCGTCCGGCATCTGCTGCTGACTAGCCGGCGCGGTATGGCCGCCGAAGGCGCCGCGGAACTGCGCGACGAGCTGACCGCACTCGGCGCGCGGGTGACCATCGCCGCCTGTGACACCGCGGACCGGGAGGCGCTGGCCGCGCTGCTGGCCACCGTCCCGGCCGACGCCCCGCTGAGAGGGGTCGTGCACACCGCGGGTGTCCTGGACGACGGCGTCCTCGCCTCGCTGAACCCGGAGCGCATGGACAAGGTGCTGCGGCCCAAGGTGGACGCGGCCTGGAACCTCCATGAGCTGACCCGTGACCTCGACCTGTCCGCGTTCATCCTGTTCTCCGCCGCGTGCAGCGTCTTCGACGCACCCGGACAGGCGAACTACGTGGCGGCCAACGCCTTCCTCGACGCCCTGGCCGAACACCGCCACGGCCTCGGCCTGCCGTGTGTCTCGCTGGCCTGGGGCCTGTGGGCGCAGGACGGCGGCGGGATGGCCGGCGGCCTCGGCGAGAACGACCTGCGGCGGATGGCCCGCAAGGGAATCGTGGCGCAGACCCCCGACGAGGGCATGCGGATGTTCGACGGCGCCGTCCGCTCCGGCGCACCGCTGGTCGTGCCGGTCCGCCTGGACATCAACGTCCTCGCTGTCACCGGTGACTTCCCGCCGATGCTGCACGGCCTGGTCCCGTTCCGCCGGCGCACCGCCGCGGCGACCGGGGCCGGTACCGGCGACTCCCTGCGGGAGAAGCTGGCCGGGCTGCCCCAGACCGACCAGGACCGGGCCCTGATGGACCTGGTCACCGCCCAGATCGCCCTGGTCCTCGGATACGCCGGCGGCGGCGCGGTGGAGACCTCCCGCGCCTTCCGCGACCTCGGCTTCGACTCCCTGACCGCGGTCGAACTGCGCAACCGCCTGGACACCGCGACCGGTCTGAGCCTCTCCGCGACCCTGGTCTTCGACTACCCCACCCCCGTCGCCCTGGTCCGGCATCTGCGGGAACAGCTGCTGGGCGCCTCGGCCGCGCCCGTCGCTGTGCGGTCCACCACCGCGGCGACCGACGACGACCCCATCGTCATCGTCGGGATGGCCTGCCGGTTCCCCGGGCAGGTGACCTCCCCCGAGGACCTGTGGCAGCTGCTGGTCTCCGGCGGCGACGCCATCAGCGACTTCCCGGAGAACCGCGGCTGGGACATCGAGGGCATCTACGATCCGGACCCCGGCCGCAGCGGAAAGACCTACACCCGCGAAGGCGGATTCCTCTACGACGTCGCCGATTTCGACGCGAGCTTCTTCGAGATCAATCCCCGCGAGGCGCTGGCCACCGACCCCCAGCAGCGGATCCTGCTGGAGACCGTCTGGGAGGCCTTCGAGAACGCGGGCATCGACCCGACCACCCTGCGCGGCAGCAAAACCGGCGTGTTCGCCGGAGTCAGCTACCACGACTACGCCCCGCCGAGCGGCCAGATCCCCGAGGACCTCGAAGGGTATGTCGGGACCGGCAGCGCGGGCAGCGTCCTCTCCGGCCGGGTCTCCTACACCTTCGGATTCGAAGGCCCCGCCGTGACCGTCGACACCGCCTGCTCCTCCTCACTGGTCGCCCTGCACTGGGCCATCCAGGCGCTGCGCACCGGGGAATGCACCCTGGCGCTGGCCGGCGGCGTATCGGTGATGTCCACTCCGGACACCTTCGTCGACTTCTCCCGGCAGCGCGGCCTGTCGGCGGACGGCCGCTGCAAGGCCTTCGCCGCGGCGGCGGACGGCACCGGCTGGGGCGAGGGCGTCGGCATGGTCCTCGTCGAGCGGCTTTCGGACGCCCGGCGCAACGGCCATACCGTCCTCGCGGTGGTCCGGGGCACGGCGGTGAACCAGGACGGCGCCTCCAACGGCCTCACCGCACCGAACGGCCCCTCGCAGCAGCGCGTCATCGAACAGGCCCTGGCCAACGCAGGAGTGACGGCCGATCAGATCGACGCGGTGGAGGCCCACGGCACCGGCACCACCCTCGGCGACCCCATCGAGGCCCAGGCCCTGATAGCCACGTACGGCCGGGAACGGATGGCCGACCGCCCCCTGTGGCTGGGCTCGGTCAAGTCCAACATCGGGCACACCCAGGCCGCCGCCGGTATGGCCGGGGTGATGAAGATGGTGCTGGCCATGCGGCACGGCCTGTTGCCGAAGACCCTGCATGTCGATGAGCCCACCCCGCACGTCGACTGGTCCGCCGGCACCGTCGAGCTGCTGACCGAACTCCGGCAGTGGCCGGAAACCGGTGAACCCTGGCGGGCCGGTGTGTCCTCCTTCGGCATCAGCGGCACGAACGCGCATGTGGTGCTGGAGCAGGCTCCGGTGGCCGATCCGGAGGCCGTGGAACCGGGAGCGACCGCGCCTGCCGAGGGCACGTCTGCCGGCCTGGTGCCGTGGGTGCTGTCGGCGCGTTCGGAGCAGGCGTTGGTCGCGCAGGCAGACCGGCTGGCGTCCTTTGTGGCGGAGCGCCCGGAGCTGTCAGTGGCCGATGTCGGGTTCTCGCTGGTGGCTTCGCGGGCGGAGCTGGAGCACCGGGCCGTGGTGGTCGGCGCCGATCAGGATCAGTTGCTGAGCGGCTTGCGTGGGCTGGCCGGTGGGTTTGCCGGTGGCCTGGATGGTGCCGGTGTGGTCCAGGGCAGTGTGGCGGCTACGGCAGCTTCTGGTGCGGTGCTGGTGTTCCCTGGCCAGGGTTCGCAGTGGCTGGGCATGGCGGATGAACTGCTCGCCAATTCACCGGTATTCGCGCAGCGGATGGCTGAGTGTGGCGAGGCGCTGTCGGAGTTCGTGTCCTGGAAGTTGGACGAGGTGCTGTCCGACGGGGACATGCTGGCGCGGGTTGATGTGGTGCAGCCGGTGCTGTGGGCGGTGATGGTGTCGTTGGCCGCGGTCTGGGAGGACTGCGGTGTGGTGCCGTCGGCTGTGGTGGGGCATTCGCAGGGTGAGATCGCCGCGGCCTGCGTCGCCGGGATTTTGTCCCTGCGTGATGGTGCGCGGGTGGTGGCGTTGCGCAGTCAGGCCATCGGCCGGGTGTTGGCCGGGCGCGGCGGCATGGTCTCCGTCGCCGGCTCCCGCGAGGCAGTGCAGGAGCGCATCGCCAAGTGGGGTGAGCAGCTCTCGGTGGCCGCTCTCAACGGGCCGTCCGCCACGGTCGTTTCGGGCGACCCCGATGCCTTGCAGGAGTTGCTGGCGGAGTGCGCTGAGCAGGAGGTGCGGGCGCGGAAGATTCCGGTGGATTACGCCTCGCATGGCGCGCAGGTCGAGTTGCTGCGCGAGGAGCTGGCGACCGTGCTGGCCGAGGTGCGCCCTGGTCAGGGCCGTATCCCGTTCTACTCGGCGGTGCATGCGTCGGTGGTTGCGGGCGAGGGGCTGGATGCCGGGTACTGGTTCGAGAACCTGCGCAACACCGTGCGGTTCGAGGAGGCCGTCCAGGCGCTGATCGCCGACGGGCACGGCGTCTTCGTGGAGTGCAGTGCGCACCCCGTACTGACGCCCGGAATCGAGGACACGGCACAGGAAGCGGGCAGCCCCGTCGTCGTCACCGGCACTCTGCGCCGCGACGAAGGCGGCTGGTCCCGGTTCGCGCAATCGCTGGGCCGACTCTGGGCGCATGGCGTCCCGGTGGACTGGAGCACCCTGCTCCCGGCCGGCCGGCGGATCGACCTGCCCACCTACGCCTTCCAACGGCAGCGCTACTGGCTGGAGACCTCGTCCGGCGCCGGGGATGTGTCCTCGGTGGGGCTGGGCGCGGCGGACCATCCGCTGCTCGGTGCCGCGGTGGCGTTGCCGGACTCGGACGGTTTCTTGTTCACGGGGCGGCTGTCGCTGTCCACGCACCGTTGGCTGGCCGATCACAGCGTGCTGGACACGGTGCTGGTGCCGGGCACCGGGCTGGTCGAACTGGCCATCCGTGCCGGGGACCAGGTGGGTTGCGATCTGCTGGAGGAACTCACGCTGGAGAGTCCGCTGATCATCGCGCCGACCGGTGGGGTGCAGCTGCGGGTCACCGTCGGTGAGCCCGACGAGAACGGGCGCCGGAACCTCGCGGTGTTCTCCCGTGACGAGGACGCAGCGGCCGACCAGCCGTGGACCCGGCATGCCACCGGCGTTCTGGCCGTCGGCACCGGCGCGCCGGCCGCGCGCGGCGATGAGTCCTGGCCGCCGGCCGGTGCGGAAGCCCTTTCGGCGGACGGGTTCTACGGGGAGCTCGCCGAGGCGGGCTACGAGTACGGCCCGGTGTTCCAGGGGCTGCGAGCCGCGTGGCGGCGCGGGGAGGACATCTTCGCGGAGGTCGCCCTGCCCGAGGAAGCCGCCGGAGAGGCGGGCCGGTTTGGTCTGCATCCGGCACTCCTCGACGCCGTGCTGCACACGGTGGGCCTGGGCGAAACCCACGGCGACGAGGGGCCGGGGCTGCCGTTCGCGTGGACCGGGGTCCAGCTGCACGCGGTGGGCGCCACCGCGCTGCGCGCCAGGCTGAGCAAGGCCGGCGAGAGCGGTGTGCGGGTCGAGGTGAGCGATGCCAACGGGGTTCCCGTGGCGACCGTCGAGTCGCTGGTGATGCGTGAGGTCTCGGCCGACCAGCTGCGGGCGGCCGGCAGTGGGCGGGACGCGGTCTTCCGGCTGGACTGGACGGAGCTGCCCGGCCGCTCCGGCCGAGTCATCGAGACGTCCATGGCCGTGGTCGGGCCCGCGGCCGACGAGTTCGCCGGCTCCCTGCGTGCCGCCGGGATCGAGGCCGGCACCGCGGCGGACCTGGCGGTGCTCGGCAAGCAGGACACGGTGCCGGAGTACGTGCTGCTGCCGGTCCCGGCGCCCGGCGGGGGCGCGGTGCCGGATGCCGTGCGCTCGGCCGTGCACCAGGTGCTGGGGACGGCGCAGAGCTGGCTGGCCGAGAGCCGGTTCGCCGACGCGAAACTGGTGGTTCTCACCCAAGGCGCGGTCGCGGTGTCCGGTGAGAGCCCGGATCTCGCACTCGCCCCCGTCTGGGGTCTGGTGCGCTCCGCGCAGTCCGAGAACCCGGGCCGGATCGTGCTCGCCGACCTCGACGGCGAGATGTCGTCGCTGCGGGCCCTGCCCGGACTGCTGGCCGGGGCGGAACCGCAACTGGCGGTGCGTGGTGGGGTCGCCACCGCTCCCCGGCTGGCCCGGTTCGGGCCGGTGGATACCGACCGGGAACCCGTATGGGCCGGTCACGGCACGGTGCTGATCACCGGTGGCACCGGCATGCTGGCCGGTCTGGTCGCTCGGCACCTGGTCGCCGAGCACGGTGCGAAGCGACTGATTCTGGCCGGTCGTCGGGGCCCGGCAGCCGATGGGGCCCCGCGCCTCCAGGAGGAGCTGAGCGCGCTCGGTGCCCACGTGGAGGTGGTCGCCTGTGACGCGGCCGACCGCGACGCGCTGGGCGCACTGCTCGCCGGGATACCGGCGGACACACCGCTGACCGGTGTGGTGCACACCGCTGGGGTGCTGGACGACGGACTGATCGGCGCGCTGACCCCGGAGCGGATCGAGACCGTACTGCGCTCCAAGGTCGACGCGGCCTGGAATCTGCACCAGCTGACCCAGGACCTGGACCTGTCGGCGTTCGTGCTGTTCTCCTCGGCCTCCGGGGTGCTCGGCGCGCCCGGACAGGCCAACTACGCGGCGGCGAGCACCTTCCTCGACGCGCTGGCCGAGCACCGGCACGCCCACGGCCTCCCCGCGCTGTCACTGGCCTGGGGGCTCTGGGCGGAGCGCAGCGACCTCACCAGGAAGCTCACCGAGACCGATCTGCGGCGGATGAACCGGGAGGGGCTGCCGCCGATGTCCTCGGAGGAGGGCGTGGCGCTCTTCGACGTGGTGGGCGCCGCCGGCACTCCGGTGGTGATCCCGGTCGCGCTGGACGCCAGGAAGGTGGCGGCGGCCGGGGAGGTGCCCGCGGTCCTGCGCGGCCTCGTCCGTGCTCCCGCCCGCCGTACGGTGAGTGCCGGGGCCGCCTCGGCGAAGTCCCTGCGCGACCGGCTGGCGGAGGTGCCGTCCGCCGAACGTGCCGCTGTGGTACTGGAGTTGGTGCGCCACCACACGGCCATGGTGCTGGGGCACTCCGGTGCCGACATGGTCAACGCGGATCAGAGCTTCAGCGAGCTGGGCTTCGATTCACTGACCGCGGTGGAGCTGCGCAACGGCCTCCATGCGGAGACCGGGCTGCGGCTGCCGGCCACGTTGGTATTCGACTACCCGACCTCCGCGGCACTGGCGAACCACCTTCTCACCGGCCTCGTCGATGACGAACCCGATGCGGTCGCCACGGCGCTGGCGACCATCACCAAGCTGGAAAACGCTCTTCTGACGCTGGAAACGGAAAGCCGTGAACGAACGACCATCACGAAACGCCTTGAGCGGGCCTTGAGCAGGTATCGCGACGGCGGCTCGGCAACGGATCAACGCGATACCCACAGCGATATCCGGGATGCCTCCGCCGATGAACTACTGGACTTCTTCGACCAGGAGTTCGGAAAGTCCTGACCGCGATTCTGTCCAAAACTTTCTTTCCAGCCTGAGGGGGCCGGTGCAGGTGACGAACAACGAGAAGCTTGTCGAGTATCTGAAGCAGGCGGCGATCGACCTGCGAGAGAGCCGCCGTCGCGTCTGGGAGCTCGAATCCGAGCCGATCGCGATCGTCGGAATGGCCTGCCGGTACCCCGGCGGGGTGTCCTCACCGGAGGATCTGTGGGACCTGGTGTCCCAGGGTGAGCACGGCATCACTGAATTCCCCGCCGACCGCGGCTGGGACATCGACGCGCTGTACAACCCGGACCCCGCAAGCCGCGGTACTTCCTACGTCCGGCAGGGCGGATTCCTGCACGAGGCCGCGGAGTTCGACCCGGCATTCTTCGGCATCTCACCGCGCGAAGCGCTCGCCATGGACCCACAGCAGCGGCTGATGCTGGAGGTCTCCTGGGAAGCCATCGAAGGTGCCGGAATCGATCCCCTTTCGCTGAAGGGGAGCAAAACCGGTGTGTTCGCCGGCGTCATGTACCACGACTACGGCACCGGAGTATCCGGCATATCGGAGGAAGTGGCCGCCTTTCTGGGCAGCGGTTCCGACGGCAGCATTTTCTCCGGACGGGTGGCCTATCTGCTCGGCCTCGAAGGCCCGGCCGTCTCCGTCGACACCGCCTGTTCGTCCTCGCTGGTCTCCCTGCACCTCGCGATCCAGGCGCTGCGCTCCGGCGAATGCTCGATGGCGCTGGCCGGCGGCGTCACCGTGATGTCCACCCCGGTCACCTTCGTCGACTTCAGCCGCCAGCACAACCTGGCTCGCAGCGGTGAGGTGAAGGCGTTCGGCACCGGCGCCGACGGCACCGTGCTCTCCGAAGGCGCCGGAATCCTGCTGGTCGAGCGGCTGTCGGACGCCGAGCGCCACGGTCACCCGATCCTTGCGGTGGTGCGGGGTTCGGCGGTGAACCAGGACGGTGCGTCCAACGGTCTGACCGCGCCCAATGGTCCCTCGCAGCAGCGCGTCATCGACCAGGCACTCGCCAACGCAGGCGTGACCGCGGCTCAGGTCGACGCGGTGGAGGCACACGGCACGGGAACGACGCTGGGCGACCCGATCGAGGCCCAGGCTCTGCTGGCCACATACGGCCAGGACCGCCCGGAGGACCGGCCGCTGTGGCTGGGCACGGTCAAGTCGAACATCGGACACAGCCAGGCCGCGGCCGGCGCGGCCGGTGTCATCAAGATGGTCATGGCCCTGCGGCACGGTGTGCTGCCCAAGAGCCTGCACATCGACGCGCCCTCGTCACACGTGGACTGGTCCGCCGGCGCGGTGGAGCTGCTGACCGAGGCCAGGCAATGGCCCGAGAGCGACCAACCGCGTCGGGCAGGCGTCTCCTCGTTCGGCATCAGCGGGACGAATGCGCATGTGGTGTTGGAGCAGGCTCCTGAAGAGGAGCGGGTGGAGTCGGTTGCTCCGGTGGTGGCGGGGCC
>NZ_JBVHZH010000046.1:0-72939 GCF_055574515.1 Streptomyces sp. NPDC029466
GATGGCTGGACCCGTCAAGAACGAAAGGGCGGCGTCCGGGGAAGAAACGGCCGCCGCAACTTTGTTTTCCTCGGCCTCCTCTGACACCCGCCCGGCCGGGGGGGGGGGGGCCGGGCCCCCCCCCCCCCCCCCCGCTGCCTGTCCGGGCGTGGCCGAAGTTCACCCTGTGGCGTCACCCGGAGTAACGGCTGGTCAGGGGCGTTGTCCCGGGGCGGGATCAAGCCACATTTCACGTTTCAACGTTTTTGGTTTCCATATAATCATTGTCATCGGCCTTGCGTGATGGCAGGATTGTTCTGTCGCATCGCGAATGGGGGATTTGTGACAACGGGGGACGGGGGAAGAGTCCCTTCTGCGTAGCGCGCACCTGACCCGTGCGCCGGCCAACAAGCCCGTGGGCTCCTCGCTTCGGCGAGCGCACTATTTTGCGCTGCCCATTTTCAACGGTTTGGATTCTGGTGATAGCGGAAGAAGTTTATGATCTCGTGCTGGATGATCTCTTCATCCGGCTTGACCAATTAGTTCCCGGCAGTTCAGTCTTCCTTAAACTGGAAGGTCTCAATCCTGCCGGTTCGGTAAAACTCAAAACGGCTGTCGCGCTGGTCGCGGCAGCCGAGGATTCCGGGCGCTGCTTCCCGCGGACCCGGCTGATCGAATCGACGTCGGGAAACCTCGGCGTCGCCCTGGCGATGGTGTGTGCGGCGAAGGGCTACCGGCTGACCTGTGTCACGGACCCCAACGCCACCGTCCAGTCGCGGCGTCTGATGGAGGTCCTCGGCGCCGAGGTGGTGGTCATCGACGTCAGGGACGTCCACGGCGGCTATCTCCAGTCGCGTATCGACTACATCGACGAGCGGCTGCGCCGCGAACCCGACCTGTTCTGGCTGAACCAGTACGCCAACCCGGCCGGGCCGCAGGCCCACCGGGACCGTACGGGCCGTGCGCTCCTCCAGGAGATCGGCCATATCGACTACGCCTTCATCGGGGCCGGGACGACGGGCACCCTGATGGGCTGTGCGGAGTATCTGCGCCGCCACAGCCCCGCCACCCGGATCATCGCGGTGGACGCCGAGGGCTCCGTGACCTTCGGCGGGCCCGCGGCCCGCCGCCACATTCCCGGCCTGGGGACGAGCCGGCGGCCGGAAATTCTGGACACCGGGAATATCGACGAGGTCGTGCTCATTTCCGAGTCGGCGGCCGTGGAGATGTGCCGGACGCTGGCCGAAGAACGCGGGCTGCTGCTGGGGGGCTCGTCCGGGACGGTGCTGTGTGCCGTGCAGGATGCCGCGAAGGAAATCCCGGACGGAAGTGTCGTGGTGGCCATCTCACCCGACTTCGGGGACCGCTATCTGGAGACCATCTACAACGACGACTGGGTGGCGGAACGCTGGCCCGAGACCGTCGGCAACAAGAAAATATCTCAGGCGCCGGCCTGAGTGGGGGGAATTCCTGATGTTCAACTTTGAGATCGTGGCCGGGGAAACGGTCCGTCAAGTTCTGCACGACAAGCGTGCCGACGTGCTCGGCATTGTCAGCAGCGCCTACCGGGCGCATGAGGCCGGGGACTCCGTCAACCCGGACAGCTACTTCCTGCGCTTTCCGGAGAAGCCGGATTCCCGGATCATCGCGCTGCCGGCCTTCCTGGGCGCCGATGTCCAGCTCGCCGGCATCAAGTGGATCGCGAGCTTCCCGGGCAACACCCGCCGCGGCAACCCGCGCGCCTCGGCCGTCCTGCTCCTGAACGACTACGAGACCGGCTACCCGATCGCCTGCCTCGAAGCCGCCAACATCAGCGCGGCGCGCACCGCCGCCTCCGCGGCCGTCGCGGCGACCGCGCTCCGTCCGGACGGCTTCGCGGGGACCCGTATCGCCGTCGTGGGCGGCGGCGTCATCGCCCGCAACATCTGCGACTACCTGAACGTCGCGGGCTGCGCCCCGGACGCCTATCTCGTCCACGACCTCGACGAGACCTCCGGACAGGCGCTGGCCGACCATGTGCGCACCACCCAGAACCGACCGGCCACCTTCACCGCCGACCTCGGCGAAGCGCTGAGCGCCGACACCGTCGTGTTCGCCACGACCGCGCTGGAGCCCTACGTCAGCACACCGTTCAAGCCCGGCCAGCTCGTGCTCAACATCTCCCTGCGCGACCTCGCGCCCGAGGTGATCCTGGGCGCGGACAACTTCTTCGACGACGTCGAGCACTGTCTGAAGGCCCAGACCTCACCGCACCTGGCCGAGCAGCTGTCCGGCTCCCGCGAGTTCGTGACCGGCACTCTCGCCGGAGTGCTCAACGGGGAGGTGACGCCCTCAGCGGACCGCCCGGTGATCTTCTCGCCGTTCGGACTGGGCGTGCTGGACCTCGCCGTGGGCGCGTTCGTCCTCGGCGAGGCCCGCAAGGACGGCAGCACGATCGAGGTGCCCAACTTCTTCGGGGAGACGCGCCGGTGGTGAAGCACAGCCCGATATCCGTCGCGATCGTGGGCGCCGGATCGCGAGGGCTGGGCGTCTTCGAGCGGCTGGTCGCGCACTGTCTGGCGCAGCCGGCCCCGCTCACCGTCCACCTCATCGATCCGCAGCCCCTGGGCGCCGGCTTCCATCTGCCCGGCCAGCCCGACCATCTGCTGCTCAACACCGTCTGCGCACAGCTCTCGGCCTTCGCTGATGACCGGATGGTCGACGGCCCGGTACCGGTCTTGGGCCCCTCGCTGCACGCCTGGTGCCGGGAGCGGGACCTGCGGCTGGCGGACGACGGCTACACCGTGCGTGCGGGGGAAGGGCGGGAGATCCAGCCCAACGACTTCCTGCCGCGCAGGCTGCTGAGCGAATACCTCACCTGGGCGGCGGAGAAGATCACCGCCGCCGCGCCCGAGCACCTCACGCTGCGGGAGCACCGTACGACGGCCGTCGACATCCAGCCCGGCGCCTCCGGCACCGAGACGGTCGTGCTCGCCGACGGCACCCGGATCGATGCCGACGCCGTGTTCGTCACCGTCGGGCACCACTCGCTCTATGCCCCCGCGGAACCCGCCCCCGACCCCCGGCTGGTCACCCGCCCCTATCCGCTGCCCGAGGCGCTGGACAGCATCGGCCCGGGCGAACGGGTCGCCGTCCTCGGCATGGGGCTGACAGCCATGGACGTCATCGCCACGCTGACCCTCGGCCGCGGTGGCGCGCATACGACGGGTGCGCACGGGATGCGCTATCGGCCCAGTGGGCGGGAGCCGTTGATCGTGCTCACCAACCGCTCCGGAATGCCCTCGCGCAGCCGCCCGCGCCTCCACCCGGGACGGATGCGCTTCGTTCCGCTGGCACTGACCACGGAGCGCCTCGCCGCGCTCCGGGCCCGGCGGGCCGACCGGCGGATCGACTTCACCGCCGAGGTGCTGCCGCTCATCGAGGCCGAGATGGAACTGGCCTACTACCGCGTCCTGTTGGGCCGGGAGATGGGCGACGCCACGGACGCGGGGCTGGAGATGGCCCGGCGCTGCGCCCAGGCCGGTCATGAGACCCTGCGCGAGGAGCTGCACGCCCGGTTCGGTGCCACCCCGGTGCCCGGGCTCCTGTCCGCGGACCTTTCCGACCGGCAGTGGACGGGGTACGCCGACTACCGCGACTGGTTCACCGCGGAGGTCGCCGCCGACCTGGCCGAGGCCCGCGACGGCCTCGGGGTGAGCCCGCTCAAGGAAGCCCTGGAGGTGCTCCGCGACCACCGCGATGTGCTGCGTGCGGTCATCGACCCGCCGGGAGTCGACGACGCGTCGCTGGCCACCTTCTTCGGGGAGTTCGCCTCGACGGTGAACCGCCAGGTGATCGGCCCGCAGCTGGACCGGTCGGCGGAGCTGCTCTCGCTGATCGACGCGGGGATCGTCCGGCTCGGCCCCGGCCCGCAGCCGAAGATCGTCGCACCGGCCGGCCAGGGGCCCTGGCGCCTGGAATCCACCTGCCTGGCCGAGCCGTTGCGGATGGAGGTCGACCACGTGGTGCAGGCGCATGTGGCCGAGCCGAGCGCCGACCGGGCGCCCGGGACGCTGCTCGGCACGCTCGTCGCCGCCGGCCGCGTCCGTACCCTCGCGCACCGCGGGACGACGGTGCACGGGCTGGACGTCACCCGGGAGGGCCAGGGGATCGACCGCACCGGCACCCCGCAGCCACGTCTGTTCTTCCTCGGGCCGCACACCGAGGGGTCCAGCTACTACAACCACTATGTGCCCTCACCCGGCGCGCCCTCCCGTGCGCTGCTGGACGCGGAACTTGCCCTGAGCACCGCTCTGCCGTCACTGATTTCGAGGAAGCGATGAACAACAGCGAGACCTTCACCCCCTGGACGCAGGAGTACCGGCCCGAGACGCGCGCCGCGCAGGGCGACGGCTGGCGCTGCCCGACCACCGGCGCGGTGCCGCCCCCGATCGGGCTGGGCGCGACCTTCGCGCGCGACAGCGAGTACCGGGCGCCGGCCGGCCTGGCGTATCTGCGGGACCAGGGCACACCGGGGTACGAGCAGGTCGAGCAGGTGGTGGCGGGCCTGGAGGGCGGCTCGGACGCGCTGGTCTTCTCGTCCGGCATGGCCGCCGCCACCGCCATCTTCCAGGTGCTGCCGGCCGGTGCGCGGGTCGTGGTCCCGGAGACCATGTACTTCGGTCTCACCAAGTGGCTGCGGGAGTTCGGTACGCAGCGCGGCCTGGAGGTCGTGCAGGCGCCCATGAACGACCTGGACGCGGTGACGGCCGCGGTGACCGCCGCCCCGACCGCGCTGGTGTGGGCGGAGTCCCCGGCGAACCCCACCTGGACGGTGACCGATATCGCCGCGTGCGCCGAGATCGCCCACCGGGCCGGTGCCCTGTTCGGCGTCGACAACACCGTCCCCACGCCGGTGCACTCCCAGCCGTTCGAGCTCGGCGCGGACCTGATCATGCATTCGGGGACCAAGTACCTCAACGGCCACACCGACGTCGTCGCCGGACTTCTCGTCAAGGCGCCGGGGAGCAGCGAGGCCCGGGACGAGATCTGGGAGCGGCTGCGGCTGCACCGCCGGCTGACCGGCCCGATACTCGGCCCCATGGAGACCTACCTCCTGATGCGGGGCATACGGACGCTCTTCCCCCGTATGCGGCAGATCTCGGAGACCGCGATGGCGGTGGCCGAGCACTTCGCCGAGCACCCGCGCATCCGGCGGGTGGCCTACCCGGGGCTCGCCACCGACCCGGGACACACCATCGCCGCCCGGCAGATGACGGGAGGCTTCAGCGGCATGCTCTCGCTGCATGTCGACGGCGAGTGGCAGCAGTCCCTGCGGACCGCGAACCACTGTCAACTCTTCATCCGTGCCACCTCGTTGGGCGGTGTGGAGAGTCTGATCGAGCACCGCTACACCTTCGAAGGGCCGGGTAGTACCTCGCCGAAGGACATGCTGCGGCTGTCCATAGGTCTGGAGAGCCCCGCAGACCTTGTCGCCGACCTCGAACAGGCCCTGGAAAAGGCCGTGAAGGAAGACCGTTGAGTTCCAAGTCACCCACGCCCCACCCCGACGCCGCACCGCCGGGGTCCGCCCCGCCGGAGCGCGCGGAGCCGGCGGACGCGGCGGACGGGTCCCCGGCACCGGGGGCCCGGCCCGGCCTGTTCCGTGACGCCTCGCTGTCCGCGGTCCTGGCGGGCTTCGTCGCCGTCGTCGTGTCCTACTCGGGCCCGCTCGTCATCGTGCTCGCGGCGGCCTCCGCCGGACACTTGAACACCGCTCAGACCAGCTCGTGGGTCTGGGCCATCTCCATCGGCAGCGGGCTCACCTGTATCGGGCTGAGCCTGCGCACCAAGATGCCGGTGATCACCGCCTGGTCGACACCGGGCGCGGCCCTGCTGGTGACCAGCCTCGGGGCCTACTCCTACGCGGAGGCCATCGGCGCGTTCATCGTCACCGGTCTGGTGATCACCCTGGTCGGCCTGACCGGAGTGTTCGGCTGGCTGATGCGGCAGGTGCCCACCGCCGTGGTCTCCGCGATGCTCGCCGGCATCCTCTTCTCGTTCGGCACCGGGGTGTTCACCTCCCTCAAGACCGCGCCGCTCATTGCCGGTTCGGTGCTGCTGGCCTACCTCCTGGCGAAGCGGTGGCTGCCCCGGTACGCCGTCCTGGTCGCTCTGGCGGCGGGCGTCGCGGCCAGCGCGGTCAGCTCCCGGCTGGACATCCATCTGGACCGGATCGAGCTGGCCAAGCCGGTGCTGACGACCCCGGAGTTCTCGGTCGCCTCCCTCATCGGCATCGCCGTGCCGATGATCCTGGCGACGCTCGCCTCCCAGAACGCACCGGGCATGGCCGTGCTCACCGCCTCCGGCTACCAGCCCAAGGACCGTCTCCTGATCGGTTCCACGGGCCTGGTGTCCACGGCACTGGCCCCCTTCGGCTCCCATGCCATCAACCTCGCGGCGATCACCGCCGCCATCTGCACCGGCCCCGAGTCGCACCGCGACCCGAAGCGGCGCTACGTGGCGGGAGTCTCCTGCGGAGCGTTCTATCTCCTCATCGGAGCCTTCGGCTCCACGCTGGTGGTGCTCTTCGCGGGCCTCCCCAAGGAGCTGGTGGCGGCGGTCGCCGGAGTCGCCCTGCTCGGTGCGCTGGCCGGCGGGCTGACCGGGGCGGTGAAGGAGGAGAAGGACCGCGAGGCGGCCCTGATCACCTTCCTCGCCACCGCCTCCGGCCTCACCCTCTTCGGCATCGGCTCCGCCTTCTGGGGCCTGCTCTTCGGCGTCATCGCCCACCTCGTCCTGACCCGCTTCCGCAACCCCACGGAAGCCGCCAAGTAAGCCGGGCCGGCCCCGCGCCGGCCACGGCCACGACGAGACCGGAGCCCCACGGGCCGCCGGGCACCTTTGTGTGTCCGGCGGCCGGTGCGGGGTGGACGGTCTTCTCTTGCTCGTCGTAGAGCCGTTGGGCGAGTGCGGCCGGGTCCGCGGTGGGCTTCGGCGGTCGGCTAGCTCGGGCTGACCGCCGCTTCGATATGGGCGAGTTGGGCGGCGAGGATCTCCTCGAATGCGGCGCGGCGGTCCGCCCCGAGGGGGCGCACGTCGCGGGCGAAGTGGGCCAGGGCCGGGAAGCGTTCGGGATCGGCGCCCAGTACCGCCACGCGGAACAGCTCCATGCCCTGTGCGTGCTCTTCCGGGGTGACCGCGCCGGCCCCCGCCTCGGAAGCGATCAATGCGGCGATGAGGACCGCGATCCGGTGATAGCGCACCGGGATCTCCTCGTCGGGCAGCCCCGACGCGCGCAGCGCCTGTAGCACTTCTTCCATGACCAGCCGGGAACCGGTGCCGCTGGACGCGTAACGTCCCCAGACCGCGGCGAGCTGCGGCTGCTGACCGAAGGCCTCTCGCACGCGCAGGGCCAGGGCCGTGATGCGCTGCTTCCAGTCGCCCTCGCCGCGGTGGCCGTCCATGGCGGCCAGCAGAATCCGGTCGGCGACCGCGCGCAGCAGTTCGGTCTTGCTGCGGAAGTGCCGGTACAGGCTGGAGGAATCGGTCCCGAGGGCCGCGGCCAGCTTGCGCACGCTGAACGAATCCGCGTCGCTCGTGCGCAGCAGTTCCGCCGCCGCATCCAGGATCTCTTCGGTCGACCAACGCCTTCGGCCTGCCATTTCGCTCCTCTCGTCGGTCTTCAGCCTAACCTATGCACTTGGCGTTGCACGCACCGCGTGCATAATGGGGACGTGAGCTGGCCGGGCGGCCGGCAGGTGGCGGGCCGCCCGGCCACGCGTGCCCTGTTGTCCGGGGCGGGCGACCGTCGCGGAGCTCACCCCGGGGAATACGAAAGGACGCATGAGGTGAAGAACCCACTGGATCCTTCGGCGCTGGAAGCGGCCATCGAAAACGTCCACCGCGCGGGCCTGCCGGGCCTGTTCGCCGAGGTGCGGGACGGCGACCAGGTCTGGCGCGGCGCCGCCGGGACCGCCGACGTCGCCACCGGCCGCCCTGTCACCGCCGGTATGCGGCACCGCGTCGGCAGCATCACCAAGACCTTCACCGCCGCCGCGGTTCTCCAGCAGGTCGAGAACGGTCGGATAGGGCTCGACACACCGATCGCCCGGTACCTTCCGAAGCTGGTCCCCGGAGAACGCGGTGCCGCGATCACCGTCCGGATGCTGCTCAACCACACCAGCGGCCTCGCCGAGTACCTCCCGTACGCCTACCCCTCCCTCAAGGCGTACCCCGCCCTCGCGGACACCGGACCCCAGAGCCTGGACGACCACCGGTTCACGCGGTTCGACCCCACGGAACTGATCGAGATGGGGGTCACCGCACCTGCCGTCGGCGCCCCGGGCGGTACGCCGGGGGTGTACTCCAACACCAACTATCTGCTCCTGGACCAACTCCTGGAACAGGCGACCGGCACCACGGCAGAGCGGTACCTCACCCGGAACGTCATCGAGCGCGCCGGGCTCCGGGACACCGAACTCCCCGCCGGACCGTACGTCAACGGGCCGCACTCGCAGCTCTACGAGGCGTGGTTCGGCATGATCGACCCGCCGCGCGACTACAGCGTCTACGACATGTCATGGGTGGGGCCGTCGGCCTCGCTGATATCGACCGTCGCGGACCTCAACCGCTTCTACCGCATGCTGCTGGCCGGGGAGATCGTCAGCCCGGCGTCGCTGGCGCAGATGCAACGCACCGTCCCGGTCGTCTCCCAGGAGCAGAAGACGATCGACTACGGCCTCGGCCTGCACCCGATGGAGGGGCCAGGTCAGGGCACCTTCTGGGGCCATGGCGGCACGGTCTGGGGTGGTGGAGCGCTGGCCATGACCCGTGCCGACGGCAAGCGGCAGATGGCGGTCGCGGTGAACATGCAGAGGTGGAACAGGCTCGACTCCTCCGGCAAGCCGCAGCCCCATGCCATCGACGCCGCGCTGGCGGCGCTGTTCCGCGTAGCGATGTACGGCTGACCGGGCCGCCCAGCCCACCTACGGCCGGGCGCGGCCAGGAGGTGGTGGACCGCTCCGAGATGGTGATCATCGCCGTCCGCCGCCAGGACCGGCACGAGGCCCTGGCCGGCTTGCGGGTGGACGGCGACAAGACTCCGCGGCCCTGACCAGCGCACTGGACGCGCTCCTCGCCGACCTCACCTAGCCACGCCCCACCGAGCCGGGTGACCGGCCCGGTGCGGCGGCCTCAGGGGCCGTCCGCCCAACCGGCCGCGGACGACCCCCCTATGGATGACCGCATGGGGCCCATGGACGACCGCAGGGCCCCGCACGGACGTCCGATCACGACGACGCCCCCGACCCCGCGCCCTCCTGCTTCAGCTGTGTCACCTTCCGGGGGAGCGGCCCCGTGCCGTCGGCCGGTGGGGGAGTGGTGCCGGGCGGGCCCGTGCCCTGTTTCAGGCTGTCGAGAATGGCCAGGGCCTGGCCGACGATGCCGGAGGCGAGCTCGTTCACCCCGTCCGAGCCGTTGAGGACGGTCAGCCGGGCGCCGGAGAGGCCCTCGGCGGCGGATTCGGCGAGGGCGGGGAGGTTCTCGACGGTGCGGTTGGCGGCGATCAGTTCCTGGTTGCCCTCCCGCAGCGAGCCCGCGAGGGCCGTGTTGGCGTCGGCACGTGCCTGGGCGACGGTCCGTTCGGTGTACGCGCGGGCGTCCGCCTCGTACCGGACCTGGTCACGCTGCGCCTCCGCCAGGGTGCGCAGCCGGTACGCCTCGGCGTCCGCGGGGCGGCGTACCTCGGCCTCCAGCCGCTGGGCGGCGAGCGAGGCCTGCCGCTGGGCCAGTGCGGTCTGCTCCTCGATGACCTCCTGCGATGCCCTGGCCTGGGAGAGCGGGCCGGCCTGCGCCGCGCGGGCGTTGTACTGCTCGGTCTCGGCGAGGAACCCGGCCCGCTTGATCGCGGTGTCCCGCTCGTACTCGGCCTTCAACGCCGCCGCCTGCTGCTCGCGTTCGGTCGCCTCCTGGTCGGCCTTGGCCTGCGCGATCCGGGCCGTGCTGGCCACCGCGGCGGCGTGCGGTGCGGCGAGATTGGTGATGTAGCCGGAGGTGTCGGCGATCTCCTGGATCTGCAGGGCGTCCACGACGATGCCGAGCTTCTCCATCTCGGAGTGGCTGCCGTCCTTGACCTCCTGGGCGACCCGGTCCCGCTCCCGGATGATCTGTTCGACGGTCAGTCCGCCGACGATCGAGCGCAGGTGACCGGCGAAGATCCGGCCCACCAGCTCTTCCATGGTGGCCTGCTCGGCCAGGAAGCGGCGGGCGGCGTTGGCGATGGACGTCTGGTCGTCCCCGACCTTGAAGACGGCGACCGCCCGGACGCCGAGCCGGATGCCCTGCTGGGTGACGCAGTCCTCGGAGATCTCCGCCTCCCGCAGCGACAGCGACAGCACACTCGCCTTCTGTTTGACGGGCATGACCCAGCAGCCATGGCCGGTGACGATACGGAATTGGGCGTCCCCGGCCCGGCGCTTCGAGCCGGAGATCAACAGCGCCTCGTTGGGCGCAGGAACATGCCAGAACAACATCGGAAGGCTCCTGGTCCGATGCGACCGGTTCCGGTGGGGGTGCGGGCGCGGCCGCGGGAAAAGGGAGTGCTCACGTGGCCGGACACGGTCGGCGGGAGCGCCGGATCACGCGGGCAGCGGCGCGACGATCACCGACCGCGCCGAAGTGTGGTCCACCACGATGACCTGCGTGTGCCGGGCGATGGGCTCGCGGGACCAGGCGGCGAAGGCCTCGGTGCCGCCGCGCACGGGCAGCAGCACCTCACCCGGTCCGTCGGTCGGGATGGAGACGGTCACCCGCCCGATCACCCCGATCGGGCTGAAGTCCGTGTCATCCGTCGCGCTCACCCGGGCTCCGTCGCTGGTCAAAGCCGCTGCCGGCGCAGCCGCCGGACAGCGGGAAATCCTCGACAACTCAACGGTACTCCGGCCGGGGTGCCGTCTGCGCCGCCGGTCCGGCAGCCGCCGCGGCACCGGTTCCGGCATCCAGCCGGGCGGGCCGGGCCGCCGGGACCGACGGCTTCCTCGGGGGTAGTACGTCGGGCGCACGATGGGGCCGCAGGGCCGTGAGGGCGGTCTCGGTCTCCTCCATCAGCGCGCGGTAGGAGACCAGGCGCTGCCACTCGGGATCGGCGACCCCGGGCACCGTGGCGGCGCGCTCGGTCCACTGCTTCACCAGCCCGGCGTACACCGGTGTCTGCCTGATGACCTCCGCGGTGATCCACCGGGGCATCTGCCCGGGGCGGGGGAGGGACGTCGGTCCGTGACCTGCGACGGTGCCGGAAGAGGGGACGCTCATGGCCGTAGAAACGATTCTTCGACGCTGGGGTCACTGCGTATTTTCGCAGCCGTCCGTACTTCCGCCAGGCAGGCAGGGGCGCATCTCCATCGAATATCACCTTATGCAGTGATCTATAGCCGGGAAGCGGTCCAATCCGGACGAAGGAACGTTGTCGCAGTCATGGAACCGAGGGAGTTGTGGGAGCGCCACGCGGTACTCGCACAGGCGTTTTGCAGCAGCGATGACGAGGTCCGCCGTACACAGGGACTCCTCGACGAGGCCGAGGCCCGCCGTTCGCGGACCCTGGCCGCCTTCGCCGTGACCGTGGGCAGCGACGCGGTGGTGGCGGATCTGCTCGGCCTGGAGGAACGCGAAGTGCGGCTGGCCCGGCGCACGGTGGGCAAGGAAGACGCCCGCGCGGTCGCCAAGAGCCTGCTCGCCCAGCCCCCGTGCGAGCCCGCCCCCGCACCGCAGCAGCCCGCGCCCCAGACCTCCGCGACGCAAGCCCCCGCGCCGCAGCCCGCTCAGGGGGCCGCCGCGCCGGGCCCCGTCGCACCGCCGCCCCCACAAGGCCCGGCCGCCGCCCCCCAGCCCTCCGAACCGGCCTGGGCCCCGGCGCTGGACGCGGTCCTGATGAGCAGCTGGCACAACGGCGTCGACCTCACCGCCCTGGCCACCGAACTCGGCCTCGACGTCCGGCTGCTGGTGGCCCGCGCACAGCAACTGTCCGCGGAGAGCCGCCCGATGCCGCCCACCCCCTCGGACCGTACGGGACGGCACCGACGGCTGGTCAATGTCCCGCCCCCACAGCCGGAGACGCCCCATCTGACATGGCGCGAGCGACCACAGCAGCCCCCACGGGAGCACTACGAGCAGGAGCACTGGAAGCAACAGCCGTACCAGCACTACCCGGACCAGCAGCAGTACCAGGAATACCGGGTCTACGAGGAACACCAGCAGTATCAGCAGCCCACACAGCCCACGTGGGATGCCAATGCCATCACCGCCGCCCAGCACGACTGGGACGGCATCCTCAGTCAATGGGAGGCCACCGCCGCGCCTCAACCACCCCTCTCCGCACCCGGCCAGGGCGGCGGGTGACGGGGCCGCGCCACCGGTGCCCGGCGGCATCCGGGACGCCGGGCACCCGGGCCGGCGGGCACGTCGGCTGCCGGGCAGTGGCCGGTGCCGGCGCTGGGCGGAAAACCGGACGCCGGTCCCCTCTGACGTCGATTACAGTGGGCGCCGAGCCGTGACTGGCGCTTGGGTGGAGTACCACCGGGGAGCGGCTCGGCCATCCACGGTCCGTGCCGCGCGCCTGGGCGATCCCACCCGACGCTCAGGAGCAGCCCATGTCCCCGGAAGCCCGCCTCATGGACGGCAGCGCACTGGCCCGCAGCCTCGTCGAACAGGCCGCCCGGCGCGCGGCCGACCTCACCGAACGGACCGGTACGGCCCCGTGTCTGGCGACCGTACTCGTCGGCGACGACCCCGCCTCGGTGACGTATGTCCGGATGAAGCGCAACCGCTGCGCGAAGGCCGGGATACTTTCCCGGCATGTGGCGCTGCCCGCCGCCACCACGACCGCGGAGCTGGTCGACACGATCACGGCACTGTCGAACGACCCCGCGGTGCACGGCATCCTGTTGCAGCACCCGGCCGGACCGCACATCGATGAGCGCGCCGCGTTCGAGGCGATCGCGCCCGAGAAGGATGTCGACGGCGTCACCTGCCACTCCTTCGCCGCGATGAGTTTCGGCCTGGACGGCTTCGCCTCCTGTACGCCCGGCGGCATCCTGCGGCTGCTGGATCACTATGACGTCGACCTGGCCGGTAAGCACGCGGTCGTGGTCGGCCGCAGCGCGATCCTGGGCAAGCCCGTGGGGATGCTGCTGCTCGGCCGCGATGCCACCGTCACCTACTGCCACTCCCGCACCACCGATCTGGCCTCGCACACCAGGGAGGCCGATGTGCTGATCGCGGCCGTCGGCCGGCCCCGGTTCCTGGGCGGTGAGCACATCAAGCCCGGAGCCGTCGTGATGGACGCCGGCTCCAACCCGGGCAACGTCGGGGATGTGGACTTCGACGCGGCACGCACCCGCGCCGCCCTGATCACCCCGGTCCCCGGCGGCGTCGGCCCGATGACCATCGCCACCCTGCTCACCCAGACCGTCGACGCCGCGGCCGCCCAGCTGACCGCGGTCTGACCGCCGCCCGACGCGGGGCCGTGAACCGTCCGGCACAGCGGTGCGGGCGGTGGCGCCGGGCGCGGCAGACCGGCTGCGCCCGGCGCGTCCGGTGTCAGTTCAGCGTCCGCAGCATCGAGGCGTCGAACGGCACCAGGGCGTCGGTGCGGCCCGCCAAGATCTTGGCGGCCCACTCCGGGTCGCCGAGCAGGGCCCGTCCGATGGCGACGAGGTCGAACTCGTCCCGCTCCAGCCGGTCCAGCAGCCGGTCGATACCGGAGACCCCGGCCTGTTCGCCCTGGAACGTCCCGATGAACTCGTTGTCGAGACCGACCGAGCCCACGGTGAGGGTGGGCCGGCCGGAGAGCTTCTTGACCCATCCCGCGAGATTGAGGTCCGAGCCCTCGTATTCCGGCAGCCAGTAGCGGCGCGTCGAGCAGTGGAACGCGGTGACGCCGGCGTCCGTCAGTGGCGCCACGATCTCCTGGAGTTCATCCGGCGTTCCGGCGAGCCGGGCCTCGTAGTTGCCCATCTTCCACTGGGACATCCGGAAGAGGACCGGGAAACCGGGCGAGACCGCCGCCCGGCAGGCCGCCACGACCTCGGCGGCGAAACGAGTACGGGCGGTGCGGCTGCCACCGTAGGCATCGGTCCGCCGGTTGGTGCCCGACCACAGGAACTGGTCGATCAAGTAGCCGTGCGCACCGTGCAGTTCGACTCCGTCGAAGCCGAGCCGCTCGGCGGTGGCCGCCGCCTCGGCGAACGCCGCGATGACCTCGTCGAGATCCCGCTGTGTCATGGCGTGCCCGGACGGGGTGCCCTCGAGGGCGAGGCCGGACGGGCCGGACGGCGGGGCGTCGGGGAACGGCGGTGCGCCCGCCTTACGGGCCATGCCGACGTGCCACAGCTGCGGCATGATCGTTCCGCCCGCCGCATGCACCGCTTCCACGACCCGGCTCCAGCCGTCGAGTGCGTCCGCGCCGTGGAAGCGGGGGACGGCGTCGCTGGTGCCGGCGGCGGGGTGCCCGACGTAGGTCCCCTCCGTGATGATCAGGCCGACGCCGCCGGCGGCGCGGCGGGCGTAATAGTCCGCGACATCGGCGCCCGGGACTCCGCCGGGCGAGAACTCGCGGGTCATCGGCGCCATGGCGATCCGATTGGGCACGGTGCGGCCGCCCAGGGCGAAGGGGCGGGAGAGCGTCTGGGCCGCACGGGTGGCGGCGGCGCTGGCAGTCACGTGTGGGTCTCCTAGGAAGACAACGCGGGCGCGGAACGCCGCCGGCCGGCAGACGTTCCGCTGTTCCGAACACCCCACGGCGCTGCCGTCATCCGCCGCGCACTGTCTGCTGCGCCACAGTCGCCACCCCGTGGTCCGCGCGCCGCAGCCGTCGCACCGCCGCGGTCACCCTGCCGTCCCCGCCCCCGCGGCCTTCCCGCTGCCGCCCGTCGCCCCGCCGGTCGCGGTCAGGTGCTGACCGGCTGGGCGGCGCGGGCGAGTTCGCGGCGGAGGCGCATGAAGGGGCGGGGGCGGTTGAGGGCCAGGACGGCGGTGGTCTGCCCGTCGCGTTCGTAGCAGGCGAGGAAGCTGCGGTCGTCGGGCGAGCCCTCGACGATGCGCGGGGTGTCGGTGGGCAGGCGCCGGCCGGCGAACTGGAGGCGTACGCCGTACTGGTCGGACCAGAAGTACGGCAGGCTCCGGTGGGTCGCGACGGTGCGGCCGGCCAGCAGGTTCCGGACGGCGACGGCGGCCTGTTCGGTGGCGCCGGTCCAGTGTTCGGTGCGGGTGCCGTCTGCCCTGGCGACATCGCCGACCGCCACGATATGGGGCTGAGGGGTGACCCCGCCCGCGTCGCAGCACACCCCGTCGTCGAGTGGGAGCCCGGAGCCTTCGAGCCAGGCGGTGTGCGGGCGTACCCCGATGCCGATGACGACCACCTCGGCGGGGAGCAGCCGGCCGTCGGTCAGCTCGACCGCGGAGACACGGTGCCCGGTGCCGCCGTCGTGCAGGCGGGCGACACCGGTTCCGGTCAGCAGGGTGACGCCGTGGTCCGCATGCAGGGCGGAGCAGATCCCGGCCATCGCCTCGCCGAGTTGGGGGACGAGGGGGAGCGGGGCGGCTTCGACCACGGTGACGTCATGGCCGAGTGCGGCGCAGGACGAGGCGACCTCGGCGCCGATGAAGCCGCCGCCGATCACCACGACCCTGACCGGGCCCCGGGTCAGCTCCGCGCGCAGGGCCTGGGCGTCCTCAAGGGTGCGCAGGGTGTGGGTTCCGGCGGGGGCCGGGCCGGGGAGGCGGCGCGGGGTGGCGCCGGTGGCGATCACCACGCCATCGGTGGTCAGGGACCGGCCACCGTCGAGAAGTACCGCGCGCCCACGGGTGTCGAGCCCGGTGGCGCGGGTGCCGAGGAGCCAATCGGCGTCCAGTTCGGCGATCTCCTCGGCGTCGGCCAGGGCCAGTTGACCCTGGTCAGCGGTGGCGCCGGTGAGGAAACCCTTGGACAGCGGCGGGCGGTCGTAGGGGCGGTGGTGTTCCTCCCCGACGATCACCAGCCGGCCGTCGAATCCCTGGGCGCGCAGGGCCCGCGCGGCGTAGAGGCCCGCCAGCGAGGCCCCGATGACAGCGACCGACTTCATGCGGCGGTGCCTTCCTCGGCGGCGTGGTGGTGGACGTAGATCATGCCGTCCTCGACGGTCACGGGATGGGTGCGCACGGCCCGGCGGGCGGGCAGGCAGGTCGCCGCTCCGGTGCGCAGATCGAACGACGCGGCGTGCAGCGGGCATTCGACCAGGCAGCCCTCCAGCCAGCCGTCCGAGAGGGAGGCGTCTTGGTGGGTGCAGGTGTCATCGATGGCGTACAACTGCCCGTCGGCATGGAAGACGGCGATCGGAGGTGCGGTGTCGATGCGTACGGACTCGCCGGTGGGCAGGTCGGCGAGCGGGCAGACAGGAATCACAGGACCCCCTGTTACTGTTCGGTATCATCGAGTTTCGCGGTGCGCACGATGAGGCGCCATGCGCAACAGAATCCAGCCGGGGAGCGTATGCGTCAAGCGGTCCCCGGAAATGCCGAACCTTCGAATCCCGGGCCTCGGCCGGGGTGCCAGGTGGTGAGATCCAACAGATGACGGACAGCGTGGAGGGGCAGGCGGCGGCCGGGCCGCCGAAACAGCCGGGCGGGGTGCAGTCGGTGGACCGGGCCGTGACCGTGCTGGAAATCCTGGCGCGGCACGGCGCGGCCGCCGTGACCGAGATCGCCGAGGAGCTGGGCGTCCACAAGTCGACCGCGTTCCGGCTGCTCGGCGTGCTGGAGAACCGCGGGCTGGTCGGGCAGGAGCAGGAGCGCGGCAAGTACTACCTCGCAGCCGGGGTGTTGCGGCTGGCCGGTGCGGCGGCCGTACGGCTGGACATCTCCCAGGAAGGCGCGCCGGTCTGCCGCCGGCTGGCCGGGGAGCTGGGGGAGACGGTCAATATCGCGGTGCTGGAGGGCGACGCCGCGGTCAACGTCACACAGGCGCGCGGTCCGGCGTCGGTCACCGCGCAGAACTGGCTCGGCCGGCGTACGCCGCTGCATGCCACCTCCAGCGGCAAGGCGCTGCTCGCGTACCAGCCCAGAGCGGTCCAGGAGGCCGTGCTGGCACGGAAGTTGCCGCGGCTCACCGAGCGGACGGTCACCTCGGCGGCCGCGCTGCGCCGTGAGCTCGCCGAAGTGGTCGAGCGGGGTTTCGCGGTGGCGATCGAGGAGCTGGAGCTCGGGCTGCGGGCGGTCGCGGCGCCGGTGCGCGGGCCCGACGGCTCGGTGATCGGGGCGATCAGTGTGTCGGTGCCCGCCTACCGGCTGGCCGAGGAGCGGCTGCCCGAGGTCGTCAAGGCCACCGTTTCCGCGGCCGGGGAGCTGTCGCGGCGGATGGGGTACGGCTGTTGACCCGATGACGGGTCAGTGCGGCGGAGGCGGGGCCGGGGCTATGTGCCGGCCCCGCCGCCGTGTCCGGGCGCGCGGGAAATCCGTTGGCGAGAGCTGGCTCGTACCTCTTGACGGTGCCGATCCGGCGTTCCCACTATGTCTCTCATCGCGCAACCAGTCGTGCAGTGCGCAACACTGAGGGGTAGGGCATGCCACACCACGTCCATGCCGTCGTCGCGGCGAAACAAGGCGCACCGGTCGAGCCGCAGACGATTCTGGTACCGGACCCCGGCCCGGGAGAAGTGCTCGTCGCCGTGCAGGCCTGCGGGGTCTGCCACACCGACCTGCACTACCGGGAGGGGGCGGTCAACGACCAATTCCCGTTCCTCCTCGGCCATGAGGCGGCCGGTGTCATCGAGTCCGTCGGCCCCGGCGTCACCGATCTCGCCCCGGGTGACTATGTCGTCCTCGCCTGGCGGGCGCCCTGCGGCAGCTGCCGGTCCTGTCGTCGCGGCCGGCCCTGGTACTGCTTCGACTCCCGCAACGCCACCCAGCCGATGACCCTGCTGGACGGCACCCCGCTCGCCCCCGCGCTCGGCATCGGGGCCTTCGCCGAGAAGACCCTGGTCGCCGCCGGGCAGGCGGTCAAGGTGGACCCGCACGCCCGGCCCGAAGCGGCCGGTCTCATCGGCTGCGGAGTGATGGCCGGTTACGGGGCGGCGGTGCACACCGGCGGGGTCGGCAGCGGGGACACCGTCGCGGTCATCGGCTGCGGCGGGGTCGGCAACGCGGCGATCGCCGGGGCCTCGATCGCCGGGGCACGCCGGATCATCGCGGTCGACATCGACGACCACAAGCTGGACGGCGCCACCCGCTTCGGAGCCACCCACACCGTCAACTCCCGTGGTACGGACCCCATCGAGGCGGTCCGCGGACTGACCGGCGGCCATGGCGCGGATGTGGTGATCGACGCGGTGGGCCGGCCGGAGACCTACACCCAGGGCTTCTCTATGCGGGATCTGGCCGGCACGCTGGTCCAGGTCGGCGTCCCCGACCCCGGCATGCGCCTCGAACTGCCGCTCATCGAGCTCTTCTCGCGCGGCGGCGCCCTGAAATCCTCCTGGTACGGCGACTGTCTGCCCAGCCGCGATTTCCCCGTCCTCATCGACCGCTACCTCAGCGGACGGCTCGACCTCGACGGATTTGTCACCGAGACGATCGGCCTGGACGAGGTGGAGTCCGCGTTCGACAAGATGCGCGACGGGCGGGTACTGCGCTCCGTCGTGGTCCTGTAACGGCGTCACACTCACCCCAGTGGACCACCCCCGACCAGCAGGAGGAGGGACATGTCCCGTACGCCCGCCCCCAGTTCCCGTGTGGTTGTCATCGGTGCCGGCATCGTCGGCTGCTCCCTCGCCGATGAGCTGACCGCCCGCGGCTGGACCGATGTCACCGTCCTCGAACAGGGCCCGCTGCCGGCCCCCGGCGGCTCCACCTCGCACGCGCCCGGCCTGGTCTTCCAGACCGGCCCGTCCAAGACCCTGACCGAGTTCGCCGCCTACACCGTCCAGAAGTTCCGCTCCCTCGACGTGGACGGGCTGTCCTGCTTCAACCCGGTCGGCGGTCTGGAGATCGCCACCACCGCGGCCCGCTGGGCCGATCTGCACCGCAAGGCCGGACTCGCGGCCTCCTGGGGCGTCCGTGGTGAACTCATCGGCCCGCAGCGGTGCAAGCGCCTGTGGCCGATGCTGGACGAGACCACGCTCCACGGCGGATTCCACACCCCCGACGACGGGCTGGCCCGCGCCGTGCTCGCCTGCCGCGCCCAGATCGCACGGGCCGAGAGCCGCGGCGCCCGCTTCCTGGAGCGGCACACCGTCACCGGGATCGAGCGGGCGGACGGCCGGGTCACCGGCGTCATCACCGACCGCGGCACCTTCCCCGCCGACCATGTCGTCTCGGCGGCCGGCTTCTGGGGCCCGGTGATCGGGGCGATGGCCGGGGTGGACGTACCGCTCCTCCCGCTGGCCCACCAGTACGCCACCACCGCACCGCTGCCCGAGCTCGCCGGCGTCAACGACCCGCTGACCGAGGCGAGCAAGCCGATCCTGCGCTTCCAGGACCGCGACCTCTACTTCCGCGAACACACCGACCGGATCGGCATCGGCTCCTACGCCCACCGTCCGATGCCCGTCGACCCCTTCACCGTCGCCGCCTTCGACGACGCTCCCGTCATGCCGTCCTCGCTGCCCTTCACCGCGGAGGACTTCGCGCCGAGCTGGCAGGACAGCGTCGGACTGCTGCCCGCACTGCGCTCGTCCCGGGTGGCCGAGGGCTTCAACGGTGTCTTCTCCTTCACCCCCGACGGTATGCCGGTCCTCGGCGAATCCCGCGAACTGCGCGGATTCTGGCTGGCCGAGGCGGTCTGGGTCACCCACTCCGCGGGCGTCGCCAAGGCCGTCGCCGAGTGGATGACGGACGGACGGCCCGCCACCGACATCCATGAATGCGACCTCTACCGCTTCGAGGACGCCCAGCGCTCGCCCGCCTACATCGCCGACCGCGGCGCCCAGAACTTCATCGAGGTCTATGACGTCATCCATCCGCTCCAGCCCATGGAAGCGCCCCGGCCGCTGCGCACCAGCCCCTTCTACCCACGGCAGCAGGAGCTCGGCGCGTACTTCCTGGAGGGCGGCGGCTGGGAGCGCCCGCACTGGTACGAGGCCAACGCCCCGCTCGCCGAAGGGCTCCGGCTTCCCGAGCGCGACGCCTGGTCGGCCCGCTACTGGTCACCGATCGCCGCCGCCGAAGCCCGCGCCACCCGGGAAAAGGTCGCGCTCTACGACATGACCCCGCTGCGCAGGCTGGAGGTCACCGGCCCTGGCGCCCTCGCCTTCCTCCAGCGGATGACCAGCAACAACCTCGCGAAGAAGCCCGGCGCGGTCACCTACACCCTGCTGCTGGACGAGGCCGGCGGCATCCGCTCCGACCTCACCGTCGCCCGGCTCGCCCCGGACCGCTTCCAGGTCGGTGCCAACAGCGGAGCCGACCTCGACTGGCTGCTGCGGCACGCCCCGGACGATGGGGGCCCCTCCCGCTCGAGCGAAGCCGAGAGTGGGGGAGTCCAGGTCCGCGACAGCACCTCCGGCACCTGCTGCATCGGCGTCTGGGGCCCGCTCGCCCGCGCCCTGGTCCAGCCCCTGACCCGCGACGACTTCTCGCACCCGGCCTTCGGCTACTTCCGGGCCAAGCAGACCTACCTCGGCCATGTCCCGGTCACCGCCATGCGCCTCAGCTACGTCGGCGAACTCGGCTGGGAGCTGTACACCACCGCTGACTTGGGGCTGCGGCTGTGGGACACGCTCTGGGAGGCGGGGCAGGAGCACGGGGTGATCGCCGCCGGGCGCAGCGCCTTCAACAGCCTCCGCCTGGAGAAGGGGTACCGCGCCTGGGGCCATGACATGACCACCGAGCACAACCCCTACGAGGCCGGGGTCGGCTTCGCGGTCCGCCCCGCCAAGGGCGACTTCGTCGGCCGGGCGGCGCTGGAGGGCGTGACCGAGGAGACCGTCTCCCGCAGGCTCACCTGCCTCACCCTCGACGATCCCGCGGCCGTCGTCCTCGGCAAGGAACCGGTCCATGTGGACGGCGCCCCGGCCGGCTATGTCACCTCCGCCGCCTACGGCTACACCCTCGGCCGAGGGATCGCCTACGCCTGGCTGCCGGCCACCGCGGCGGCCCCCGGCACCCCCGTACACATCGAGTACTTCGGCGAGAAGATCCCTGCCACCGTCGCCCAAGAGCCCCTCTTCGACCCGCAGATGGAGCGCATCCGCAGGTAGCCCCGGACCCCGTCCGCGGTCACCGGTGATCCGCTCGCCTCCGTACGCAGAAGGAGCAACCGCATGGCTCCCACCTACGACGTCATCGTTCTCGGCCTCGGCGGCATGGGCAGCGCCGCCGCCCACCACCTCGCCGCCCGGGGCGCCCGGGTCCTGGGGCTGGAGAAGTTCGGCCCGGTGCACCACCGCGGCTCCAGCCACGGTGGTTCCCGCATCACCCGCCAGTCCTACTTCGAGGACCCCGCCTACGTGCCGCTGCTGCTGCGCTCGTACGAGCTGTACGAGAAGCTGGAGCGGGACAGCGGCCGGGAGATCGCCACCCTCTGCGGCGGGGTGATGCTCGGCCGCCCCGACAGCCGGACCGTCCGCGGCAGCCTGGAATCCGCCCGCCAGTGGGACCTCCCGCACGAGATGCTCGAACCCCGGGAGATCCGCCGCCGCTTCCCGACCCTGACCCCCGCCGAGGACGAGGTCGCGCTGTACGAGGCACGGGCAGGTCTGGTCCGGCCGGAGTACACCGTCGCCGCGCATGTCCAGCTCGCCGGCCAGGACGGCGCCGAGCTGCACTTCGAGGAGCCGGTCACCCGCTGGGAGGAGCTGCCGGGCGGCGCCGGGGTCCGCGTCCACACCCCCGAAAACACCTACACCGCGGGCCAGTTGGTGATCTGCCCCGGTGCCTGGGCGCCCCAGCTGCTCACCGACCTGGGCGTGCCGTTCACCATCGAGCGGCAGGTCATGTACTGGTTCGCCCCGCACGGCGGCACCGCGCCCTTCGTCCCCGACCGGCACCCGATCTACATCTGGGAGGACGACCGGGGCGTCCAGATCTACGGCTTTCCGTCGATCGACGGCCCCGACGGCGGCGCCAAGGTCGCGTTCTTCCGCAAGGGCACCGTCTGCACCCCGGAGACCATCGAACGCACCGTGCACGACCACGAGGTACGCGCCATGGCCGACCAGCTCGCCCCGCGCCTCCCCGCCCTCCCCGGCCGCTTCCTCAAGGCCGCCACCTGCATGTACTCCAACACCCCCGACGAACACTTCGTGATCACCCGGCACCCGGCGCACCCGGAGACGGTGACCGTCGCCTGCGGCTTCTCCGGGCACGGCTTCAAATTCGTACCGGTGGTCGGCGAGATCGTCGCCGACCTCGCGCTGACCGGTACCACCGCGCACCCCATCGAGCTGTTCGACCCCCGCCGGCCCGCCGCCGCGGCCGCTTGAGGAGAGCCTCCATGACGACCACGCCCACCGAGTCCGCGCCGGCACCCGCCACGCCCGCGACCGCTGCCGCCCCGAGCCTGATCGCCACCCTCGCCGGACACCACTACACCGACCCCGGGACCTTCCGCCAGGAGCAGGAGAAGATCTTTGAGCGGCTGTGGTTCTGTGCGGTCCGCAGCGCCGACCTGGCGAAGCCCGGCGCCTTCCGCACCGTCCGGATCGGCCGGGAGAGCGTACTGATCACCCGCAACCGCGCCGGTGCGCTGCGCGCCTTCCTCAATATCTGCCGGCACCGCGGCGCGCAGCTGTGCGCCGAGGAGTCCGGCGAGGTCCGCCGCAACCTCCAGTGCCCCTACCACGCCTGGACCTACGACCTCGACGGCCGCCTGGTGGCCGCCCCCAACCTCCAGAAGATGCCGGACATCGACCGCACCGAGCGCGGTCTGGTCACCGTGCCGCTCCGTGAGTGGCTCGGCTACGCCTGGGTGTGCCTGGCCGACGAGCCGCCGTCCTTCGAGGACACCGTGATCGGCGCGGCCGTCGAGCGGCTGGGGGACGCCGCCTCTCTCGACCGCTACCGCACCGAGGGGCTCGCCCTCGGCAAGCGCCTCACCTATGACGTGCGCGCCAACTGGAAGCTCATCATCGAGAACTTCATGGAGTGCTACCACTGCGGCACCATCCACCCCGAACTCACCGAGGTGCTACCGGAGTTCGCCGACGGTTTCGCCGCGCAGTACTACGTCGGCCATGGCGCGGCCTTCGCCGAGGAGGCCACCGGATTCACCGTGGACGGCACCGACGGCTTCGGCCGGCTCCCCGGCATCGAGGACACCCAGGACCGCCGCTACTACGCGATCACCGTCCGCCCGCAGGTCTTCGTCAACCTCGTCCCGGACCATGTCATCGTCCACCGGATGTTCCCGATGGCCCCCGACCGCACGGTGGTCGAGTGCGACTGGCTGTACCTGCCCGAGGTCATCGACTCCGGCGCCGATGTCTCCAAGTCCGTCGAACTCTTCCACCGGGTCAACGCCCAGGACTTCGACGCCTGCGAGCGCACCCAGCCGGCCATGAGCTCCCGCGCCTACCGCGACGGTGGGGTGCTGGTGCCCAGTGAGCACCACATCGGCGCCTTCCACCAGTGGGTCACCGACTGCCTGGCAGGCGGAAGCGGCTGATCAGCGGCCTGAGTGCGAGTCGGCCCCCGTCTGATACGGCAGTTCGGTCCCGGTTGGGTGCGGCGGCGACGGGCTCGGCCTCAGCCGTCGTCGCGGCGGCGCCGGTGCCGCGAGGACGGCTCCAGTGGCCCCGGCGGTGGGGTGAGGCCGGACGGGGGAGGACCGGAGGCGTCGAGCGGGGGACCGGCGGCGAGGACGTCCTCGCCGTACAGATCCTGTACCCAGTTGTCGTGGTAGACGGTGTCGAGATAGCGCTCGCCGAGGTCCGGGGCGATGGCCACCGCCGTGCGGCCCTGGGCGTCGTGCCGGGTCAGCCAGTCCGTCGCGCCGCTGACCACGGTGCCGGTCGAGCCGCCGAACACGAAGCCGCGTTTGGCCAGCCGGTGGCAGGTGCGGATGGTGTCCGCCTCCGCGACCCGTACCACGTCGTCGACATAGGACTCGTCGAGCAGCGGCGGCTGGACGCTCATGCCCAGCCCGGGGATCATCCGGTGCCCCGGAGTGCCGCCGAAGGTCACCGAGCCGACACTGTCCACGGCGATGATCCGTACGGGCCGGTGCCACTCCCGGAAGTAGCGGGCGCAGCCCATCAGGGTGCCGGTGGTGCCGGCGCCGACGAACAGCAGGTCCAGCCGGGGGAAAGCGCGGGCGATGGCCGGTGCCGTCCTGCGGTAGTGCGCCTTCCAGTTGCTCGGGTTGGTGTACTGGCTGAGCCACAGACAGCGGTCGTCGGAGGCGCACAGATTGCGGATGTACGCGAGCCGGGCGCCGAGGAAGCCACCGTTGGACTCCTGGTCGGCGACCACATGCACCTGGCTGCCCAGAGCCTCCATCATCAGCCGGGTGGCCAGGTTGCAGCGGGAGTCCGTCACACACAGGAAGCGGTAGCCCTTGCTCGCCGCGATCATGCTCAGCGCCACACCGAGGTTGCCGGACGAGGACTCGACCAGGACCGTCTCCGGACGCAGATCTCCGGCCCGTTCGGCCGACTCCACCATCTCGGCCGCGGCCTTCAGCTTGATCGAGCCGGCGAAGTTGAAGCCCTCACACTTGAGGAAGAGGGAGTGCCCGAAGATCGACCGGAGGTCGACATAGAGATCCTCCTCGTTGAACGCGTAGGGCGCGGATATGACTGGCACGATGGTCTCCTCACCTGCGGCAGCGCACCGTTGGACGTCCCGTCCGACCGTGGCCGCTCATCCGTACCGGCGCAGTTCGTGGAAGAAGCCGTCCACGACCCGCAGTTCCCCGGACCGGACCACCTCGTCGTAGACGTACTTGCCGACCGCGAGATCGAGCACCCCGAGGCCGAAAGGGGAGAAGATCGCGGTCCGGTCCGCGGGCACCGCGACCCGGCCGGCCAGCACATCGTCCAGCGTGCCGTGCAGGAACTCCCGGTTGCCGGTGAGCTGTTCGGTCAGATGCGGGGAGGTGGCGGCACGCAGACAGTGCTCGATGTCGTCGACGATATTGGTCGAGGTCAGCAGGATCTGCGGGGCGAGGTCGCGCAGCGACACATGCACCACCACCGGGTGGTGACCGAACCACGAGACCTCGTGGACATGGGGCTGTGGGGCGACGGTGGCGAAGACCACCAGATCGCTTGCGCGGATCAGCTCCTCCGCACTGTGGTGCACGGTGACCCGCCCGGTGGTCCGGGACTGCTCCAGGTACAGACGGAAGCCGGCCGCGCTCTCCGCGGACAGGTCGTGCACGCCGATCTCGTCGAACGACCAGCCGGTGCCTTCCAGGAAGGTGTGGATGTAGCGGGCGATCAGGCCCGCGCCGAAGAACCCGACGCGGGTCGGGCGGGGGCGCCCGCGGCTGAGCCGGTCGGCCGCCGAGGCCGCCGACGCCGCGGTCCTGGTCGCGCTGATGATCGAGCTCTCCAGGCAGGCGAACGGGTAGCCGGTGTCATGGTCGTTGAGGATCAGTACGGCCGAGGCCCGGGGGATTCCGGCGGCCACGTTCGGCGGGAAGCTGGAGATCCACTTCAGGCCGTCCACCCCGGTCGCCCCGCCGATCGAGGCGGGCAGCGCGATGATCCGGGACGACGGGCGGTCGGGGAGGTGCAGGAAGGACGAGGGCGGATTCACCGACTCACCGGCACCGTGCAGGCGGTAGGTGGCCTCGACCACGTCCACTATCTCCTTCTCGCGTCCCTCCAGCGCCTGCTGCACCTGGGCACCGGAGATCACCGCGAAGGACGGCGTGCGGGGCGGCCCGGGGGGTGTGGGCCGGGACCGGGCGGGACGGACGGTGGTCATGGGTCAGTTCACCTCTACGGTCGGCGAGCAGTCGGTCAGGCGTACGGGGTCGGCCAGGGCCACCACCACGTCCCGCGGCCCCTCGAAGGCCTCCCGGCTGTGCGCGCTGCGGACGTTGTCGACGAGCAGCAGGTCACCGGCCTCCCACGGCCGGCGCACGGTGTGGGCGTCGTAGACCTCGTTGAGCAGGTGGACGACGTCCTCGGCGAGGGGGTCGCCGTTTCCGTAGCGGGTGTTGAACGGCAGGCCGTCGGGACCGTACTCGTCGATCAGGTACTCCCGCACTTCGGGCGCCATCGTCCACTCGTTGAGGAACGCGATCTGGTTGAACCAGCAGCGGCGGCCGCTGACGGGGTGGTGCAGCACGGCACTGCGGCGCTGGGTGGTGCGCAGACCGCCGTCCGGCTGCCAGACGAAGTCGATGGCGTGGGCGCGGCAGTAGCGCTCGACGGCCTCCCGGTCCTCGGTGCCGAACGCCTGGTCCAGCGTGGCCCCGATCTCGGGGTGGTAGCTGCGGGTCAGCAGCCAGCCCTCCCGCTCGAACCGCTCGGTCAGGGCCGGGGGCAGGGCGTCCAGCACGGCGGCCGAGTCGGCCACCCCGGTGGCCCCGCCGGTGGTGGGGGCGCCCAGGCACCCGAACAGCATCAGCCCGGGGAACTCCAGGGTGTAACTCAGCTCGTGGTGCATGCACATCGGCTGGTTCGGGGGCCACTTCGACGCGGAGTAGACGCCCTCGGAGTAGGTCTGCCGTAGGGCGAACGCCTCCCGCTCGGTCAGCGGGGCGACGCCCAGGCCGTGGCGCACGGCGCCGACCCCGGCCGGGTCGCGCATCCCCAGGCCCCGGATCAGCACCGCACCGTGCTCGGCGACGACGGCGCGCAGGGCGTCCCGTCGCTCGGCCGCCCAGTGCGCAGCGCTGTCGGTGGTCCGGACCCGCAGCATCGGAGGTGTGCCGGGTTCCCGTTCCAGTTCGGGCAGTGAGATCGAAAGGGACGACACCATGGTGGTTCTCCTCTCCGTGGCGGCTCGGGACGCAGCCGGCCGTGCGGTGTCGCACCGCACGGCCCGTGCGGCGTCGTTCGGTGGGGTCCGTGGCCGTCCGGCCCGGTCGTCGACCTGCCGGGCGAGGTCGGCGAGGACCGGATGCCGGGTGAGGTCCCGGACGGAGACCGCACGGCCCAGGGAGACCGCGAGGGCCACGGCGGACAGCGAAGTGCCGCCGCAGTCGAAGAAGTTGTCCTGCCGGCCGATCCGGTCCTGGGGCATGCCGAGCACCTCGGCCCAGGCCGCGGCCAGCCGTCGTTCCGTCGGCGTACGCGGTGCGTGGTAGTCGTCCTCGACCGTGTCGAGTCCGCCGGCGAGTGCCTCCAGCGCCTTCTTGTCGATCTTGCCGTTGGCGGTCAGCGGAAGACTCTCCCGCCAGAGGAAGACGGACGGCACCATGTACTCCGGCAGCAACTCGCCCAGCCGGCCCCGGAGGACATCGGCCTCCAGCGCATGCCGACCGGAGTAGAAGGCCACCAGGCGTTTGCCGTGTCCCGCCCGCTGGGTGACCACCACCGTGCCGTCGCCGACCCCGGGCACCCGGAGCAGGGCGTTCTCGATCTCACCCATCTCGATACGGAAACCACGGATCTTGACCTGGCTGTCCCGGCGGCCGAGGAACTCCAGCTTCCCGTCCGGGAGCCAGCGCCCATGGTCACCGGCCCGGAAGAGCCGCTGCCCCGGACGGTGTGGATCCGGCACGAAGGCCGGCCGGGTGCGCTCAGGATCGTTGATGTACCCGCGGCCCACGCAGACCCCGGAGAAGACGATCTCTCCGGGGGCGCCGAGCGGCACCGGCGCCAGGTGTTCGTCCACGACGTACACCCGCACATTGTTGACGGGGCGTCCGAGCGGGACCCGCTCGGCGTCCGGCACCCCGTCCATCACCTCGTGGTGGGTGTCGTCCGACGTCTCGGTCAGCCCGTAGGCGTTGACCAGAGGGATCCCGGGCCGGGCCGCGAACCAGCGCTGCACCAGCTCCTTCTTCAGCGCCTCCCCGGTGACCGACACACACCGCAGATCCGGCAGCGCGCCGGGTCGCTGCGCGAGGGCGGACAGCACGACATCGAGGTACGACGGGACCACCTGGAGCACCGTGGCCCCTCCGTCGCCCACCGTGTCGAGGAAACGTCCCACATCCAGCACGGCCGCCTGCTCGACCAGCAGGGTCCGGCCGCCGACCAGCAGCGCCGAGAGCAGCTGCCACAGGGAGATGTCGAAGCACTGGGGCGCGGTCTGGGCGACCACCTGCCCCTCGTCGATCGCCAGGTCATCGATCTTGGCGTAGAGGTGGTTGAGCATGCCCAGGTGCTCACACATCGCGCCCTTGGGCTCACCGGTGGAGCCCGAGGTGAAGTAGATATACGCCAACTGGTCCTGGTCGACCCGGACCTCGGGGTCGCTGTCCGCCGGGCTCGCTGCGCAGACGGCGTCGATGAAAAGGGTCCGGACCCCGGGCACCGAGGTGAGGGCCCGGTCGAGGCCGGCGGTGCTGCCGGGTTCCGTCAGCACCTGACGGCACCCGGCGCGCGAGAGCATCAGCGCGATCCGGCCGGGCGGAAAGTGCGGCTCCACCGGCAGGTACACCCCGCCGGCCTTGAAGATCGCGATCACCGCGGCCAGCCACTCCAGATTGCGTTCGGTGACCACCGCGACGACGTCTTCCCGGCCCAGCCCGCGGGCCAACAGGGCGTGCGCCAACCGGTTGGCGCGGACGTTGAGTTCCCGGTACGTCCACCGCCGGCTCCCGTGTACGGCGGCGACGGCGTCCGGGTGCTCGCGCACCCGCTGCTGGAACATCTCGTGGAACCGGCGGTCCGGCAGCGGCCGGCTCGGTCCGGCCAGTCCTTCGAGCTGACACCGGAGTTCCTCGGCGGAGAGCAGGGACTGCCGCCGGTGCTCGGCGTCCGGATCGGCGGCGAGCAGCGTGAGCGCGGTGCGGTAGTAGCCGCCGATCCGGGCGGCGCAGTCCGCGTCGAGGACCTCGGTCCGGTACCGCAGCCGCAGCACCTCCCGCCCGTCGTGGCGTACGAGGGCGACCCACAGCACGGTGTCGCCGACCGGGCCGCCCTCCGCACCGGGCAGGTCGAACACGGTCTCCGGATCCCCTTCGGCCGGTGCCGGTGCCGGTGCCGGCCCGGACCCGGCGGCCGGGACGCCCCGGCGCCGCAGCAGCTCCACCTCTGCCCGGTGGGTGTCCAGCAGGAGGGTCCGCCAGGAGCCGGCCGCGGTCGTCAGCCGGCACGGCAGCGGAGTGCCGCCCGGCTCGGCGAGGTAGCCGGTGGTGACCTCGTGGTCGCCGGACAGCACGGCCAGCACCTTGGCGTGCGCGGCCAGCAGCACCGAACTCAGCGGCATCCGCAGCCGGTCGGCCAGCCGGCGCAGGGTGGCCGGCAGCGGTTCCGGAAGGGCCGTCGTGTGCTCGGCGGTCCCCGGAACCGGGACGCGGGCCCAGCGCGGAACCCTGGTGTACGCGCCGTCGGCCGGCCCACCGCGATCGCGGCGGGCGTGGGCTGTCATGGATGTGGTCATAGGCTCCTACCTCCAGCCCTCGCCGGTCTCCTGGCCGCTGGTCTGCCGGGCCGGATTGCCGCCCCAGTGCGCATGCGGCGGCACGGCCTCGCCCTTCATGAGGAAGGAGTCGGGCGCGAGCACCGCACCGTCACCCACGGCCACGCCGTAATGGACGAAGGCGCCGACGCCGAGCGTGCAGCCCGCGCCGAGCGTGCTGCGGTCGGACTTGAAGGTGCCGTCCTCCTGCGAGTGGCACTGGACGACACTCCCCACGTTGAGGGTGCAGCCGTCCCCGATGGCGGCCAGGGTCCGCTCGGTCAGATAGCAGCCGTCGTCGAATACCCTGCGGCCGATCCGGACCCCCAGCAGCCGCCAGATCAGGTTCTTGAACGGGGTGCCGTTGAAGAACAGCAGATAGGTCTCCGAGGGCACCTTCCAGAAGCGCTCCCGCCGCCAGAAACGCGGATCGTAGATCGAGCAGAACAGCGGGCTCAGGGGATGGAGCGCCGTCACGGCCCGTTCGACCAGCACGAAGTAGACGACACCGGACACCAGCACCAGGACGTTGCCCAGCGCGATCGCCAGGGGGCCGAGGGAGTCATAGAGCTCCGCGGCGACCGCCACGAGCAGGGTGACCCAGAAGAAATAGAGCCAGCGCACCAGGAGGTACAGCGCCATGGTGGCGGCGTTGTGCCGGTTCTTGGCGGCGAGATGGCGGCGCAGCTGCGCACCGTTCTTCAACTGGTCGAAGGTGCTGTCCCGTTGGACCGAGCGGGGAATCTCGAAGCTGGGTGAGCCGAGGAGCCCGACGCCCTCCCGGACCTCGCCGTCGACCGGGACCATGACCTTCGTCGCGAGCAGGCAGTTGTCGCCCGTCTTTCCCCGCGAGGGGTAGGCGATCCGGTTCCCGAGGAAGTTGCGTGGCCCGATCGAGGTCCGGCAGACGCGGAAGGAGGTGTCCGAGAAGTCGGCGTTCATGACGGACAGGCCGTCGGCGACCATCGTCCCGCTCCCGACGGAACTCAGGTACGGCGTCTCGTGCTTGACCTCGGTACCGAAGTTCGACCCGGTCTGCTCGATCCGGGAGAGGTCGTACCCGAGACCCCGCAGATAGTGCACGATGGCGGAGCTGTCACCGAACAGCCGCATCAGGAACTTCCGGTTGGTGGTGAGCGCGATCAGCCGGTGCACCGCGTAGTGGAAGCCGTACAGCGGATAGACCTTGCCCGGTGTGATGGTCCGGCTGAGCAGCCGGGGGACCGTGGCCTGGAAGAGCAGCCCGAGCGGCACGGCGGCGAAGAAGAGCAGGGACAGCAGCAGGGCGTTCACGTAGAACGTCCCGTCGGCCAGCGCCGTGGGTCCGGGTTCCAGGACCGCGGTGAGTTGCGGCGCCTCGGCCAGCAGGATGCCCACACCGCCGACCGCCAGCGGCACGTACAGCAGCAGTACGGTCGCCAACTGGAGTGCGCTGTGCACCGACCTGCGCAAGGCGCCGCAACGGGCCGGCCCCACCACGCGGTAGTCCACGTCGGTCCGCTGTGCCGGCGATCCGTGCCAGTGCTCGCCGTCCGGCACCACCTGCCCGCTGTGCAGCGACGAGGCATGGCCGAGCTGCGCGCCGTCGCCCAGTGCCGTGTCGATGTCGAGCACCGTGGCCTCACTGATGACCACGTTCTTGCCGAGGACCACCGTGCCCGTCTGCACCAGACCGGCCTGTGCCCGGTAGCAGTTGAGGAACGAGTCCTTACGGATGACGGTGCCGTCGCCGAGGGCCAGCAGATCCGTGCACACCGGCACATTGCGCGAGAAGACCGTGACGCCGCGCCCGATTTTCGCGCCCAGGGCCCGGAGATAGAGCGTGTAGAGCGGCGAACCGACGAACAGCACCAGCGGATTCGCGCGGATCAGCGTTTTGACGACCCAGAAGCGGACGTACGGCAGGCTCCAGACGCGGAACTGCCGGTGCTTCCACCGGCCGATGAGGACCCACTTCACCAGGATCGGAAGGGCGCACAACAACAGCAGACCGGCCGCGCCGCACAGCACCGAGCGCAGATATCTGCCGGACATGCCGGACCCGGCGGCGATCCACTCATAACCCCAGGCCGTGGCGACCGCGACGAGGGAGGTGTACCCGAGGAACGTCAGCAGTTGCAGTGCTCCGCACAGGACGTACCGAGAGGTGCCCCGGACAGCGGGAGCCGGCGCCGACGGGGGAGTCGGTGCCGGGGGCGGGGCCTCGACCGGGAAAGACAGTGGGGAGCCCGCCAACGCCGTGGCCAGCGCCCGGATCGTGGGATACCGGTAGATGTCTTTCATCGACACCGGCGGCAGGTCGGCACGCTTCCTGACCCGCGCACAGAAATGTGCCATCACCAAGGAGTCGGCGCCCAGGTCGTCGAAGAAGTGCCGGTCCACCGGCGGCTGTCCCGTACCCATGACCTCGGCCAGCGTGACGGCGAGGGCGGCCTCCAGGGCCGGACCATCCGCGCCGCACCGGCCGGCCGGGGAGTCCTCCGGATACGAGGTCAGTTCTTCGACCGGCTCTCCGACCATGGCGACCTCCCTGACAAGCGCCGACGACCGTCGTCCCGTCACCGGGTCCCGCAGGCGCTCGATGGGCGTCGCACGGGCAGTTCCTAATGTGTATTCGAGGCCCGTACGGGTGTGGATTGCGCCAAATGCCCATTTTCTTCTGCGGGGATTTCCCCGTTCCCCTACGCAAGAGCTCCTCCGCAAGAGCTCCACAGCGGCAATGACCTGCTGCTTCGGCCCCTTGGAGACCCGGTCGACGGGCGTCGTCCGCATCCCGCACCCGCCGGCGCGCCGAGCGGCACGGTGCGCGGGCCGGAAGGGCGCCCCCTCAGCCGAACGGGCCCCGACCGGCTGCGGTCCGCGTGAGGGAACGTCAGCCTGGGAGGGCGCGGCCGGTACGTGGCGACGCGTCCGGCCGCGCTCCATCCCGGGGAACCGGGCCGCACCGGACTGACGAGGGGACGGTCGACACGCTGTGAGGCGCATTTCGCACACCGCACCCGAGGGGCCCCGGCCGCCGGAGCGGTCTGCCGCTGACCGTCACGTGGACGATCTGCTCGTGCGGGTCGCCCAGGGTGACGAGCGTGCGTTCGTCGGCGTGTACGACGCCCTCGTGGTGCCCGCCATGGGCCTGGCCTATCGGATCCTGCGCGATGAGGCACAGGCTGAAGAGGTGACTCAGGACGTGATGATCGAGGTGTGGCGGAAGGCCGACCGGTTCCGTCCCGAGCGCGGTGCCGCGAAGTCCTGGGTCCTGACGCTGGCCCACCGGCGAGCGGTGGAACGGGTGCGATCGGTGCGGGCCGGGGCGGAACGCGAGCGGAAGGCCGCGCAGCTGGCTCACCAGACCCCGTTCGACGAGGTGGTGGAGGCCGTGGAGGAGCGGGAGGAACGGGCGCAGGTCTACCGCTGTCTGGCCGGTCTCGGGAACACCCAGCGCCTGCCGCTGGTCCTCGCCTACTACCAGGGAATGACCTACGCGGAGGTCGCCGAGGCCCTGTCCACCCCCACGGGCACGGTCAAGACGAGGATGCGCACCGGCCTGCGGAGACTGCGCGTCTGTATGGGAGGCGACTGATGTCTGCTGCCGAGGATCCGCACGAGGCGGTCGGGGCGTATGTCCTGCATGCCCTGCCGCCCGAGGAGGCGGCCGCCTTCGCCACCCACCTGGCCGGCTGCGACGCCTGCACCCGGGAGGTCGCCGACCTGGAGGCCACCGTCGCGTGTCTGGCCGAAGCGGAAGCGGTCACCCCGTCCGACGCGCTGCGCCAACGGGTCCTCGACCGGATCGCGACCACCGCCCAGGAGCAGCTGCTCCGCCGCGAGCCGTCCCGGCGCGAAGGGCCGCGACTGGACCTGGAGGTCTGACCCGCCGGGACGGCCGTACGCACGGCTCGCGATCCGACGGCCGGGCCCACCCGTGGCGCCGGGCAGTGTGGTCCGACCACACGACCTGTGTGACATAGTTTTTGCACGGGGGCATGAGGGCCGAGCCGGGGAGTTGGGGATGACCGCCGAATGGCGACCTGTGCGGCAGTCGCGTACGCATGAGCTCGTGCTGGAGCGCATCGAGGAGCGGGTGCTCGCCGGTGAGCTCAAGGCCGGGGACCGGCTGCCGCCCGAGCGCGAGCTGGCGCCGGTCCTGGGCGTCAGCCGGTCCGCGCTGCGCGAGGCGCTGCGGGTGCTGGAGACGATCGGGGTGCTGGTCGCCCAGGCCGGGCGCGGGCCGGACGCCGGGGCGCGGATCGTACGCAACCCGGACGACGCGCTGGGCCGGCTGCTGCGCCTGCACTTCGCCCTGGGCAGTTACCGTCTGCACGATGTGCTGGAGGCCCGGGTGGTCCTGGAGCGCTCCAGCTTCGAGGCGGCCGCGGAGCACGCCTCGGCGCAGGACCTCGACGAGGCGGCAGCGCTCCTGGAGCGGATGCGCGAGCCCGGCGTGGGGGCCGCCGACTTCAACGACCTCGATACCCGGTTCCATGTCGCCATCGCGCGCAGCTCGGGCAACCAGCTGACCTCCACCCTCACCTCGGCCGTGCGGGAGTCGGTGCGTCCGCTGATCCTGCGGGCGCTGGAGACGGCGGAGGACTGGCCGGCCACGGCGGCGGCGCTGAACGCCGAGCACACCGAGCTGCTGCGACTGGTACGGGACGGCAAGGGCGCGAAGGCCGCCGACCTGGCCGAGGCGCATATCCGCGGTTTCCACGGCCGGCTGGTCGACGAGAACGCCCCGGCGGAGCAGGAGGCTGAGCAGGGGGACGAGGGCCGGGCGGGCGCGGACCGCTGAGTCCGCCCGGCCCCTCCCGTACACCGCCCGTACGCCTACGGCAGCATCCAGGACAGCACCGGCAGCGACTGGAGATAAACCAGCACGCACAGGACCGCCAGCATCGCGACGCTGTAGCCGGCGACCTTGCGCAGCAGGATCCGCTCGGCGCCGGGCAGTTCCACCGCGGTCGCCGCGATGGTCAGGTTCTGCGGGCTGATCAGCTTGCCGACCACGCCGCCCGTGGTGTTGGCGGCCACCAGCAGGGTCGGGTCGATGCCCGCGGTCTTGCCGGCGGTCTGCTGAAGGGTGGCGAACAGCGCGTTCGACGAGGTGTCCGAGCCGGTCACTGCGGTGCCGAGCCAGCCGAGGACGGGGGAGAGCAGCGCGAAGAGCCCGCCCGCGGCGGCGAGCCAGGTGCCGATGGCGAGGGTCTGCCCCGACTGGTTCATCACGTAGCTCAGGGCCATCACGGTGGCGACCGTGGCGATGGCGGTGCGCATGTTCCGCAGGGTGCGACCGGCGCAGGACAGTCCCGTACGCGCCGTCATCGGAAAGCGGTCGGCGTCCTTCGCACGGCTGTAGATCAGCATCACCAGGAGCCCGGAGAGCAGCAGCAGGGTGCCGGGATTGGCCAGGACCTCCAGCTTGTAGACGGCGCTGCCCGCGGGCGAGCCGTCGGGGGCGAGGAGGTGGCCGTACAGGCCCGGCCAGTCGAGCTGGAGGGTGAGGGAGCCGAGCAGCCCGGGTATGTCGAGTCCGCCGACGTCGAGCTTGGCGAGCGCGAAGACCGCGATGACCAGGAGGTACGGCAGCACGGCCAGGAAGGTGCGGCGGCGGGTCAGCGGTTCGGCCGTGACCTGGGAGCGCTGGTCGTCCGGTGTCGTGGGGGTCCAGAAGCGCAGCATGACCACCGCGGCCCCGAAGCCGGCGAGCGCGGCGACGACATCGGTGAGTTCGTAGGCGAAGTGGGCCGAGCACCAGAACTGGGCCAGCGCGAAGACGGCGCCGGTGACCAGGGCGACGGGCCACAGCTGCCGCAGACCGCGCCGGCCGTCGACGAGGAAGAGCAGCAGCTGCGGCACGAAGAGGGCGAGCAGCGGGCTCTGCCGGCCGATGACCGCGGCGAGGGACTCCGCGGGGATACCGGTGAGATTGCCCGCGGTGGTGATGGGAATGGCCATGGCGCCGAAGGCGACCGGCGCGGTGTTCGCGACCAGGACGGTGACGGCCGAGGTGAGCCGGGGCAGCCCGAGCGCCATCAGCATGGCGGCGGTGATCGCGACGGGTGCGCCGAAGCCCGCCAGGGCTTCGAGCAGTCCGCCGAAGCAGAACGCGATGAGCATGGCCTGGATGCGCAGATCGCCGCGGCCCACGGCGTTGAAGGAGCGGCGCAGATCGTCGAAACGGTGGCTGACGACGGTGAGTTCGTAGAACCAGATGGCCGACACGACGATCAGCATCACCGGGATGAGCCCGAAGGCCGCGCCCTGGGCGGCGGACAGCGCGCCGAGCCGCAGCGGCATGCCGTAACCGAGGACCGCGACCAGGAGTGCGGTCAGCAGGGCCCCGAGGGCGGAGTGCAGCGCGGAGCGCTTGGCCGCCATCAGCAGCAGGAAGAAGGCCGCCAGGGGCACCAGGCCCAGTAGCGCGGTGGTGGTGAGACTGTCCCCGACGGCGGTCACGTCGGGGGTGTAGGCCGCCAGGGCAGCGGGCGGAGTGGTGGCCACGGAGTGCTCCTCATCGAGTTCTGCGCGCCGTCCGGCCGGGGGTGAACGTGCTCTGCCGGCCATAGCGGTGCCGTGTGGCTGACGATCGGCCCTCAGTAGCCCACCGAAGATGTCGCATGTCAATAAGGTCGGACCAAACTGCGTCCTTACTTTTCCCGCTCGGTTCGAGAGGAGTATGGTCGGACCATAAGCGCCAGGGAGGCTCTATGCGCATCGCTCTCTTCGCCACCTGTCTGGGAGACACGCTCTTCCCGGAGGCGGTGAAATCCACCGCGGTACTCCTGGCCCGCCTGGGCCATGACGTGGTCTTCCCGCCGCAGCAGACCTGCTGCGGCCAGATGCATGTCAACACCGGCTATCAGCGGGAACCGGTGCCGCTGGTGCGGAACTTCGCCGAACAGTTCGGCGACCCGGCGATCGAGGCCGTGGTGGTGCCGTCGGGCTCCTGCGCGGGCTCGGTCCGCCATCAGCACGAGCTCGTCGCCGAACGCTACGGGGACGCGGCCCTCCGCGCCGGAGTGGCCGCCGTGCGGACCAAGACGTACGAGCTGTCCGAGTTCCTCGTCGATGTCCTCGACGTGACGGACGTCGGCGCGTACTTCCCGCACCGGGTGACCTACCACCCCACCTGCCATTCGCTGCGCATGCTGCGGGTCGGCGAGAAGCCGCTGCGGCTGCTGCGCGCCGTCGAGGGCATCGACCTGGTGGAGCTGCCCGAGGCCGACGCCTGCTGCGGCTTCGGCGGCACCTTCGCGGTCAAGAACGCCGAGACCTCCACCGCGATGCTGCGGGACAAGATGGACCACATCACCGGCACCGGCGCCGCGGTGTGCACGGCGGGCGACTCGTCCTGTCTGATGCATATCGGCGGTGGCCTCTCGCGCATCAGGTCCGGCACGCGGACCCTGCACCTGGCCCAGATCCTCGCCGCCACCCGCACCGCGCCGCACGTCCTGACGGAGGCCGCCCGATGAGCAGTCCGACCGGCCCCGCGACGCAGGGCACCTTCCTCGGTATGCCGGCCGTCCCCCCGCGCTCCCCGTACGGGACGGGCCATCTGCGCGGTGAGCGCGGCTTCCCCCGGGCCGCCCACGACGAGCTGGGCAACGAGCAACTGCGCCGCAACCTGGGCAAGGCCACCCACTCCATCCGCGCCAAGCGCCTCGCCGTCACCGGCGAACTGCCCGACTGGGAGCAGCTGCGCGACACCGGCTCGGCCATCAAGACCGACACCATGAACCGGCTGCCCGAACTGCTGGAGCAGCTGGAGCGGAAGGTCACCGAGCGCGGTGGCACCGTCCACTGGGCCCGGGACGGCGTCGAGGCCAACGAGATCGTCACCCGGCTGGTCCGGGAGACCGGCAGCGACGAGATCCTCAAGGTCAAGTCGATGGCCACGCAGGAGATCGGCCTCAACGAGCATCTGGCGGGCCAGGGGATCGCGGCGCTGGAAACCGATCTGGCCGAGCTGATCGTGCAGCTCGCCGACGACCGGCCGTCGCACATCCTGGTGCCCGCGATCCACCGCAACCGCGAGGAGATCCGGGAGATCTTCCTCCGGCACATCCCGGGCGTCGACCCCGCACTGGACGCCGACCCCGCCCGGCTCGCGGCCGCGGCGCGCGCGTTCCTGCGCGAGAAGTTCATGACGGCCAAGGTGGCCGTCTCCGGCGCCAACTTCGGCATCGCCGAGACCGGCACCCTGGCGGTGGTCGAGTCCGAGGGCAACGGCCGGATGTGTCTGACGCTGCCCGAGACGCTGATCACCGTCATGGGCATCGAGAAGATCCTGCCACGCTTCCAGGACCTGGAGGTCTTCCTCCAGTTGCTCCCGCGCTCCTCGACCGGCGAGCGGATGAACCCCTACACCTCGCTGTGGACGGGCGTGACGCCGGGCGACGGCCCGCAGGAGTTCCATCTCGTGCTGCTCGACAACGGGCGGACCGCGGCGCTCGCGGACCGGATCGGGCGCGCGGCGCTCCACTGCATCCGCTGCTCGGCCTGCCTCAACGTCTGCCCGGTGTACGAGCGGACGGGCGGTCATGCCTACGGATCGACGTACCCCGGCCCGATCGGTGCGGTGCTCACCCCGCAGCTGGCCGGCATGCACGGCGCCAAGGACGATCCCAACAGCTCGCTGCCGTACGCCTCCAGTCTGTGCGGAGCCTGCTTCGACGCCTGCCCGGTGAAGATCGACATTCCCTCGCTCCTCGTCGAGCTGCGGCACCAGCACACCGAACAGTCCGGGACGACCGCGGAGAAGCTGGCGATGAAGGCCGCGGCCGCGGTCATGAAGCGGCCGGGGCTGTTCACCGCCGCGCAGAAGGCGGCTGGGCTCGGACGCCTGCCCGCGGGGCGGGATGGCAGCCTCTCCCGGCTGCCCCCGCCGCTCAACGGCTGGAGCGACAGCCGTGACACCCCCGCCCCGCCCCGGCAGACCTTCCGCTCCTGGTTCGCCTCCGCCGAGGGCGCGGCCGCGATGCGGGCCGCCGCGGCAGAAGGCGCCCGGCACACCGACGACGCTCCGCAGGAGGACTCGTGACCGCGACCGCACGGGAGACGGTGCTCCGCCGTGTCCGCGACGCCCTGACCCTGTCCGACGGGCCCGAGGTGACCGTCCCCCGCGCCTATCGCACCGGTCGCACCCTCCCCGACGAGGAGCGGCTCGCCCTCTTCGTCGACCGGCTCGTCGACTACCGGGCGCAGGTGCGCACCTGCACCGCCGCAACCACCTCGGCGGCGCTCGCCGAGGTGCTGCAGGCGCACGGTGCACGGAAGATCGGGGTGCCCCCGGGGCTCGATCCGGCCTGGCTGGCCGGTTACGACGGGGAGACGGTGACGGATTCCGCGGAGGTGCCGGCGCCCTCGCTCGATGAGCTGGACGGGGTGGTGACGGGCTCCGCCGTCAGCTGCGCCGAGACCGGCACGATCTTCCTGGACGGCGCCGCCGCGGACCAGGGGAGGCGCGCGCTGACCCTCGTCCCCGATCTGCATGTCTGTGTCGTCGAGCTGTCGTCGGTGCGGACCGGAGTGCCGGAGGCGGTGGCCCAGTTGACGCCGGAGCACCCGATCACGATGATCAGCGGCCCCTCGGCGACCTCCGACATCGAGCTGGAGCGGGTCGAGGGGGTGCACGGTCCGCGCACGCTGGCGGTGGTGATCCGCACCGACCGCTGAGCGGCTGGGTCGTGCCCCGGGGCGCGGCCGCCCGCACGGGGCGGGCCGCGCCGTCCACCACCGTGCCGCTTCGCGCGGCAGCCGCAGGCCGTCGAGGCCGACCGCCGCGGCGAGTTGGGCGGAAGCACGCGGATCGTCACCGAAGGGCCTGTCTACAGGCTCCGGTTGTCCAGCACCGCCACCGCCCGTCGCACCCGGGCGGTCTCCTCGGTGTCCACGTCCCCGACGAGCAGGTCCGGCCGGTCACCCAGCTGTCCGCGTACGGTCCCGTCGGGGCCGATCAGCGCGCTGTGCCCGACACCGGTCGGCGCCTTGGTGGGGGCCTCGGGATCGGCCTGCGGATCCGGAGCGGCCTGATTGACCGCCGCCAGCCAGACCGTCGCGTCCAAGGCGCGCGCCCGTACGAGCAGGTCCCACTGGGCGCGCTTGCCGGGCCCAGCGGCCCAGGCGGCGGGCAGTACCGACACCGTGGCCCCCGCATCGGCGTGGGCCCGGAACAGTTCGGGGAACCGCAGGTCGTAGCAGGTCGCCAGGCCCACCCGGACCCCGTCGACATCGATGGTCACCACGCGCTTCCCGGGGGCGACCGCGTCGGACTCCCGGAATCCGAAGGCGTCATACAGATGGATCTTGTCGTAGAACTCCTCGACCCCGGGCCCGGTGGCCAGCAGGGTGTTGGTCACCCGCCCGTCGTCCGCCGGGGTGAACATGCCCGCCACCACGGTCACGCCGGTCTCCCGGGCCACCGCCCGCACCCCTTCCGCCCACGGGCCGTCCAGCGGCTCGGCCACCCGCCCGAGCGCGGCCCCGAACCGCACCATGGCCGCCTCCGGAAGGACCGCCAGCCGGGCCTCCTCGCGTGCCGCACGGCGGACCTGGTCCTGGACGATCGCGAGGTTCTCCTTCGGATCGGTCGATGCCGTCATCTGGCACAGCGCGATACGCATGCGGATCTCTTCTCTCTCGTGCGGTGTCCTCACGGCCTGGTTCCGGCGCCGCCCGGCCGTCGCACCGCCGGGAGCGCCGGTGACCATCCTGCCTGCCGACTGCCCGGGGCCGGTCGTCAGACAGGTGCACTCCTCCTCATCGTGCGCCTGAACCCGCCCCAGGAGCACGTCCGGGAGCACGTCCGGGAGCACGTCCGGGAGCATGTCCGGGAGGGGCTACGGGGATCCCGGCTCCTCCCGGACGGCACGGCGGGCGGCCTCCTCACGGTCGGTTACCGGCCTGAGATCCTGCGTGAGGGTGTCCCGGCGCCGGAGCCCTTCGGCGAACGGCCGGGCGGGCCGGTGTCAGACAGTGCTCAAGTCCCCGCCCGTACCGGCGATTTCCTCCGGGCGCAGCAGTGCCGCGAGCCGGTCGGCGGGCAGCAGCCCCTTTTCCAGGACGAGTTCGGCGACGCCGCGTCCGGTGGCGAGTGCCTCCTTGGCGATCGCGGTGGCGGCGGTGTAGCCGATGTGCGGGTTGAGGGCGGTGACCAGGCCGATGGAGTTCTGCACGCTGGCCCGGAGCGTCTCCGTGTTGGCGGTGATGCCCGCCACGCAGCGCTCGGCGAGGGTGCGGCAGGCCGCCCCGAGATGGGTGATGCTCTCCGAGAGGGAGTGCAGGATGACCGGCTCGAAGGCATTGAGCTGGAGCTGGCCCGCCTCGGCCGCCATGGTGATGGTGACGTCGTTGCCGATGACCTCGAAGGCGACCTGGTTGACGACCTCGGGGATCACCGGGTTGACCTTGCCGGGCATGATGCTCGAACCGGCCTGCACCGGCGGCAGGTTGATCTCCGCGAGGCCGGCGCGCGGGCCGGAGGAGAGCAGCCGCAGGTCGTTGCAGCTCTTCGAGAGCTTGACGGCGATGCGCTTCAGGACGCCCGACAGATGGACGAACGCCCCGCAGTCCTGGGTGGCCTCGACGAGGTTGGCGGCGGTGACCAGCGGCAGCCCGGTGAGGGCGGCCAGATGGGTGCGGGCCGCCTCGGCGTAGCCCTTGGGGGCGTTGAGGCCGGTGCCGATGGCGGTGGCGCCGAGGTTGATCTCGTGGATGAGCAGGACCGCCTCCGCCAGCCGGCTCTGGTCCTCCTCCAGCATCACCGCGTACGCCGAGAACTCCTGGCCCAGGGTCATCGGCACCGCGTCCTGGAGCTGGGTGCGCCCCATCTTGAGGATGTCGCGGAACTCCTCGGCCTTGGCCGCGAAGGCCGTACGCAGAACGGTCATCGAGTCGAGCAGTTCCCGGACGGCGATGATCGTGGCGACGTTGACGGCGGTCGGGTAGACGTCGTTCGTCGACTGGCTCAGATTGACGTGCTCGTTGGGGTGCAGATGGCCGTAGTCGCCCTTGCCATGGCCCAGGATCTCCAGTGCCCGGTTGGCGATCACCTCGTTGGCGTTCATGTTCGTCGAGGTCCCGGCACCGCCCTGGATGACGTCGACGACGAACTGGTCGTGCAGCTGTCCGCCGGACCGGATCTCCCGGCAGGCGGCGGCGATCGCGTCGGCCCGCTCGGTGTCCAGCAGACCGAGGTCCTGGTTGGCCCGGGCCGCGGCCTCCTTGACGGCGGCGAGCGCATTGATCAGGTGCGGGTAGGTGGCGATCGGCGTACCGGTGATGGGGAAGTTCTCCACGGCGCGCAGGGTGTGCACGCCCCAGTACGCCTCGGCGGGTATCTCCCGGTCGCCGAGCAGATCGTGTTCGCGGCGGTGGCCGGCGGAAGTCATGGTGCAGCGGGTCCTTTGCGAGGTGGAGCGGAGGGGGAGGAGGCCGGGCGGGTGAGCCCGGCGGAGAGGTGATGAGGCGTCAGGTCACTTACGGGGCAAGGGCGCCCGCCGCCCGCAGCGCCCCGACCGGGGCGCCGCCCCCGATGACGGGTGCGGTGGCGAACGGGGCGAGGATGCCGGGGTCGATGCCGCAGCGCGCCAGGGCCGCCGCCGTCACCGGCATCCGGGCGCGGTCACCGCCGTCGGCGATCTTCACACCGACCGCCCGCCCGTCCGGCAGGGCCGCGATCTGCACGCCCTCGAAGCCGTCCTTGGCGAGCAGACCCGGCACCGCCCGCACCAGCCGGGCGACGTCCCGCCGGCTGCCGGACACCATCTCCGGGTGTGTGCGCATGGCGTGGGCGACCCGGCCCTCCCCGGTGCCGGGGGCGGCCGTCGCCAGCCGGGCGGCGGCCCGGGTCAGCCCGTGGAGGGAGACGGAGAACAGCGGGGCGCCACAGCCGTCGACCGTGACCCGCGCGATGCCCTGGCCGGTGAGGTCTTCGACCGTCGCGGCGAGTTCCCGCTGCAACGGATGGCCGGGGTCGAGGTAGCCGTCCAGGTCCCAGCCGCGGGTGCGGCAGGTCAGCAGCATGGCGGCGTGCTTGCCCGAGCAGTTCTGTGCGAGCCGGGTGGGCCCCAGACCGCGCCGGATCCACTCGTCCCGTACGGCGGGGTCGTACGGCAGATCGGGCACGTTGCGCAGCTCGTCCTCGGTCAGGTCGCCGGCGGCCAGGATCTCCCGGGCCGTGGCCAGATGGCGGTCCTCGCCGGAGTGGCTGGCCGCGACCAGGGCCAGCGACGGATCGTCCAGCGGCGGCAGGCCCGCGCGCAGCAGGCCGACCGCCTGGACCGGCTTGAGTGCCGAGCGCGGGTAGAACGCGGCCTCGATGTCGCCCGCCTGGAATGCCACGCTCCCGTCGGCCGCCAGCACCACGACGGAGCCGTGGTGGACGCCCTCGACGATGCCTCCGCGGACCACATGGGCGACGGGGGCATGGGCCGGTTCGCGGACCGCGGGCGGGGTGCCCGCGGTGCGGTGCGGCGGCAGGGTGGTGCTCTGGCTCATGATCAGTTCTCGGTGCTTTCGGTGCCGTGGGGGTGGTCTGTGCCGTGGGTGTTCTTGGTGCGCTGAGCGGGGGGTGTGGTGTCCGGGTGCTCGCCGCGCGCCGCGGCTTCCTGGAGGGTGCCGACCCGGCCCCGTACCAGGAACCAGCCGCCGACCAGCGCGGCCACGATCAGCGGCAGCGACAGCACGGTGGTGCGGCCGGCTCCGCCGTCGGCCCACATCAGGACCAGGACCAGGGCCAGGAAGGCCAGCGTGACGCACTCGGTCCACGGCGAGCCGGGGAGCCGGTAGCTGGGGCGGACGAGCTGTCCGGCACGCGCCTTCCGCCAGAAGAGCAGATGACAGAGCATGATCATCGACCAGGTGCTGAGGATGCCGATCGCCGCGAAGTTCAGCACGATCTCGAACGCCTCGCTCGGCACGACATAGTTGAGGCCCACGCCCAGCACACAGACCCCGGAGGTGAGCAGAATGCCGCCGTACGGGACCTGGCTGCGGCTCATCACGCCGGTGAACCGCGGCGCGGAACCGGACATCGCCATCGAGCGCAGGATGCGCCCGGTGGAGTAGAGGCCGGAGTTGAGGCTGGACATCGCGGCGGTCAGCACGACGAGGTTCATCACACCGCCCGCTGCCGGTATCCCGATCTTGGACAGCACGGTGACGAAGGGGCTCTCCCCGGCCGAGTACGCGCTCCAGGGCAGCAGCATCGCCAGCAGGACCACCGAGCCGACGTAGAAGACGGCCACCCGCCACATGATGGAGTTGATCGCCTTCGGCATGACCTTCTCCGGCTCCGCGGTCTCGCCCGCCGTGACACCGACCAGCTCGACCGACGCATAGGCGAACACCACACCCTGGATGACCAGCAGCATCGCCAGGGTCCCGGTCGGGAAGACGCCGCCGTGGTCGGTGACCAGCGAGGGGCCGGGGGAGTGGCCGGCGACCGGGTGCTGGGTGACGAGCAGGAAGATGCCGATCAGCATGAAGACGACCAGCGCGCCGACCTTGACGATCGCGAACCAGAACTCCATCTCGCCGAAGATCTTCACGGAGATGAGGTTCACGGTCAGCACGACCGCGAGCGCGATCAGCGCGATCACCCACTGCGGTATCTCGGAGAACATGCCCCAGTAGTGCGTATAGGTCGCCACCGCCGTGATGTCGGCGATTCCGGTGGTCGCCCAGTTCAGGAAGTACATCCAGCCCGCGACGAACGCGCCCTTCTCGCCGAGGAACTCCCGGGCGTAGGACACGAACGCACCCGAGGACGGCCGGTGCAGCACCAGCTCGCCCAGCGCGCGCACCACCAGGAAGGCGAACAGGCCGCAGAGCGCGTACGCCACGGCCAGCGACGGTCCGGCACTGGCGAGCCGGCCGCCCGCGCCGAGGAACAGCCCGGTGCCGATGGCCCCGCCGATCGCGATCATGTTGATGTGCCGGGACTTCAGGGACTTCTGGTAGCCGGCGTCACCGGCGTCCACATGCCCGCCCGCCTGCTGATGCGCGCCCTGTGAGGCGCTCTGTTGTTGCTGCCGTTCCGCCTGCCGGAGGGATTGCTCGCTCACGCGTGATCCTCGTCTTCCGTGGAGGGGTCCGTACGGTGCTGCGACCGCACGATGGTGGTCAGCGTCGTCTCGACGCGGGCGAGGTGGTGCGCCATGGCTTCCACCGCGTCGTGTTCGGAGCGGTCGACGAGGGCCTCGACGATCGCCCGGTGTTCCCTGTTCGACTGCTCGCGCCGGCCGCCGAGCTCATTGAGGAAGGCCGACTGGCGGGCCAGCGCATCGCGGATCTCCTCGATGACCCGGCGGAAGACCGGATTGCCGGCCGCCTGGGCGATGGCGAGATGGAAGAGGCTGTCCATCGCCACCCACGCGGTGGTGTCGGTCTCCTGCTCCATCCGGTCCAGCAGACGGTTCAGCTGATCGAGGTCCTCCGCCGTGTGGCGCATCGCCGCGTAGCCGGCCACCGGGATCTCCACATGGCGGCGCACCTCAAGCAGGTCGCTCGCCGCGTAGTCGCCGAAGGTCGGGTCCGCCACGGCGCCGTCGGAGATGACGAAGGTGCCCTTGCCGGTGCGCGAGACCGTCAGCCCCATGGTCTGGAGCGCCCGCAGCGCCTCCCGGAGCACGGGTCTGCTCACTTCCAGCCGCCGGCAGAGCTCCGCCTCGGAGGGGAGCTTGTCCCCGACCGCGTACTCGCCCCGCTCGATGGCGCCGCGCAGATGGTTCAGGACCGCTTCCATCGCGCTGATCCGTCGGGGCATCTCGCCAGCTGTCTGGCTGTCTGACAGGTTCACCCCGGGATCGTCGATTCCAGCCGGGGGAGCTGTCAAGGGGTGCGGCGCAGATCATCCCCGGATCCGGGCCCGGACCCGGGAGTCCCGCGCCCCTCCCTCCCGTTTTCGTTCCGCTCCGTGCCGAATCCGCTACCGCGGGTGCGGCCATTCCCCGTCGTGCCGTCCGTCGCCGCGGAAGTCCAGCATGTAGAAGACCTTGTCGTAGCGGCGTCCGCCCATCGCCACGAAGTCGGGCAGCCGGCCGTATTCACGGAAGCCGAGCGACCGGTAGAGGGTCAGTGCCCTGGTGTTGTCGGCCCGGGCGTCCAGGGTGAGGACCTCGATCCCCGCACCCCGCGCGTCCTCGACCAAGGCGCTGGTCAGTGACCGTCCGAGGCCCTGGCCATGGGCCTCGGAGGCCACCGCGATCTTCTCCAGATCCGCGTGCTGCCGATTGGTCGGACGGGCATAGCGCAGCCAGTACCCCAGCCCGACCAGCCGTGGGCCCGCGTACGCCGCCCGCAGCGCCCCCTCCCCGGTGTGGGCGGCCCGCACGACACGGTCGACCAGCTCCGCCACCTCGCCCCGTCCGGGCGGGTCGACCCAGCCGAGTGGTGCGCCGCCGCTGACCAGGTCCGCCAGGATCCGGTGAGCCGCCTCGGCGAAGTCCGTCGCCCGGTCCGCGTCGGCGGCCAGCTGGAGGGCGTCCAGGATCTCGGGCGCGGGGTCGGCGGGCATTCCGTTGGTTGCCGTTGGATTCATGATCGGCAGCCTAGGGGGCGGCCGGCGTCCGCTGCCATGGAGCGGCGAAGGGAGCAACTCCGCCTGCGGTCAAGGGGTATGGGGGCGCCGGGGGAGCCGGCCGGGTCCCGCGAGCGCCGGCTGTGCGGCGACCGCGGGGCGGCGCGCACCGGGCCGGGCGGTCGACGGCGCGCAACCCACGGGGGCGGTCAGTGGGTGCCGGCCCAGCGGTAGCGGTGTTCGGGGCGCCCGGTGTCCCCGTATTTCAGGGTGAGGATGATGTGGCCGCCGCGTTCGAGGTGCTTCAGATAGCGCTGGGCCGTGGAGCGGCTGACGCCGGCGCGCTCGGCGACCTCGTGGGCGGACAGCGGGTGCCCGACCGCGCCCAGGACCCGGCGGATCAGGTCGACGGTCGCGGCCGAGTGGCCCTTGGGGAGCTCGGTGTGCGGGGAGTCGGTGGTCCGGAAGGCGCCGAAGATCCGGTCCACCTGTTCCTGGCCGGCCTCGCCGCGGCCGCCTATCCCCTCGACGGTCCGGCGGAGCGCCGCATAGCCGTCGAGCTTGGTGCGCAGACCGGAGAAGCCGAACGGTTTGACGAGGTATTGCAGCGCCCCGGAGCGCATCGCGTCCTGGACCGTACCGACGTCCCGGGCCGCCGTCACCATGATCACGTCGGTGCGGTGGCCGAGCTGCCGCAGCCGACGGACCAGGCTCAGGCCCGTCTCGTCGGGCAGATAGTGGTCGAGCAGCACCAGATCGACATGGGTGCGCTCCAGTGTGGCCAGCGCCTGCGCGGCGGTGTGCGCGCGGCCGGTGACCCGGAAGCCGGACACCTGGGACACATATGCGGCATTGATCTCGGCGACGTGGAAGTCATCGTCCACGACCAGGACATCGATCATCGTGAGGTTCCGCTCCCCAAGGGTCTTCGCTTCCGCGACTCCAGGTGTTCCGGGCGCTCCCGACGCCCGGGCGCGCCCGGCACCGAGGCGTCCTCCGGGGCGAGGGCCTCGGGCAGGACGACGGTGAAGACCGCCCCGCCGCCCGCGCGGGCGGTCACCCTGGCCATCCCGCCATAGCGTTCGGCGAGCCGGCGCACCAGCGCCAGGCCGATGCCCCGGCCGCGGTGGAAGGCCACCGGACCCGCGGGCGCTCCCTCCCCGGGGACGGGCCGGGCGGCCTTGGTGGACCAGCCCTCGGCGAAGATCCGCTCCCGTAGCTCCGGCGGCACCCCCGGCCCGGTGTCCGAGACCCGCAGTACGGCGGTGCTGCGCTCGGCCCGCAGCTCCACCTCGACGAACGGCTCGGCGCAGCGGCGCTCCGCGGCGGCGTCCAGCGCGTTGTCGAGGAGATTGCCCAGCACCGTCACCAGGTCGCGCGGGTCGACCACGGTGTCGGGCAGCAGCGTCGACGCTGACACCCGCAGGGACACCCCGCGTTCGGCCGCGATCGCCGCCTTGCCGACGAGCAGCGCGGACAGCAGCGGATCGGACACCCGCTCCGCGATCTGTTCCGCGGACGCCCGCTGCGTACTGGCCACTTCGGTGACGAACTCCACCGCCTTCTCGTACCGGCCGAGCTCCAGCAGCCCGCGCACGGTGTGCAACTGATTGGCGTGCTCGTGGTCCTGGGCCCGTAGGGCGTCCAACAGCCCCTGGGTGCTGTCCAGTTCACGGCCCAGCAACTCCAGCTCGGTACGGTCCCGCAGGGTCACCACCGCCCCGCCGTCCTGGGTCGGCATACGGTTGGCGATCAGCACCCGGCCGCCGCTGACGGCCAGCAGATCCGGTCCGGCCACCCGCCCGGCCAGCACCTCCGTCGTCCGGCCCGGCGGCAGCACCTCCTCCAGCGCCCGGCCGGCGGCCCGGCCGTCCAGCCCCAGCAGCCGTCCGGCCTCGTCATTGACCAGCCGGATCCGGCCGCGCCGGTCGACGGCGACCACCCCCTCGCGAATGCCGTGCAGCATCGCCTCCCGCTCTTCGAGCAGCGCGGAGATATCGGCGAACGCCACCCCGTGCGTACGGCGGCGCAGCCGGCGGGAGAGCACGATCGCGGCCAGCACCCCGACGGCCAGCGCGGCGCCCGCGTACCGCAGCAGCTGGGGGATGGTGCCGAGCAGCCGGTCCCGGACGCTGTCGTAGGCGATCCCGACCGATACCGCGCCGACGATCCGGCCGCGGTCGTCGCGCAGCGGCACCTTGGCGCGGGCCGAACGCCCCAGCGTGCCGGTGTCGATCTGCCGCACCTGCCGTCCGGCGAGGGTCCGGCTCGGGTCGGTGGAGACATGCCGGCCGATCTCGGCGGGGTGGGTGTGCGACCAGCGCACTCCGCGGGTGTCCATCACCACGATGTACAGCGCGCCGGTCGCGGTACGGATCCGCTCCGCGGCGGCCTGCACCGGCCCGTGGGCGTCCGGCCCGGAGGCGACCAGTTCCCGGGCGAGGTCCGGGTCGGCGGCGGTGGTCTGGGCGATGGACTGTGCCCGGCGCATCGCCTGGTCGTCCAGCTCGGTGCCGAGCGGGGCGAGGAAGAGACCGGTGGCGAGCACCATGACCCCGGTGGTCAGGGCCACTTGCGCGGTCAGTACCTGCGCAAAGACCCGTCGGGGCCAGCGGATCCGCATGGGCTCTCCCTTGTCTCCGGCCCTCCGCACCCTTGCGGAACCGAATCTTCCTTTTACTTGGGGGTGCCGGCACCGTATGCCGTGCGTGAGCACCTGTGTACCCCCTGGTAGCCCCTTAGTGGTTCTAGCGTGAGCAAAATGAGCACAACAGGGTTTGCGCGCAGAAAGGCGGCTTGCGCCCACAAGGCTGCCGTTGCGGCCCGTATCGCTCCTAGCCTCGCGGGCCATGAGCAGCCACACGAGCCCCGCGATCGAACTGCGGGGTACGAGCAAGGCATTCCGGACGCCGTCGGGGGCGCTGCACACCGCCGTCCGGGATCTGGATCTGGTCGTCGAGCGCGGTGAGTTCGTCGCGGTCGTCGGGCCCACCGGGTGCGGTAAGTCCACCACGCTGACGCTGGTCAGCGGCCTGGAGGAGCCCACGGAAGGTGAGGTGCTGGTCGGCGGTGAGCCGGTCAGCGGCATCGGGGACAAGATCGGGTTCGTCTTCCAGCAGGACGCCGTCTTCCCCTGGCGCACCGTGCTGTCGAACGTGATGGCCGGCCCCCGCTTCCGTGGCGTACCGAAGGCCGAGGCCCGGCAGCGGGCGCGGGACTGGCTGGCCCGGGTCGGGCTGGCCGCCTTCGAGGACCGCTATCCACACCAGCTCTCCGGTGGACAGCGCAAACGGGTCGCCCTCGCCGCGACCTTCGTCAACGACCCCGAACTCCTGCTCATGGACGAGCCGTTCTCCGCGCTCGACGTCCAGACCCGGGCGCTGATGTCCGACGAACTCCTGGAGCTGTGGTCGGGGACCGGCGCCTCCGTCGTCTTCGTCACCCACGACCTGGAGGAATCCATCGCCCTCGCCGACAAGGTCGTGGTCATGACCGCCGGTCCGGCGACCGTGAAGGAGGTCTTCGACATCGGTCTGCCGCGTCCCCGGAAGGTCGAATCGGTGCGGCTGGAGCCGAGGTTCATCGAGATCTACCGGGAGATCTGGTCCTCGCTCGGCGAAGAGGTCCGGATCACCCGCGAGAGGGGTGCAGCGGATGTCGCCTGAGACCGCCGTCCCGGCCAAGTCCCCGGCCAACTCCCCGGCCGGCGCGGGCCGTACGGACCGTTCCCGCGTCAGGGAACGGGCCGCGCGCCGGCACCGATTCCTGGTCCACGGCACCCGGGTGCTGCTGCTCGTCGGGCTGATCGGGCTGTGGGAGTGGCTGGCCCGGGCCGCCGTCATCGATCCGTTCAACTTCTCGATGCCCTCGAAGATCTGGGACCAGATGAGCCAGTGGGCGCTGCACGGCACCCCGCAGGGCTCGCTGTGGGAGCAGATCTGGTACACGCTCTACGAGGCGCTGCTCGGCTGGGTGATCGGTGTCATCGGCGGTGTGGTGCTGGGCATCGCGCTCGGCCGGATCCGCTTCCTCGCCGATGTGCTCGGCCCGTACATCAAGGTGCTCAACGCCCTCCCGCGGATCGTGCTCGCCCCCATCTTCCTCATCTGGTTCGGCCTCGGACCGGCCTCCAAGGTCGCCTCCGCCGTCGTCCTCGTCTTCTTCCCGGTCTTCTTCAACGCCTTCCAGGGCGCCCGGGAGGTCGACCGCAACCTGGTCGCCAACTCCCGGATCCTCGGCGCGAGCAGCCGCCAGGTCACCCTGCACGTGGTGATCCCCTCCGCCACCTCGTGGATCTTCACCAGCCTGCATGTCAGCTTCGGCTTCGCGCTGATCGGCGCGATCGTCGGCGAGTACATCGGCGCGACCAAGGGCCTCGGCCTGCTGGTCTCGGCGTCCCAGGGCACCTTCAACGCGGCCGGGGTGTACGCCGCCATGGTGATCCTCGCGGTGGTCGCGCTGCTCGCCGAAGGGCTGCTGGCCTTCCTCGAACGGCGGCTCTTCCGCTGGAAGCCCGCCGACCCCGAGGGCGGCCGCTGAGCCGGTCCGGCCGACCCTGCGGGCGCCCGCTGAGCCGCACCCACCCACCCGTTCCCACTTCACAAGGACGTGACCCATGCGCACCGTACGGAAGTTCCCGGCCGCTCTGGCCGCCGCCGCTCTCACCCTGACCACCCTCACCGCCTGCGGTGGCGGCGCGTCCGGGGCCGGCGCCCCGGACGACGCGAACGGAAAGATCAAGATCATGGTGGGCGGGCTCGACAAGGTCATCTATCTGCCCGCGAGACTCACCCAGCAACTCGGCTATTTCGAGGACGAAGGCGTCCACGTCACCCTGCTCACCGAGCCGGCCGGTGTGCAGGCCACCACCTCGCTGGTCTCCGGTGACGTCCAGGGCGTCGTCGGCTTCTACGACCACACCCTCGATCTCCAGGTCAAGGGCAAGCAGGTCGAGTCGGTGGTACAGCTCGCGCATGCCCCCGGCGAGGTCGAGGTCGTCTCCAACAAGGCGGCCGGCGAGCTCACCTCACCCAAGGACTTCAAGGGCAAGAAGCTGGGCGTCACCGGCCTCGGCTCCTCCACCGACTTCCTGACCAAATACCTCGCGGTGAAGAACGGTGTGCGGACGAACGAGTTCACCCCGGTCGCGGTCGGCGCCGGCCAGACCTTCATCGCCGCCCTCCAACAGGGCTCCATCCAGGGCGGGATGACGACGGATCCGACGGTCGCGCAGATCGTGGACAAGGATCTCGGCAGGGTCCTTCTCGACATGCGCACCCCCGAGGGCTCCCAGAAGGCGCTCGGCGGCCCCTACCCCTCGTCCAGCCTCTACATGAACACCGACTGGGTGAACAGCCACAAGGAGACCGTGCACAAGCTCGCCAACGCCTTGGTGAAGACCCTCAAGTGGATGTCCACGCACACCCCCGAGCAGATCGCCGCGAAGATGCCCGCCGACTACGCCCAGGGCGGCAAGAAGCTGTACGCCCAGGCGATCAAGGACACCCTGCCGATGTTCACCGAGGACGGGGTGATGCCGGCCGAGGGGCCCGCGACCGTCGAGCGGGTGCTGAAGTCCTTCAACCCCAACCTCAAGAACGCCACGGTGGATCTGAAGAAGACCTACACCACCGAGTTCGTCAAGAAGTCGGGCTGACGGAGCCGACCGGGCTGACCGGCGGACCGGCCTGACCGGCGGACCGGGCCGCCCCGTGGACGCGCGGCGGCTCAGACGAAGTTGATCTCCGCCCGGGCCAGCAGCGGATCCTCCACCAGCTGCCACAGCGGTACGGCGAAGTTGCCGAAGCCGTAGCGGCCGCCGAAATGCAGGCCCAGGACCCGGTGGTCGGTGAGGTCGATGACGGGGGAGCCGCTGTTGCCGCCGAGCGTGGAACAGTCGTGCTTGATGACGTTCTGACCCGGCACCAGCTCCGTGGCGGTGCCGGGCTGCAGCCGCTTGACGTTGTAGATGTCCATGAAGATCCGGCGCATCGACTCCGGCTCATTGCGCCGGCCGTCGTACGCCGGATAACCGACGCAGTACACCGGACGCCCGGGCAGATCGGCGGGCGCGTCCGCGGCCACGGCCAGCGGCGGGGGCAGCGCCCCGCCACCGGCCGGCGGCGCGACCCGCAGCAGGGCCAGATCCACGTCCTCGTGGATGCCCAGCACCTCGACGACGTCATAGGCGGGACCGCCGCCCGCCGCGTCCCCGCCGTACTCCTCGCCCATGTCGAGCCGGGCGCTGATGCCCTCCTGGAAGGTCCAGCCGGCGCCGTCGCCACGGGCGAACTCCGCCGCCACATGACGGTTCGTCAGCACCACGTCCGGGCCGACCAGGAACGCCGTACCCAGCCAGTCCAGGCTCAGATGACCGGACAGCTCGACCCGGCCCACCCGCGAGAGCGATTCCCGGATCGCTGCCCGATGGCCGTCCAGCACCGCCCAGTCACCCTGCTGCGGTGCGAAGTCATGGTTCTGGACGAGGATGGCGGGGCGGCCTTCGAGCAGCACGATGGCTTCCATACCGAAGGACTCGTCGTCGCCGATCTCGTCCGCCCGCCCCTCGGCGAGCTTCTCCAGACCGCTGACGCCCGCCGACAGCACCCGGGCCCGCTCCTGCTGGGCGAACTGCGCGATCTGCCCGGCCGGCAACTCTTCCGCGGGCAACTCCTCCAGGGATTCCGGGATCTCCCAGGTCAGCCCCTCCTTCACCCGCGCCGCGACCTCCCGCAGATCCGAGAAGACCTGCTCAGGACCGGCCGCCACCGGTGATCTGCGCCGACTGTGCATCTCGCCTCCTCAGCCGCGCTGGGCGGCCTGTTGCGCCGTCTCGATCTCGGCATGGACACCGGGACTGCTGGTCTGCAGATGGCGCATGATGCTGCGCATCTGGGTGCCGACATTGACGAAGGCCGTCGTCCTGCCCTGGAACCGCACGTTCTCCACCCGCCGCGTCCCGCGGTGGAGCGCCACCACCTGCCAGTCGTCCGTGAAGACCGGCGACCCCGAGGACCCGCCCCGGGTGTCCGTGAAGTAGCGGACATCGGTCTCGTCCGCCTCGTAGACGAGGTTGTTGCGCAGCGCGACCCGCTTCGGCTGACCACCCGGGTGCTGGATGATGTTGACGGCCACATAGTCGCCGCCGGTGACCCGCAGCGGTTCCGCCGCCAGCTTCAGCACCGGCCGCGCGGGCTCGGCGGCCAGCCGCAGCACGGCGTAGTCCAGCTCCGCGTCCGCGGCGACGAGCGCGCTGACATTGGCCTCCGCCGTCTCGATGTCCTCGGTGTCGAAGTCGAACCGGGCCAGGGTGTGCTGAGCCTGGAGGCCCAGATCCTCGGCGTCGGCCAGCGGCCGCCCCGTCCCGGTCCCGGCCCTGGCGTTGACCACATGGTGGTTGGTGACCAGCAGATCCGGCGCGATCAGCCACCCCGTACCGGAGTGCGGGAAGCCGTTGGGCCGGAGCGGAGCGCCCCCTTGATACGGCGGCACCTTGAGCCGGGCGACCGCGCCGCCCGCCAGCTCACCACCGCGGAGGAAGCCGATCGGCACCGTGTCGTCCCGGTGGACGATCTGTTCCTTGATCTCCGCCGTGGGGGAGGGCAGCCCGGCCAGCACATCCGGCTCACCGCCCGCCTGCCGCGCCACATCGTCCAGCGCCTTCTGGAACACGGTCAGTGGTGCGGCCTCGGTGGTCTCGGCGACGGCGTTGCGCAGCCAGATCTCCAGCGGCACCGAGCCGTCCACCAGCCGCTCCACCCGGTTCATCTCGTTCAGGTCGGAGTGCGCCTGCCGGCCGGGCGCCGGATGCAGCGGCAGCGTGCTGCGGTAGCGGGGCATGATGCCGTCGAGCAGCAGCGGCCGGACGCTGGGGTCGGCGAGCCCGGTCTCCACCGCGGCGTCCAGCACCCGGCGGATGTCGTCGGGCGAGAGATAGGCGGTCATCGGTCCTCCGGCCCCGCGGGGCCGCTCCCTTCGTCCTGGGGACGGCCCCCGTGCTCCGGCCCGGAGGCGTGGCCCGCCGTACGGGCACCGGTGCCCACGCCCATGGCCGCGGCAACCCCGGCGACGATCTCCCCGCTCTTGTCGGGGACGGCCAGCAGCCGCCGGGCGAGCGTGGCGAGGGTGCCGCGGTCCCGGGCCAGCCGCAGGATCCCGGCGATACCGGTCGGCGCGCCGCCGGACGGCTGCCGGGACGGCCCCGCCGCCTCGTCGAGGATCTCCATCACCCGGCCCAGCAGCGCCGGTTGCCGGCCGGTCGCGCGGCGCATCGCCGCGCCCAGCGCGTCCAGTGTCTCGTCGTCGTCCGGCAGCCCCACCACCTCCAGCGCATGGTCGAGCGCGCCGGGCGCCTGGTCGTAGATCTGCGAGGCGACCGCGCGCACCAGCACCGGCCGGTCGGCGAGCACGGCATCGGGCAACTGCCGCAGCCGCTCGGCGAGTTCCCGGTCCGCCTCCGGGGCGGCGCCGTCCACGCCCGCCGTCAGCCGGGCGCGGGCCAGCAGCGCGCCCATCGCTTCGAGGTCCTGCCCCAGACCGACCGCGACGTCCTCGGCGATCCGCAGGGCGCGGCCCGCGCTCGCCAGGTCGCCGGCCTCCTCCGAGAGCCGGGCGGAGAGCAGCAGCAGCTCCAGCCGGCGTTCCCCGCAGCCCGCGCGCTCCGCCGCGTCGATGGCGTCCGCCGTGGCCCGGCGGGCCTCGTCCTGCCGGCCGAGCCGGTTGAGGGCCTCGGCGAGCAGGGCGTGCAGGGGGCTGCACGGTGTCCAGGGCTGCCGTCTGCCCAGCCGGTCGAAGGCCGCCTGGGCGTAGCCCTGCGCGAGCAGATCCTCCACCTCGCGGGCCGCGATCCGTTCCCAGTCCTCCTGGTCGGCGCCCGCCGCGACCTGATCGGGGGTGCCGCCGCCGAGCCGGGCGGTCAGCAGGCCCGCGGCTCTCGGCGTCATGTCCTGCTGCGCCCCGGCCAGGAACCGTTCGACACCCGGCAGCCACCGCTCCTCCACCGAGCGCGGGTTCTCGTCGAGCCGCAGCCGGTGGTAGATCTCCTCGGCCCGGGCCTCCAGGCCGTCGCGCGCGGCGTAGTGCTCGACCGCGCGCCGCTCGACCTCGCGCATCACGGCGGTACGGTCGCCGCCCGGCAGCCGCAGCATGATGGCGCGGACATCGCTGCGGTAGCGCACGGCGTCCGGGCGGGCCGGCTCGACCAGGTCCAGGCGGCTGAGCTCCGCGAAGAGCGCGTGGGCCGCGTCCGGGGTCGTCACCCGCAGCCCGCACGGTCCGGCGAGCACCTCCTGGATGATCTCCGGGGTGATGAACCGGAGCACCAGCCCGGGGTGGGCGAGCCGGCGGACGTCCTCGTCACTGATGTGGCTGAGGACGCGGTCGTAGAGAATCCCCTGGACCAGCAGCTGGTCGACCCCGCGGAAGACCTGATGACGGCGTTCGGGCAGGCTGCGGATCAGCTCGCAGGTCTGCTCGGCCCCGGCGCCCGCGAGGGTGGCGGCGCGGGCGGCCAGTTTCAGACTGAGCGGATGGCCACCGACCCGGTCCGCCAGCGCCCGGGCCACCTCCGGGTCCTTGACCCCGCAGGACGTCAGCAGGCCGACGGCCGCCTCCGGATCGAGTTCACCGAGCTCGATGTCGAGCGATTCGACGGTCTTCGCCGGATGCTCGACCGGCGCCCGCCCGGAGACGATGAGCCGCATCCGCGGATAGATGCTCTGGAACGAGAGATAGATCGCCACCATCCGGCCCACCACCGGCGAACCGCGGTACTGAGCCTCCTCGAACGAGTCGACGACCAGCGCGAACGGCGGGTCCTCCGGATGCTCCCCGTCCGCCCGCTCCGCCACCGCCCGCCGCAGGACCTCGGCGACCCGGCGGATCAGATCGGTCTCCCGTCCGGCGGCCAGCGACTGGAACTGCTGCGACGAGCGGCGCCCCAGCACCGCCCGGGTGGTGGCGAGTTCATGCAGCTGGCTCACCCGCTCCTGCCCCTCCCGCTGGCTGCGGGCCGCCTCCTGGCACTCGTGCGCCAGCGCGTCCAGCTCGGCGCGGTGGGCCGGGAACTGGATGCCGAGCTGCCGGGCCACCTCGGCGATCAGCGTGAGCGGTTCCTGAATGGAGAGGGTGGGCCGCTCGAAGTCGATATAGGCGAACGGGAAGCAGCCGGCCGGGTCGTGGAGGGTGTCGAGCACGAACTTGGCGAGCAGGGTGGTCTTGCCCATCCCGCCGGGCCCGTGCACCACCAGCGGAGGGACCGGGCCCGGGTGCTGCGGAGCACCGTCCGGCCGGGCGCCGGCCGCCGCGGGCCCCCCGGACGGGACGAGATAGTCCCGCAGCTCCGCGAGTTCGCGGGTACGCCCCTGGAACGGTGACCGTACGAGGCGCTTGAGGGGATCGAGCAGCCTGGCCCGCTCCAGGGTGAGCTGGAGCTGTGCGAGATCCGGCAGCCCGGTCGTGCCCGGGACCCGGGAGAGCCACAGCACCGCCTGGAGGGCATCGGCCAGCTCGTCGGTGGTCAGCCGGTCCGTCTCCGGCGGGTGGCCGGAGAGATAGGCCAGCGCGAAGCGTTCCGGACCGGGTTCGCCGGGGAGCTGGTCGAGATGGCACTCCAGGACGTGCCGGGCGGCCGCGGGCCCGGCCAGCCCCCGGAGCGTCCGGTCCCGGACATCGGACTTGAGGGACCACCCGGCCTGGTCCTGCATCCCCAGGGTCGTACAGTCGTCGACCAGTTCCAGGACCGCGCCGCCGGTGGCGGTCTCCTCGCCGGGCAGCCGGAGCCGCTGGGGGTCGAAACGGCTCAGCAGACAGACCGCCTCCCGGTAGGCGCGGCGGGCGTCGGAGACCTCATGGGGCCGCTCCTCGCCCGGGTGCAGCTCCGCGCGCAGCCGGGCGACGAACAACTCCCGTGCCGCGGCAGGGTCCAGCGGGCGGCCGTCAGAGGGACTGGTAGACACGGATGGCCCCCTCCGCCGCCGTGCAGAGCTTGCGCATATAGGTCTCGCGGTCCGCCCCGTTCGGTCCGGTGGCCCGGAGCACCTCGTCCACGGCCGCGTCCACGAGCGTGGCGATGGCGGATTCCCGGAGCTGCCCCGTACCGAGCAGCTCCGGTGGCGACTCATGGAAGACCTGGTCGAAGAAGGTGCGCAGATCGTCGGGTTCGGCGATCCGCGCGGTGTCCCAGGCCAGATTTCCCCGCAGGTCGTAAGGGAGTTGACGCATCGAGCGCCCGTACCCGAGGAGCACCAGCCGGGGCGCCTGGTCGCCGCGGACGGCGGCGTGCTCGTAGATGGCCATGCCGAGTTGTCCGATGAAGTCCCACACATCGGAGCTGGGATCGAGCTTGTCGCATTCGTCGAGGACCAGCCACAGCCGTTCCTCGACGGCGGTGGCTCGGCCGGCCACCCAGTGCGCGGCCTCATCGATCGACGGCAGCGGGTCGTTGAGCTCCGTGGGATTCAGCGGTGCGGCGCCCTCCTGCGGATCGGCGACGAAATCGGCCAGCCGCCGGACGACCTTGGCGGCGGTGGCGGTGTGCGACAGGGTGACCCGCACCGGACGGAATCCGGCGTGCTGTCCGATGTGGCGGAGGAAGTTGTAGGTGTACGACCGGCCGCTGCCCGGCTCGCCGTCGACCAGCAGAATGAACTGATGCGGGTCCGCGACCAGCCGGCGCAGGGTCTCCCGCAGGCCCTGGCGGTCGATGAAGGCCTCGGCGCCGTTCTTCAGGACGCAGGTACGGAAGTTGTCCCGCGCGGCATGGGCCCGGAAGTCCTCCCGCAGCCGGCCCAGGAATTCCTGCGCCTTCACGATGTCCGGAAGCACGGCCAGCCGGTCGATGGTGGTGAGGGCCTCGACGAGCCGCAGCTGCCGCTGGATGTCCGTGCGGGACCGGTGCACGAGGGCGCGGGCGTTGTCCGCGCTGATCTGCGTCAGCCGCAGCCCGCCGATGAATTCCGGCGGGAAGCCGTACTGGGCGAGCTGGGTATGCGGATCGGTGGTGTCGAGCAGATAGTTCCGCGCCCATGTGGTGACCAGGTCCCACTCCGTTTCGGTCAACGGCATCCCGCACCTACCCGGTACCGTCGAAGATCCGCTGAACCGGTGCCCTGACCTCGTGCTGCGACAGATACTCGCTGATGCCGTGGTGATTGCCGCTGTCGTTCGTGACCAGCAGATCGGTGACCCGTTCCTGCGGGGCGTATTCGGGCCGCAAGGTGTGGTCGAGAGCCACCAGATCCCGCAGGTCCGAGGCGTTGCGCCAGGCCGTGACCCCGGCCGGGACCGCCGGCGGCCGGGCCAGATGGTCCTGCACCTCGGTGATCGCCAGCGGCGATCCGACGGTCACCAGCAGCTCCACCTCCCGCCCCTGCTCCATCAGCACCTCGTAGGCGAGGATCGTGCCCAGGCTGTGCCCGACCACCACCAGCGGGCCGCCGTCCACCTCCGCCAGCGTCTCCTTGACCACCTCCCGCATCGCCGGCCCCGAACCGCCGAAGAAATAGGCGTGCACGTCCTTGAAGGCGTGCTTGACCAGCAGCCGGAACACCGCCGTACGGCCGGCCCGGGGCAGCGGCAGCGTCTCCAACGGCAGCGCCGCACCGGGCTCCTCGGGCTCGCCGGCCTGTGCCAGCGTGTCCGCGAGGTAGGTCATCTTCCGCAGCCAGTCGACCAGCGCGCTCTCATCGGCCCCGGCCCGCCCCTCCAGCGCGAACTCCCCGGCTTCGAGCCGCGCTTCCCCCAGCGTGCGCGCCACGAAGTCCTCCGGCGACTCCGTCGCGGTCCGGTCCACGGCGGCCGGCGTCTCCTCGATCAGCTCGGTACCGCCGTCCAGCGGATCCGGCCGCAAGTCGGGGAGCGGCTCCGGATAGCGCACCGGGGCCCAGTACGCCATCCGCGACGCCCCGGCCATGTCCCGGCCGAACAGCGCCGTGTCCCACTGCGACTTGAGCAGCTCCGAGCGGACCTTGTTCCCGTTCCCGTGGACATAGACGACCGTGGGTCGCATCGCTCGCGCCTCCCGGCCTCAGCCGCGCCGCAGCACGAGGTCGTCGTGCGACGCGAGCCGCTTCCAGCGCTCGGCCGGAGCAAGGGTGACGGGCATCAGATCGACGTCGGGCAGTGGCCCCAGGTCCAGCGAGGTCAGCTCGGCGACATCCCGCACCGGCACCTGGAACGTCCGGAACGCCCCCAGTGGCGGCGGCGCTCCCGCCTGCGCCCCGGCCAGCGCCCGCTCCGCGTCCCGGGTCAGATCGGGGCTCTGGTCGAGGACGTACCCCGTCGCCGCCAGCGCGCCGTCCTGGAGGAATGCCGCCACTTTCCAGAAACGCAGCGGCACTTGCACGCCCCGGTACGGCGGGTCGGAGTCGTGCAGTACCGGCCCGGTCAGTACGGCGAGCTTGCGGTCGAAGTCGGCGGCGTGGTCGAGCAGATAGTTCTCCAGCCCCTGCCACAGCTTCTTGCCCTGGTTGAAGACGTCCGCCTGCGGGGCCGCATTCGTGTAGTGAAAGGTGTCCTCGTTGGCCTGGTCCGCCTCGGCGGCCGTACCCCACACGGGGTCGAGCCGGCGCACCAGATGTCCCTTGTCCAGCGAGTTGTCGCGGTACAGGTCATTGCCCGCCTGGTGCGCCTTGTCCAGTCGCGGATCGAACTGCCAGCTGCTCTCCCGCGGCACATGATCCAGCAGACGCCGGCCGTCGATGCAGACCGCGGTGGCCGCCGCCATCCGCCGGTCCGGCCGCAACACCACGGTGAAGTGGGTGTAGGGCAGCACCACCGTCGCCACCTCGGGGCGGCTGGGCAGCGGCAGCGGCACCGGAACCCCGAGGAAGTGCTCGTCATAGCCCGCACGGTCCGCCAGCGGCGGCCGGAAGGTGGTCCCGGCCGCCGGACCGGCGGCCCGCAGGGAGTCTGATGGGATCATGGGATTAGCGCTTCCCGGTGGTGCGGACCGCCGATCGGTGCCCACCTCGAAGCCACTCGAACAGCCGGGCGCACCGGCGCCGCCCCGGCCGCGGCGGGACCGTTCAGGCGGTGGGGCGCGGCGCCGCGCCCGTCTTCAGCAGCAGCCCTTCACGGTGTGACGGAACACGGCGGACGGGACGCACCCCCAGGGCGCGTCCCGTCCGCCGTCTCCATGTCTGATTCCGCCTGGCGCGAGCACCGTGGCCGTCAGTCGGCGGGGTAGATGTCTCCGCTGGCCATACCGCTTTCCTGCTCGCTCTGGGACCGGAGCCTGCGCGCCTTCTCCCGGAGCCGCTTCTGCTCCTCCGGGTCACTCGCCCGCTCCGCGGCCGCCTGGAGTTCCTGGGCCTTGTCACGCATCTGCTGGATTCGTGCGCGTGATTCTCCTGATGCGCTCATGATTCTGTCCTTGAACGGTGTATGGAGAGCTGCACTTACCAGCTAATCAGGGTCGACGGTCCTTGGCACCTCGGTGGTCACGCTCCGTACGGTCGGGTATCCGGGCGTGATTCCCGGAGCGGAACAGGCGCCGCTCATGCCGTTTCCCGGCGGGTCCGCAACCCAACCGAGTCCGGCCGGGACGGGACCGCCGACCGCGGCGCGCCCGGGCATTCCGGCGTGTCTCCACCGGATGGCCTTCCTGAATGGCGAGAGCGGCCGGTAGGGACGTTGGCTGAAGCACAGCACGCTCACAGTCCGCCGAGTGTCAGCGCTTCTGGTGTTTGACGCTCCCCTCGTTCAGTGGAGTCCCTCCATGTCATCCGAACCAGCTCTTTGTGGGGGCGACGCCGAACTGTCCTCGACAGAACCCGGCGAGCACTTTCCGCCCATGACCCCTGAGAAAAACTCGGCCCGCACACTTCTGTGGGAGGCAGTCACCCATCGGCCCTTGGAGGAAGTCGCCGCCCTGGTGGAACGGCTCAAGCGCAGTGGCGACGTGCCCAACCCCGGCGACGAAGCCCTGCGTATGGCGGTCGTTTCCCGGCCGGTGAGCGAGGTCGCCGCGCTCTTCGACATGCTCAGAGCCACCCCGCACACCGCGGAATCGAGCCATGAGGCCCTGCGCGCGGTGGCCGTGGACCGATCCGTGGAGGAGGTCGCCCAGCTGATCGAGCTGTTCGGCGGGTCGGGAGACGGCGGCGCCGATGTCCACGGCCTCGTCGAACAGTTCCCGCCCGGCCCCGGCGGCTTCGGTGGACCGGGCGGTCCCGGTGGCCCCGGTGGCCCCGGTGACCCTCTCGAACCGGAGCGCACCGCGTCCATGCACGTCCTCGACCCCGACGTCCGTCCCCTGGGCCGCGACGGACAGCCGCTGTACGGCGCGCCCGGCGAATCCCCGATGAACCAGCCGCCCAGCCGCCCCCCGTGGGCCCAGCGGTCCGCGAGCACGATGCCGCAGGGCGGTCCGCGCTGGGGGCCCGAGGACGACACACCCCGCCAGCCGGGCTATGCGATGCCCGGTGTGCTGCGGTCCGTGCTGCGCTGGCCCGCGGCCCTGGCGTTGGCGCTGTGCGGGCTGAGCCATCTGCCGGTGAACTCGACGCATCTCCAGGGCGCCCAGGCGACCGCGGGGCTCTCGATGGCCATCGCCATCGTCTACCTGCTGTTGGCCGGCTGGCTGGCGATGCACGACACCGCCCTGGTCTGGACGGTGAGTGCCGCCGCGGCGATGATCATCATCGCCCTGCACGCGCTGTCCCGCGCCGGGGTCTTCGCCCCACTGGGCAGCGGCCTGGGCGACACCGGCATGTGGCCCGAACTGCTCGCGGTGGGGCTGGCGATCGTCAGCGCCGGGCTCGCGGGTGCGGCCCTGCTCTACCGCCCGCGCCGTATGGGCGCGGCCGCCGCGGGCGTGTGACCGCCGACAGCACACGGCCGCTCAGGGCGCGGGCCGGGAACCTCATGTGGTCCCGGCCCGCGCCCTTGCCCGTGGTGCGGCAGCTCCTTCCCGGTCCGCGTCATTCCCGGTCCGAGTACCGGTGCAGCACCCAGGCGGGCAGCGCGAACCAGCAGAGCATGAACCAGGCGACGAGTCCGGTGACGATCCAGGGGACGGCGGTGTCGTCCATGGCGATGCGCAGGATCAGCAGCAGCGCTGAGGCCACCGTCGCCAGCAGGAGCACGATCCCGACCATCGACAGACGCGCGGCCCAGAGCACCGTCTCCGGCTTCAGCCGGTGCCCGGTGACCAGCCGGTGGAAGGTCACCGTCCCGATCAGCGCGCCGGTCGTGGCCGCCCCCAGCAGCACCGTCACCACGTAGATGGTCTTGTCGGTCTGACTGAGCGTGGGGAAGCGCGGGGTGAAGGCGACGGTGAGCAGAAACCCGAAGAGGATCTGCACCCCGGTCTGTATGACCCGCACCTCTTGCAGCAGCTCGTTCCACCGCCGGTCGGCACGCTCCTCCGGCGACTCATGGCGTCCCTGGGACGTGTCACGCGGGCCCAGTGGCGTCATCCGGACTCCTGCTGTTTCTTGCCGGTACGGAACGCCAGCTCATTGGCCTCCACCTCGATGCGCACCTCGTCCCCGTTGGCCAGGGCGCCGTCGAGCAGCAGCCGCGAGAGCATGTTGTCGACCTCGCGCTGGATGGTGCGCCGCAGCGGCCGGGCCCCGTATTCGGGCTGATGGCCGCGGTGGGTGAGCCAGTCCACGGCGCCGGGGGTGAAGTCCACGGCGATGTCCTGGGAGTGCAGCCTGCGGCGGGTCCCGTCGAGCAGCAGCTCGGTGATCTGGCGCAGCTGATCGTCAGTGAGCCGGCGGAAGACGATGATCTCGTCGAGCCGGTTCAGGAACTCCGGGCGGAAGTGCTCGCGCAGGGAACTCAGCGCCCGTTCCCGCGCGCCGTCGCCGGCCTCCGCCCCCGAGATGTCCGGGCCGAAACCGAGCACCCCGCGACCGCCGCTGAGCGCATCGGAGCCGAGGTTGCTGGTCATCACGATGACGGTGTTCTTGAAGTCGACCGTGCGGCCCTGGGAGTCGGTCAGATGCCCGTCGTCGAGGACCTGGAGCAGCATGTTGAAGACATCGGGATGCGCCTTCTCCACCTCGTCGAGCAGCAGCAGCGAATAGGGGTGGTGGCGCACCGCCTCGGTCAGCTGGCCGGCGTCCTCGTGGCCGACGTATCCCGGGGGCGCGCCCACCAGCCGGCTGACGGTGTGCCGCTCCTGATACTCACTCATGTCCAGCCGCACCATGCGCTCCTCGCTGCCGAACAGCGCCTCGGCGAGCGCCCGGGCCAGTTCGGTCTTGCCCACGCCGGTCGGGCCGAGGAAGAGGAAACTGCCGATCGGGCGGTCCGGGTCGGCGAGCCCGGCCCGCGAGCGCAGGATCGCGTCGGAGACGGCCGTCACCGCGTCGTCCTGCCCGATCACCCGGGTGTGCAGCCGCTCCTCCAGCTTGAGCAGCCGCTCCTTCTCCTCCTGGGTCAGACTGCTCACGGGCACGCCGGTCTGCCGCGACACGATCTCCGCGATGTCCTCCGCGGTGACCTGCACGATGTGGCAGTCGCTCGGCGGCTCCGCCTGCCCGGCCTCGATCCGCGCGGTGAGGTCGGCGATCCGGTCCCGCAGCTCGGTGGCCCGCTCGTACTGCTCCGCGGCGACCGCCTGGTCCTTGTCCCTGACCAGCTGCTCCACCTCACGCTCCAGATCGCGCACATCGGTGGCCTTGGCCCCCGTACGGAGCCGGACCCGGGCGCCGGCCTGGTCGATCAGGTCGATCGCCTTGTCGGGGAGGAAACGGTGGGCGATGTAGCGGTCCGAGAGCTCGACCGCCGCCACCAGCGCCTCCTTCGTGTAACGCACTTGGTGGTGTGCCTCGTAGCGGTCCTGCAGTCCGCGCAGGATCTCCACCGTGTCGGAGACGCTCGGCTCGGGCACGAGGATGGGCTGGAACCGGCGGGCCAGCGCGGCGTCCTTCTCGATGTGCCGCCGGTACTCCTCCAGCGTGGTGGCGCCGATGACATGCAGCTCCCCGCGCGCCAGGGCGGGCTTGAGCATATTGCTCGCTTCCAGCGAACCGCCGTCCCCGCTGCCGCCGCCGGCCCCGACGACCGTGTGCAGCTCGTCGATGAAGACGATCAGCGAGTCGGGGTGCGCCCGGACCTCCTCGATGATGCCGTTCATCCGCTCCTCGAAGTCACCGCGGTAGCGGGTCCCGGCGAGCACCGCCGTCAGGTCCAGGGCGACGACGCGGCGCCCCGTCAGGGTCTCGGGGACGTCCCCGTCCGCGAGGCGCTGGGCCAGGCCCTCGACGATCGCCGTCTTGCCGACCCCCGCGTCGCCGACCAGCACCGGGTTGTTCTTCCCCCGGCGGGAGAGCACCTCGATGGTCTGCTCGATCTCCTCGCCGCGGCCGATGACCGGGTCGATCCGGCCCGCGCGGGCCAGGTCGGTCAGATCGCGGCTGTATTTGTCGAGCGTCGGGGTGTCGTGCTTCGGTGCGGCGCCGTGCTCGGAGCCGGGGTGCGGGGCGCCGTGCCCGCCCGGCGGGGTGCCCTGCGGCTCGAAGTGGGCGAGGTTGAGAATGCGCCCCGCCGCCGAGTCCGGATTGGCCGCCAGGGCGTCCAGCACATGCTCCGGGCCGATGTACGAGGCACCGTTGTCCCGTGCCAGCTCGTGCGCGCTCAGCAGGGCCCGCTTGACCGCGGGCGTCACGGCGACGCTGGACTGTTTCGGGCCCGAACCGGCGGCGCGGTCGATCTCGGCCGCCAGCGCATCGGGGTCCGCCCCGGCATGCTGGAGCATGCTGCGGGTCGGTTCGGACGCCAGGGCGGCCCGCAGCAGATGCTCGGTGCCGAGCTCCGGACTGCCGTGCTCGGCGGCGTAGGCGGCTGCGGAGGTCACCAGGTCCCGGGCGGGGGCGCTCATCATGCGCGCGATGTCCGCCTGCCGGGGCATGCCCTTGCCCTGCTCACCGCCGGCGGACTGCGCGGAACCGAAGAAGCGCGCGAGGAAGTCACCGAACGGGTCCGGGCCGTAACCCTCCGGACCCATGAATCCATTGCTCATGTGTGTCCGTTCCGCTGTCACGGCGGTACCGCGACATGCTGCCTTGTCGGGTGCCTTGTGCTGTTGCCTCGTGCTCCTGCCCTGCCGGGTGCCCGGGAGACGCGACGCGACACGTCGTACGCGGCCCCACTGCTTCAGGATCAGGGCCAGCAACTCCATCCGCACCCGGGCGACGGGAGCCGGGCACGCCCCGCCCCCTGTCATACGTCCGGTCCGACGCGCACCACCGCACCGCACGGCGCGCGGCCGCGGCGGCGATGCTCCCCGGGTCCGGCGCCAACGGCGTCACATCTCCTTGTGGAGACGGGTCAGATCGGCGGTCAGCGCGTCGAGCCAGATCACCGAGTCGAGCAGCAGCGCGGCGGAGAGCGCGCGGGTCTCCGTGTCGGGGCTGTGGCGCGGGATGGCCGGGGCGACCGCCAACAGGGCGCGGATATCGAGCGGTTGCGGGCCGTCCCGGGGCGCGCCGCCGTCCGTGCAGAGGTGTTGGGCGAGGGACCGGTAGTCGGCCGCCGTCCGGTCGGCCGCCTGCCGCAGCCAGGCACCGACCTCCGGCGAGGCGATCCGGCCGGGGCGGCCGGGCAGCAGCCGCTCACCGCGCCGCGCGTCCTTCCCGGCCACCAGCAGCGCGGGCCAGTCCGGCTGCACGGCGTCCTCCCGCGGCTCGGACTCGTACTGGGCCAGGCTCTCCTGCGCGAGGACGAGAGCCCGGTTGAGGGCGAAGAGTTCGGTGCTGCCGGAGCGTTCGACGACCCGTGTGGTGGTGTGCCCGATGGTGTCGGCGATCGCCGAGCAGAGCGTCGCCATGCTGCGGCGCACCTCGCCGCTCGCGCCCCGTGGCCAGGCCACCAGCCCGCACGCCAGCCCGATCAGGCTGCCGACCAGCACATCCACCAGCCGCACCGGAGCCAGCTGCCAGGTGACGGGGGAGACCTGGGCGAACAGCGTGGCGACGACCAGGGTGAAGCCGCCCTGCGCCCAGGCCAGCCCGCGCAACGGCCCCGCGGTGAACGCCACCAGCATGACCACGGGCAGGACGACGGCGTACACCGTGTCCCGGTCGTGGACCAGCGCCAGCATCCCGCCGGCCAGCACCGCGCCGACCAGCGTGCCGGTCAGCGCCTGCCGGACCGCGGACCAGGTCTCCAGGCTGGTGGTACGGGTCAGGGTGAGCGTGGCGAGCAGGACCCAGAAGCCGTGCTGGAGGTCGAGGAGACCGGCGATGGCCCGCGCCGCGGCCAGCCCGAGCGCGAACCGGCAGGCGTTCTGGAAGATCACCGAACGGGGGGTGAGGTGCATGGTCAGCCGTTGCCACCACAGCCCGAGGACGCCGGCCCGCGCGTACGCGAAGGTGTGCCCGGCGGGGTTCCGTTCGACGGAACGGTCACCGAGCATCAGCCGGGTGGCCAGGACCAGGACGACGGCACAGTCGGCGGCCTGCACCACCTGGGACCGGCGCCGCAGATACACCAGCCGGTCATCGGTGCTGAGCCGTTCCAGGGTGTCCACGGCCCGGTGTGCCCGGACCGGCGCCAGCTCCTCCTGGAGGGCCGTGGCGGACGGTCCCTCGCCGGGCCGCAGCCGCTTCCTGTGCTGCCGCAGCGCGCCCGCCGCCTCGCGGGCGGCGCCGCTGATGCCCTCCAGCAGCGCCACCGTCTCCGGCTGGTACTCCCGCTGCGGCCCGGCCCCGGTGTGCAGGGCGTCCAGCCGCGCCAGCAGGGTGCGGACGGACTCGGCGGCGTGCGCCATGGCCTTGTGGGCGACGCTGGGGGAGGCGGGCCGGTCGGCGGGCGGCACACAGGAGGGACGCAGCGCCTCCCCGGCCGTGCGCGCCGCGGCGAGCGCCTGTACGGGAGGGGGCCCGCCGTGGTGGTCCGCCAGGCGCGCGGCGGCGTCCGCGGCGCCGGCCAGCAGCCGGCGGAAGGACGGGGTGTCCGGTTCGGGCATCACGAAGCGCTCGCCCAGGGCGAGCAGCACCGCTCCCAGCAGGAAGCCGGACAACCGCTGCCCCAGGGTGTCCGGCGCGTACGGCGGGAAGCACGGCAGGATGTAGAGCAGCTGCATCCCCGGCGCCGCCCCCGCGATCCGCGGCCCTGTGGTGCCCGCGTAGGCCACCATGAAGCCGATGACGAGCATGCCGACGACGGCTGCCCAGGTCTGGACGGCGAGCAGGGTGCCCAGCGTGATCAGCACGAGCCCGGCGGGGAGCGCGGTGAGGACGGTCGTGGCACGCTGCCGCCCGGAGCCCGGAATCCGGGCGAGCGCACCGAGCGACACCACGGTGAAGGTGGCGTAGACGGACATCACGGTCAGACCGAGCCCGTAACGGCAGAGATAGAAGGCGGCACAGGAGGCGACCGTCACCCGGACCGCGTTGCCGACCACCGTGTGGTGCCCCTGCACTCCGTGTTTGCCGTGCTCCAGCAGGTAGCGCAGCCTGCGCGACCCGGCCCTGACGGGGCCACCGGCCGAACGCCGCGGCCCGGGCCCCGGAGAACCCTCCTGCTGCGAACTCACCTTTCCACTATTGGCCAGCGGGTCCGGGCCCGCACCGCGTGACGCCTGCCACTCCCGCCCCTCCCGCCCCGCGGGACCCTGTACCGCCCCGAGCCCGCCTCCCCGCGGTGTTTCCAACCGGCACAGCTCTAGCAGGAATGCCAAGGAGCGGAACCGGAGTTGGCGAGGAGCGGACGGGCGCGGACCGTAGGATGCCGCACGTGACGGAGACGAGGGCGGACACCGGCGATGCCGAGCGACCGGCGCTGCCGGCGACCAGTTGGGCGGTCCTGGGCCTGCTCTCCTTCGGCGAGGAGCTGTCCGGCTACGACCTGAAGAAATGGTCCGACTGGTCGCTGCGCCTCTTCTACTGGAGCCCGTCCTTCAGCCAGATCTACGGCGAGCTGAAGCGTCTGGAGAAGGTCGGTTACGTCACCTCGCGGATGGTCGCCCAGGAAACCGGCAACCGCGACAAGCGCGTCTACGTGATCACCGACGCCGGAATGGCGGCGGTACGCCACTGGGCCCGCGAGGCACCCGTGGAGCCCCCGGTCCTCAAACACGGCGTGATGCTGCGCATGTGGCTCGGGCACCTGCTGGAGACCGACCGGATGCGCGACGTACTGGGCCGGCACCGCCAGTACGCGGAAACCATGCGGCAGCGCGCCGAGGTGGACGCCGAGGACACCCGCGACGAGGAGGCATGGGCCTATCCCGCCCTGGTCCTGAAGTGGTCGGAACGCTATTACGCCGCCGAACGCGACCTGGCCGACGCCATGCTGGCCGACTTGGACGAGCGGGAGCGGCGGCGTTTCTGAGGGCCGCCCGGCGGGGCACGCCCCCCTCTCACCCCGCCAGGACCCGGGCGCGGCAGTCGGCCGGGGTGCCCCAGGCGTCGCGCAGGGGGCGGGCCTTGCGTATCCAGAGGGAGAGGTCGAGCTCCTCCGTGTAGCCGATGGCGCCGTGGAGTTGGAGTGCCGTGCGTGCGGCGGCGTAGCCTGCCTCGCCTGCCGCGACCTTCGCTGCCGCCACCTCCCGGCCCGCCGACGGGGACCCGGCCGCCAGCGCCAGCGCCGCCGCATGGACCAGCGGTCGGGCGAATTCCAGTCCGATGAGGGTGTCCGCCAGCCGGTGCTTGACCGCCTGGAACGAGCCGATGGGCACCCGGAATTGGGTGCGTTGAGTGACGTAGGAGACCGTCGCCGCCAGCAGAGCGCGGCCGAGGCCGAGGGACTGGGCGGCGGTGAGCAGCCGCGCGACCTCGGTGGCGTGCGCGGCGGCCGCGGTCACCGCGGGGCCCCGGGCCAGCACCGTGCCGTCGAGCGGGCGGGCCAACCGCCGGGCCGGGTCGAGGGAGGACTGGACCGGGCCGTGGGTGTCCGTACGGGAGGCCGTGTCGCCCCGGATCACGAGGACGGCATCGGCGGCGTCGGCGTCCAGGGCGTACGGGGCCGGATCGGCGGCGTCCAGGGCGTGGCGGGCCGGAACGGCAGCCTCCGCGTCCAGGGCGTACGGACCCGCCCCGGCGCAGAGGCTGAGGACGGCCCCACCCGAGGCGATCCGCGGCAGCCATTCCCCGGCCTCCGCGTCCGCACCGAGTCGTTCCAGGAACACGGCCGCCGCCACCGTCTCCACCAGCGGTCCGGGGACGGCGTGGCGGCCCAACTCCTCGAAGGAGAGCGCCAGTTCGACCGGCAGGAGCCCCGACCCGCCGTGCCGCTCCGGAACGCCGAGTCCCCACACTCCCGCCTCGGCGATCCGCGTCCACAGCGCCCGGCCCGGCCGGTGGTCGCCGGCCGCCCAGGCCCGTGCCACGGCCGGGGTGCCGGACGCGCTCAGCATGCCGTCCAGTGCCTGCGCGAACTCCCGCTGCTCATCGGTCAGGAGGAACCGCATCAACGGCGTCCCTTCGGCAGGCCGAGCAGTCGCTCGGCGATGATGTCGCGCTGGATCTCGTTGGTTCCGGCGTAGATCGGACCGGCGAGGGAGAAGGTGTAGCCCTCGGCCCAACTCCCGTGTGCGGGCGCCTCGTCGGCGTCGTCGGCGAGCATTCCGTACGGGCCGAGCAGGTCCAGGGCGGTCTCGTGCAGGGCGAGGTCCAGCTCGGACCAGAAGACCTTGTTCAGGCTGGACTCGGCACCGAGGCCGCCGGACTGTGTGCGAGCGGGGGCGGCCCCTTCGGCGGCGGCGAGCTCGGAGGCGTGGGCGTAGGTGAAGAGCTGGTAGGCGCGGGCGCCGATCAGGGCGTCGGCCACCCGCTCGCCGAGGGCCGGGGCGGCCCCCTCGGGGGCCTCGCGCCACAGTGCGGCCAGTCGCTCGGCGGCCGCGGTGAAGCGGCCCGGACTGCGCAGCGTCAGACCGCGTTCCTTGCCGGTGGTGCTCATCGCGATCCGCCAGCCCTGGCCGGGCTCGCCGATGACGTCCGTGTCGGGCACGAAGACCTCGTCGAGGAAGAGTTCGGCGAAGGCGGGCTTGCCGTCGAGGCGGCCGATGGGGCGTACCGTCACGCCCGGGGCGTCCAGCGGGAACATCAGATAGGTGAGCCCCTGGTGCGGCCGGGCGGTGTCCGGATCGCTGCGGAACAGCCCGAAGGCGCGGTCGGCGAACGCGGCCCGGGACGACCAGGTCTTCTGCCCGCTCAGCAGCCAGCCGCCGTCGGCCCGTACGGCGGCCGAGCGCAGCGACGCCAGATCCGACCCCGCCTCCGGCTCCGACCAGGCCTGCGCCCAGATGACCTCGCCACGTGCCATGGGGCCCAGCAGCCGGGTGCGTTGCTCGTCGGTGCCGTGCTCGAACAGGGTCGGGGCGAGCAGACTGATGCCGTTCTGGCTGACCCGCCCGGGGGCGCCCGCGGCGTAGTACTCCTCCTCGAAGAGCAGCCACTGCCAGAGCGAGGCGTCCCGGCCGCCGTACTCCTCGGGCCAGGAGACGACCGACCAGCGGTCCGCTGCGAGTTGCTGCTCCCATTCCCGGTGGGCGGCGAACCCCTCCGCGGTCTCCAGGGACGGCAGCGGGGTGGTGGGTACATGGCCGGCGAGCCAGGCGCGGGCCTCGGCCCGGAACTCCTCCTCGGCGGCCGTGAAGTGGAGGTCCATCAGGCGTCCGCCTCCGGTGGTGGCCAGGGGAGCGGCCCGGCGTGCGGGGGTGTCTTGTCGTGGGTAGCGGGCATCGCCATCGCGCTCCTTCTCTAACAAGTGTTTGGTAGGTTAACGTAGCGCCATGAGCAGCGTCGAGGCCCCGCCGCTCGCGAGTGCCCGGGCTGCTCCGCGACCGGATCGCCCGCACCCGGACCGGCCTGGAGACCATCCGCTGGAGGCTCGCGTATGACACCGCCCCCGTACGTGCCCGGCCACCATCTGCTCGACGGCCGGACCGCCGTCATCACCGCGGCCGCCGGAGCCGGCATCGGCGGCGCCACCGCCCGCAGGTTCCTGGAGGAAGGCGCCCGCATCGTCATCGGTGACGCCCATGAGCGCCGGCTGAAGGAGAGTGCCGCGGCGCTCGCCGCGGAGTTCGGGGCCGGGAGGGTGGCCGCGCTGCCCTGCGATGTCACCGACGAGGGCCAGGTCAATGCCCTGCTGGAGCGGGCGGAGGAGCAGCACGGGCGGCTCGACATCGTGGTCAACAACGCCGGGCTCGGCGGCACCGCCGATCTCGTCGAGATGACCGACGAGCAGTGGAGCAAGGTGCTCGATGTGACGCTGAACGGCACCTTCCGCTGCACCCGGGCCGCACTGCGCCGGATGAAGGCCGCCGGCGAGGGCGGCGTGATCGTCAACAATGCCTCCGTCGTCGGCTGGCGCGCCCAGCGCGGCCAGGCGCACTACGCCGCGGCCAAGGCCGGGGTCATGGCGCTGACCCGGTGCGCCGCCATGGAGGCCGCCGCGTACGGCGTCCGCGTCAACGCGGTCTCGCCCAGCCTCGCCCTGCACCCGCATCTGGTGAAGGTGACCACCCCCGAGCTGCTCGCGGAGCTCACCGAGCGTGAGGCGTTCGGCCGCCATGCCGAACCCTGGGAGGTCGCCAATGTCATCGTCTTCCTGGCCGGCGACTACGCCTCGTACATGACCGGCGAAACGGTGTCCGTCAGCTCCCAGCATGCGTGAGCCGCGGCGGCCGGGCCCGCCGTTCGGCCTCCAGGAGTTCGCCGCCCGCACCCGCCGGCGGCACCGCCTTGCGGAACCGACCGGCACCTCCGCAGAATCTGACCAGGGAGACCACCATGCCCGAGGCCTACATCGTTGACGCGGTCCGCACCCCGGTTGGCAAGAAGGGCGGCAAGCTCTCCGCCGTCCACCCCGCCGATCTGGGCGCCCATGTACTGACGGCGCTGATGGCACGCACCGGCGCCGACCCCGCGGCCGTCGAGGACGTGGTCTTCGGCTGTCTGGACACGGTGGGACCGCAGGCCGGGGACATCGCCCGGACGTGCTGGCTGGCCGCCGGACTGCCCGAGGAGGTGCCCGGCGTGACGGTGGACCGCCAGTGCGGCTCGTCCCAGCAGGCCGTCCATTTCGCGGCCCAGGGCGTGCTCTCCGGCACCCAGGACCTGGTGGTCGCGGGCGGCGTACAGAACATGTCGCAGATCCCGATCGCCTTCGCCAGCCGCCAGGCAGCCGCCCCGCTGGGACTCACCGACGGACCGTTCGCCGGCTCGGAGGGCTGGCGGGCCCGCTACGGCGCGGCGCCCGTCAACCAGTTCCACGGCGCCGAACTCATCGCCGCCAAGTGGCAGATCTCCCGTGCGGAGATGGAGGAGTTCGCGCTCCGTTCGCACCGGCGGGCCGTCCACGCCATCGACGAGGGCCGTTTCGACCGTGAGATCGTCGCCTACGGGGACGTCACCACCGACGAGGGGCCCCGGCGTACCACCTCGCTGGAGAAGATGGCCGCCCTGCCACCGGTCGTCGAGGGCGGCCGGCTGACCGCGGCGGTCTCCTCGCAGGTCTCCGACGGCGCGGCCGCCATGCTCCTGGCCTCCGAACGGGCGGTGGCCGACCACGGTCTCACCCCGCGCGCCCGTATCCACCATCTGTCGGTGCGCGGCGAGGACCCGATCCGGATGCTGTCCGCACCGATCCTGGCGACGGCGTACGCGCTGAAGAAGACCCGGATGTCCATCGGCGACATCGACCTGGTGGAGATCAACGAGGCGTTCGCGCCCGTGGTGCTGGCCTGGCTGAAGGAGACCGGCGCCGATCCGGAGCGGGTCAATGTCAACGGCGGCGCCATCGCCCTCGGCCACCCGCTCGGCGCGACCGGCGTCCGGCTGATGACGACGCTGCTGCACGAACTGGAGCGCACCGGCGGCCGGTTCGGACTGCAGACCATGTGCGAGGGCGGCGGCCAGGCCAATGTCACGATCATCGAGCGGCTCTGACGGCCCCGCGGAACGAGGTCTTCACCCACCCTGGGGGGGGGGGGGGGGGGGGGGGGGGGGGGGGGGGGGGGGGGGGGGGGGGGGGGGGGGGGGGGGGGGGGGGGGGGGGGGGGGGGGGGGGGGGGG
>NZ_JBVHZH010000047.1:0-59277 GCF_055574515.1 Streptomyces sp. NPDC029466
GGCCGGACGAACTCCCACTCAGCATCGGACAGTTCATGGCGACGTATCACCCGACCATGATCCACCACCCGAGATCATTTGAAGACACTCCCTAGCGGCGCCGGTCGCGGCCGTACGCGGAGAGCTGCCCCAGCAGCCCGGCCAGCACCAGCCCGCTCGCGAGGAGCAGGCCGTGGGCCAGCACGACACCGGCGGCCAGTATGCCCGCCGCTGCGGCCGGGGCCAGCCAGGCGAAGCGGTGGTGCGGACGGGGTCGGGCCGGCCCGCGTAAGACCGGGCGGGGGCGGTGGGCGGCATCGTGCCGGAAGGATTCGGTGAGCTCGGCGAAAGCGCGGTCGTGATGCGGGGACAGGGGCGTCCCTCCTCTCCCGGTCGTACGGACGGCCGAGCCGTGGAGGCAGGGCGAAGGGCCTGGGGCATCGCTCCGGTGAGCGCGTCAGGGCTGCCTGAGCAAGGCGTCAAGGGCGCGGTGCCGCCTGCGTTGTTGTGCCCTCTCGCGCTCTGCCCGTAACGCCGTTGAGTGGAGAGGTCGGTGACGGCGATCGGACCGCGGACGAACGGGCGGCGCAGTGCGCAGTCCGGTCGCTTCGGTGCCGTCGAGGCCGCGCCGGTGGCAAGGCGGCAGCAGGGCGCCCGCGGGTGGTTCCCGGTGGGCGCCCGCACGCATGCGACAACCCGGCACATTGGGTTAAATCGGTGGCATGGGTCTTCCGACTGTGGCCCGCCGCCCCGGAGAGGTAGCGCCCCGTGACCGCTGTACCCGTGGATGACCACGAAGACTTCGCCGACGCCGACCGTGGCTTCATCGCCGCGCTCGACCCGCCCCAGGTCACCGCGGACGACGGCCGGGTGATCTGGGACGCCGAGGGCTATGCCTTCCTGGCCGGAAACTGCCCCGACACCGCGCACGAGGGCCTGTGGCGGCAGGGCCGGCTGGTGAGCCGGCAGGGCCTGTACGAGGTCACCGACGGGATCTACCAGGCACGTGGTCTGGACCTCTCCCATATGACGCTGGTCGAAGGTGACCACGGCGTCATCGTCATCGACCCGCTGCTCTCCACCGAGACCGCCGCCGCGGCCCTGGAGCTCTACCGCAAATACCGCGGCGACCGGCCCGTCACCGGCCTGATCTACACCCACTCGCACCGCGCGCACTTCGGCGGCGGCCGCGGTGTGCTGCCGCCGAACCATCACCCCGTGCCGGTGCTCGCCCCGGCCGGCTTCCTGGAGCACGCGGTCAGCGAGGGCGTCTACGCCCGCACGGCGATGACCCGGCGCGCCGTCTACATGTACGGCGCGGAGCTCCCCAAGGGGCCGGACGGCCAGATCGGCTGCGGCCTGGGCGCCGCCCGCTCCACCGGCACCACCAGCCTCATTCCGCCGACCGTCGACATCACCCGCACCGGACAGGAGGAGATCGTCGACGGCATCCGCCTCGTCTTCCAGCTCACCCCGGGCACCGAGGCCCCCGCGGAGATGAACTTCTGCTTCCCGGTGCACAAAGCGCTCTGCCTGGCCGAGAACGTCACCCACACCATGCACAGCATCCTGACCCTGCGCGGCGGTGCCGTCCGCGACGCCCGGGCCTGGTCCCACCACCTGGGCGAGGCGCTCGCGCTCTTCGGCGACGAGGCCGAGGTCGCCTTCGCCTCCCACCACTGGCCGACCTGGGGCAAGGACCGCGTCAAGACCCTGCTGGCCGACCAGCGTGACCTGTACGCCTATCTGCACGACCAGACGGTCCGGATGCTCAACGAGGGGCTCTCCGGCGCCGAGATCGCCGAGGAGCTGCGGCTGCCGCCGGGCCTGGAGCAGGGCTGGGCCCACCACGGCTACTACGGCTCGCTCAGCGACAACGTCAAAGCGGTCTACCAGCGTTACCTGGGCTGGTTCGACGGCAACCCCGCCCATCTGTGGGAGCATCCGCCGGCCGAACAGGCCCGGCGCTACGTGGACACCATGGGCGGCGTCGAGGCGACGGTGGACGCGGGCAAGCGCTACGCCGCCGACGGCGATCTGCGGTTCGCCGCCACCCTCCTCAACCATGCCGTCTTCGCCGCCCCCAAGAACCTCCGTGCCCGCCGCGAACTGGCCCTCGTCTACGAACGGCTGGGCTACGGCTGCGAGAACGGCACCTGGCGCAACTTCTACCTCACCGGCGCCATGGAACTGCGCGGCAGCCTCGCCGAGGCCGCGCCGGACACCGTCCACCCCGACCTCGCGACGGCCCTGCCCGTAGACCACCTCATCGACTCGCTCGCCATCCGTATCGACGGCCCCCGCGCCTGGTCCACCGCCCTCGCCCTCGACCTCTACCTCCCCGACGAGGACCGCACCTGGCAGCTGACGCTCTCCCACGGGGCCCTCACCTACGTCAGTACGCCCGGTGCCCCCACCCCGTCCGAGGAACGCACCCCGGATCTCACCCTCACCCTCACCAAACCCCAGCTGCTCGGCCTGCTCACCGGAGAGGGGCCGGGAGAGGCCGCACAACACGGTGAGACGGGGGCACTGCACGAGTTCCTGGGCCTGCTCAGCACGCCGCATCCCACCTTTCCCGTCGTCACGCCCTGACGGAGCAGCCGCCGTCCGGCCGGCCGCCGTCAACCTCGCGCCCCGGCCCGCTGCCACCACCGGACCGCAGGAGGCCGCGGCTGGGGCAAACTGGGCCGGTGGCGAGCAACATTCCCGAGGAATCGACCAGCTTCGTCGGCCGGCAGGCCGAACTGCGGCGGATCGATGACGAGTTGACGGAGCACCGGCTGATCACGCTGACCGGGCCCGGTGGTGTGGGCAAGACCCGGATCGCGATGCGGGCCGCGCGTGCGGCGGCGGCCCGGTTTCCCGACGGGGTCTGCTGGGCCGATCTGTGGCCCTTGCAGGGGGACGGGCTGCTGGTGGCCAGCGTCTGCGATGCCGTCGGCCTGGCCGACCACACGGCGCGGACCCCGGTGGCCGCGCTGTGCGAATGGCTCGCCGACAAGCGGCTGCTGCTGGTGCTGGACTCCTGCGAACACCTCGTCGACGCCTGCCGCGACCTCCTCGGCGATCTGCTGACCGCCGCCCCCGGCGTGACCGTGCTGGTCACCAGCAGACAGCCGCTGGACATCGTCGGTGAGTGGACCACCGAGATCGGCCCGCTGCCGTACACCGGTGACAACGACGCGCTGGCCCTGTTCACCCAACGGGCCGGTACCGCGGCCCCCGGACTGCGGCTCACCACTCCGCTGCATGCCCAGGCCGCCGCCGTCATCTGCCGCCGCCTCGAAGGCATCCCGCTGGCCCTGGAGCTGGCCGGTGCCCAGCTGGCGCACAGCTCCGTCGAGAGCATCGCCGAGCGGCTCACCTCCCGCTTCGACACCCTCGACCCCGCCGACGGCCCGGTGCGGCTGCCGCGGCACCGGACCCTGCGCTGCGCCATCGGCTGGAGCCACGAGCTGTGCGCACCGCTGGAACGGCTGCTGTGGGCCCGGCTGTCCGTCTTCCGCGGGACCTTCGACGAGGAGTCCGCCAGTGCCGTGTGCGCCGGGGGGCCGCTCACCGGACCGGAAGTACGCAGCACACTGGCCGCCCTGGCCGCCAAGTCGGTGCTCACCCGCGAGGGCACCCGCTTCCGCATGCTCGACACCCTGCGCGAGTACGGCCGGATGTGGCTGGCCGAACTGGACGAGGTGACCGCCCTCGCCGACCGGCACGCCGCGCACTTCGCCGACTTCGGCCGCCGCGCCGAACTGGGCTGGCTGGGCCCCGAACAGGTCAGCTGGTACCGCCGGGTCGCCGACGCCCATGTCGACCTGTGCACCGCACTGGACCACCTCCTGGTCACCGACCCGGAACGCGCCCAGCAGCTCAGCGCCTCGATCGGCCTCTTCTGGAGCTGCTGCGGCCATCTGCACGAGGCCCGCGAATACGTGGCCCGGTCCCTCGCCGCCCAGCCGGAGCCGAGCCCGGCCCGCACCCGGGCGCTGTGGGCGCTCGGCGTCGCCGTACTGCTCCAGGGCGATCTGGCGCTGGCCGACGCCCTGGGTCTGGAGTGCGCCCGTGCGGCGCGGGCGTCCGACGACGGGGAGGCGGTACTGGCGGCCGGCTACCTCATCGGCCTCACCCATCTGATCGCCGGCCGCCCGATGTCCGCGCACACCGTCGCGCAACAGGTGCTGGGCCCGCCGCCCTACGACCCGTTCGACTCTCCCGGGCGGCTGCGCTGCCAGCTCGTACAGATCTTCGCGCTCACCGGACTGGGAGAGCTCTCCCGGGCCCGTGCCGAGGCGACCGCACTGCGCCGCGGCTGTGTGGAGCGCGGCGAATACTGGACCCGCTCCTACACCGACTACCAGCTCTCGCTGATCTCGCTGCTCCAGGGCCGCCCCGAGGAATCGGCGGAGCACGCCCGCGCGATGCTCTCGGCCAAGCAGGGCATCGGCGACAAATTCGGGATCGCGCTCGGTCTGGATCTGCTCGCGGCCGCAGTCGCCGCCCAGGGCGACGGTGCCGCGGCCGCCCGCGTCTACGGAAGCGGCCAGGCCATCTGGCGCACCGTCGGGCATCCGCAGCGCGGCACCCCGGAACTGCGGGCGGTCCGCGAGGAGTGCGAGCAGCGGGCCCGTGCGGCGATCGGCGACGCGGCGTACGCGGAGCTCTTCCACCGGGCCAGCGAGGAGCGCCCGGGGACCTCGCTCGCCCGGATTCTGGCGGGCGACCTCTGACCGGCGGCGTTCCCCGCTTCAGGGCGCGGGGGCGGCGGCCAGCGCGTACAGCAGCTCGTAGCCGGTGCTGATCATGTGGCAGGTGCGGCCGCGGCGGGTGGCCAGCGCGACCAGGCCGGTCCGCGTGGCCGGGTGGTAGCCGAGGAACGCCTGCTGGCCGAAGGTCGCCCCGACATGGAAGAGCAGCGGGCCGCGGGCGGCCGGATGCTGGTACCACGTCAGGGTATGGGTGTCGCGCTTCCGCAGGCCGCGGCGCAGCAGCGGCACCTGCACGTCGCGCAGCGGCCCGGCCAGCGGGGTGTCCTCGGGGGAGAGGTGCGCTTCGAGGTAGCTGAGCAGATCGCCGGGGGTGGCACGGACCGATCCTGCGGCGATGAAGGCTCCCATGTCGGCGCTGCGCACCGGCGTCACCCCGTTCGTCCGGTGGCCGATGGCGTCGGTTCCGGTGGTGCCGGGGCCCAGGGTCGTGTCCTTGAGACCGAGCGGTTTCAGCACCCGGTCGGTGAGCAGGGTGGCGTAGCCGGCGCCCGCGGCATGGGACATGGCCGGGCCGAGCAGTGCCAGCCCGAAGTTGGAGTAGCGCCAGCGGGTGCCCGGCCGGTGCCGCGGCCGGGTCCGGGCGAAGGTGTGCAGCAGCCGCTCCGTGTCGTAGCGGGCATAGCCATTGGCGTACGGGTGCACCAGCGCCCCGGCGATCAGATCGGCGGGGATCCGCGGCAGTCCCGAGGTGTGGGTGGCCAGATGCCGCAGGGTGATCCGGCGGGAGTTCGGATGCGGCAGCGGCAGCTCCGGCAGATGCGCGGCGAGCGGATCGTCCAGCGACAGCACACCGGACCGGGCCAGATCGGCCAGCAGCAGCACGGTGAAGGTCTTGGACAGCGACCCCAGCTCGTAGCGCAGGGCATGCCGGGGGGTGGGCGGTGCCATGGCCGAACCGCCGGTCATCACGGTCCGCCGGCCGCGCCGGGTCACGGCCACCACGATGTCCGGGGCGTCGATCAGGGAGACCGCGTCCGCGAGACGGTCGGCGAGCCCGGCTCCGGGGCGCTCGGGGCTCATCCGACGGCGGACAGGGCCCGGGACGTGGCCATCGCGGAGGCGAACGCGGCGACCAGGGTGGGGTGGTGGACCAGGTCGAAGACCCGCGCCGCGTCGCCCTGCGGCATCCGGCGCTGGATGGGCATCGCGCCGGTGGCGGACTGCGCGGCGGCGTAGCGCTCCCACAGCTCCGCGTCCAGGGTCGGCCGCGGCAGACAGGCGTCGACGACCAGGAGTTCGCCGAGCAGATCCCAGTGTTCGAGGTCCGCCCAGTCCTCCATCCAGGCCGGCAGATACCGCATCAGATAGTCGGCGATGGCCGGCGGGATCTGCTCGGGGGACTCGCCCCAGTTGGTGAGGTGGAAGACGGTGTGGGTGAGGTCGTAGGCGATGTGCAGCTGCACCGTCCACGGCTCCGGCAGCTGTCCCAGCCAGGTGCGCGCCACCGCCTGGTCGAAGTCGCTGCTGGGCGGCAGGCCGAGCTTGCGTTCCGCATTGAGCACGCCGAGCCGCCGGTTGGGCATCATCTCCAGCGCCGTCCAGGTGGTGGTGCGCCGGCACACCTCCAGCGCGGATTCCAGCCCCGGATGACGGTGGCCCAGTTCGTGGAAGGTCGCATAGACCTCCAGGGGCACCGGGGAGAGCGGCTCGTCGTGCTGGAGCCGGGCCAGTACGTTGCCGCCGTCCAGCAGCTCCCGCCAGGTGAAGTCCAGCAGCTTCCCGGCCCGCTCCTTCTGCCGGGAGCCGGCCACGCCCTCGCGGAACAGCACATGCATATTGAGTGCCAGCTCCCCGATGGGCTTGAGCCGCTCGACGACCGCACCGTTGTTGGCGAAGTCCTCAGGGGTCAGCCGGAAGTGCTCACGATGGTCGTCGAGCCAGGTCAGGGCCCGGTCGCCGACGCGGTGCAGCAGGGCGGGGGATGCGGCCGTCACGGTCACGGGGCAGTCTCGCTTTCGCAGGGGGTCCGCCCGCCCGCCGTCGCCGCGTTCCCGGCCGGGGGACCGGCCTCGGCCTCGTCGGAGGCGATACGCGCGAGGGTGGCGGCGAACGCGGTCACCAGGGTGGAGTGGTAGCAGGCCGTGAACGCCTCGGCCCGGTCGCCCGAGGACGGGGCGGCACCCAGCTCGGGCACGCTCCCGTCGGCCGCCTGTGCGCCGGCCAGCCGCTGCCAGGCAGCCGCATCGTAGGGGGCCGCGGGCAGACAGGCCGTCACGGCCAGCAACTCACCGACCAGATCCCACAGTTGCTCCGCCAGCCAGTTCTCCAGCCAGGAGGGGACCCACAGCCGCAGGTAGTCGGCGAGTTCGGGGGACAGCCGCTGCCGGTTGCGCCCCCAGTCGGTGAGGTGGAAGACGTCATGGGTGATGCCGTACGCCGCCTTGCGGTCCAGCGCCCAGGGCTCCGGGAGCCGGCCGAGGCCGGTCAGGGCGAGCACGGCGCCGAAGTCGGCGTGCTGGCGCAGCCCGATCCGCCGCTCCGCGTTGAGCACGCCGAGCGTGCGGGTGTGGTCCTCGCGGGCCACCCGCCAGCCGCGCAGCCGCGTCGTGGTCTCGGTCAGCGCATCGGCCTCGGCATGGCGCAGCCCGGCCTGGGCGAAGACGCCGTAGAGCTCCACCGGATAGGTCGCGAACGGCTCACCGCGGATCAGCTCGGCGAACAGCTCACCGTCGCGGGTCTCGTTCCAGGCGAACGCGAAGAGCCCGCGGGCCGTCTGCCGGATGTCGTCCCGCGGGTGCAGCACCCCGATCAGCTGAGTGAGTTCGGCCAGCTCACCCAGGGGTTTGAGGGTCAGATTGGGATCGGCGTCCGTGGTCACGTTCGAGGGCAGGCGGAAGAACGGGCGTGCCTCGTCCAGCCACCCCAGGCTGTCGCGGACCATCCGGTCCAACAGCCCGGGGTCGCCGCCCCGGTCCCCGGTCACCAACCCCGTCCGTAGAAACGCTGGGCGGCCGCGACATGCAGCGCCACCCGGGGGTCACCGCCACCCATCTGGCGGACGAACGCCAGCCCGCTGTCGAGCCCCAGGCTCTGTGGTGCCGCGGGCAGCCGTGCCAGCCAGCGGCCCAGGCCGGCCGCCTGCAGCCAGTCCCGGCGGCGGACCGCCCGGACGAAGCCGCGGGCCAGATCGTCGGTACGGGTGGCCAGCTGCTCGGTGAGACCGGGCGCCAGCCCGGGCAGTGCGAGCGCCGCGACCTGGGACACCCGGTGCGAAAGCTTGGGCCAAGGATCGTGGTCGACCCAGCCGGCGGCGGCCTCGGGCGGCGACGGCCACTGCTGTGCGCCTCCGGGGAGAAACGCATGCGAGGCCTCGACCAGGCCCCGGTAGCTCCACACCGAGACCTCCGAGGCATCCGCTCCCGGCGGATAGGCCGCCAGCGCCTGCCGGACCACCGCTTCGTCGTCCGCGCCGACGGCCGCGCCGATCTGGTCCATGGCGTACGGCGCGAGCGCGTCGGCACCGAGTACCCGGATGGCGGCCGGAGTCAGCACATCGCTCTGCCGAAGAATGCCGGACAACGCATAAGGGTCGCCCTCACCCCGCAGGGCGAGGGCGACCCCGGTTGCGGCATCGGCAATCACAGCGCTCAGCGGGACTGCTCCCTGCGTCTGTTCAGCCAACGCTTTCCCCTCAGCCTTAGCGAACGTCAGTCTTCGGCCGGGGGGTGGGGGGCGAGATCAGGAGCAGCGCGGCCAGCAGCAGCGCACCTCCACACTCGCGGGTATCGCGGAAAACACCGTCGGCCTCGGCGGGTTCAAGCAGTCCCTCGACCTCGGCGGCCAGGGCGGCCGTCTCGACCGGCGCTGTGCGATCCGTAACCATGCGATCAACTCCTTCGACGAATGGGATACCAGATTCACATCGGCATAATTCGGGCGCAAGAGGAGAAATGGTGCAAATCGTAATCTTTCGGGTTGGTGTGATGGGTGTTCAGTGAGTCCCGCGCTCACCAACTTCCTTGATCCGCACCGCAGATGGCGACTTATCGGGCTCGGCAGCCGGGGGTATGGCGCGCTGGCGCCCAGAGTGCGGAAGACCCGCTGATGGCGGATCGGACTGCTCTGTTCGGATGTCCTCACGCGACACGGATGGCCCCCGGGGGCGGCCCCGGGGGCGGGCCCGGACGGGCGGGCCCGTCGCTCCGGTTGCCGGACGGCGCCGCCTCCCCCTCGCGCCCCCTGCGTCTGATGCAGACCGCCTTCCTCCGCACGGGTGACCCGGCCCCGTCCTGCGAGGGATGCCCCGGGCCAGGGGCGGCAGCGACCTTGGGAGAGCACCGGCACCGACCGCTCCCGGATCGGCGGAAGCACAGCCACCGCCGGCCCGCACGAGAACGAGGAGATTCCCCATGCCCGCTCGCACCATGCTCACCAAGCTGCACGGCCGGACGATGCCGGGCGTGCCCCGCTGGGCGGAGCGGACCGCCTACGCCATCACCCTGCTCGCACTGCCCTCCTGCGTCTGGCGCATCGCGGCAATCAACCTCAACGCACCACTGCTGGACCACGACGCGACGGCCCCGGCCGGCCCGGAGCCGTTCGACGGCGAGTGGTGGTACCTCATCGGGCTCAGCGTGTTCAGCGAGGCGCTGGCGTTCCTGGCGGTCGGGCTGGTCGCCCGGTGGGGCGAGGTGTGGCCGCGCTGGATCCCCGTCCTGCGCGGGCGCCCCGTGCCGGTCCTGGCAGCCGTCCTCCCCGCGGGTCTCGGCTCGGTGGCGCTGCTGGTCTTCCCCTACGCCATGGTCATGTCCGCCCTCGGCCTGAAGATCACCGGCGAACCCGAGGGGATGGCCGCCCACGGCTGGCAGGTCGTCGCCTTCTGGATCGCCTATGCGCCGCTCACCGCCTGGGGCCCGCTGCTCGGCATCCTGACGGTGCACTATTACCGGCGCCGCCGCTCCGCCCCCGGCGGGCAGGTGGATGCCGCGACAAGGACGCCCCTGCGCCCGGTCAGCCGTCGCGCGGGCACTGCGGGGCCGGCCCGGCCGCTGCCCTAGAGTGCGGGGGTGCCCACGTACAGCATTGGTCAGGCAGCGGGGCTGCTGGGTGTGAGTTCGGAGACGGTCCGGCGCTGGGCCGATGGCGGTCAGCTGCGGATGGAACGGGACGGTGCCGGAAACCGTGTGCTCGACGGGGTGAGCCTGGCGGCGTTCGCCAAGGAGCGAGCCGCGGGCCTGCATGCGGTGCCCGGCGAGGTGCTGACCTCCGTGCGGAACGCGTTCGCGGGGATCGTCACCCGGGTGACCCTCGACGATGTGATCGCCCAGGTCGAGATCCAGTCCGGACCGCACCGGGTGGTGTCCGTGGTCAGCCGGGAGGCGGTCGAGGATCTGGGGATCGAGGTCGGGGTGACGGCCACCGCCCGGGTGAAGTCCACCCATGTGCATATCGACCTGACGGACCACCGGCGCTGAGCCGTCCATCCGTGCGTCGACCGGCCCGCCTGGCCCACCGCGCGGCGCTCAGCGGCAGAGCAGCGCCGCCTGTAGATCCAGCTTGTGCTCCAGCCGGGACAGGTCGCGGCCCGTGAGCGACTCGATGCGCTGAATGCGGTAGTGCACCGAGTTCACATGCAGCTGGAGCGCCGTGGCCGTCCGCGCCCAGGACCCGTGATGCGCGAGGAAGATCTCCAGCGTCTCCAGCAGCATCCGGTGCGAGCCGTCGCGCGCCAGCGGCCCCAGCACCCGGCTCCTGAAGGCCGTACGGACCTCCTCCGGAACTCCCGCGAGCAGGGCGCCCAGGGTGCTGAGGTCCTCGACAGCGGTCACCCGGGCCTCCTCCGGGGCCTGCGCGCGCGCCGCCGCCAGCGCGTAACGCGCCTGTCCCAGCGCGGAGTTGAGGCCCTCCGGGGTGCGCACCGGGCCGCTGACCCCGGCGTGCAGCGGTATCTGCGGCCGACGGGCAAACAGCGCCGGCCAAAGCTCGGCGAGCGACCGCCGCGGCTCGGTGTCGGGCTCCACCGGGACGATGGCCACCGCCTCACCGTTCGGGAGCCGCCCGGTCGCACCCGGCTCACCGGGGGAGTGCCGTAGCGCCTCCGCCAGCGCCTTCACCGCCCGGTCGCGCTCCTCGTCGACCGTCGTGGCCACCACGACCCGGTACGGGCCGGAGGCGGGCAGCCCGCAGGCGCGCAGCGCGGCATCGAGCGCCGCGCCATCGGCCGGGTCTGCCGCGGCGAGCGCCCCGAACGAGTCGAGCTGGAGGAGGTCGTGGACGTGCATGTGCGGGCTCCTTGGGCGGCTGCCGGGCACGGTCCCGGCACCTCACATTCACCAGGCGAAGGCGAGTTCCCACATGGTAAATGCCAGACGATCAAGGTCATAGTCCTGCTTGGTGATCACCCGGAGTGGGGTGGGGGGTGAGGTGCTTCCGGCAGGGGCGGCGGCCGGCCCCGACGGCGGCGTGGGCCCGGCTCGGCCCGGTCCTGCTCGCCCTGCGCCGTCCCGACGGCTGTCCCGTCCCGATGGTCCGCCGTCCTGCCCCGTTAGATGCCTCCCTCTCCCCCCATCGCGCCTCGCGCCAGCGAGGAAAAGTGTGCAACAGCCTCGCATCCGTGGTTCAGAGATGCGCCGGTCGCCGTCCTGGGCGGAGCTCGACGCGGACTTCGGCGATGCGCCGGTCCTGCTGGCTCAGGAGGCAGCGAGTGCGATCTCGGTCGACTTGATCAGTGCGATGACCTCGGAGCCGGCGGCGAGGCCGAGGTCCTCGGCGGCGTCCCTGGTGATGGCCGCGGTCAGCTCGCCGCCCGCGACGGCCACCTTGACGCCGGCCATCGCGCCGCCGGTGGCCACCTCGGTGACGGTGCCGGGGATCTGGTTGCGGATGCTGAGGCCCTCGACCGGCCCGGTGGCGAGCGCGACCTCGGTGGACTTGATCAGCGTGCGCACCGCGGAACCCGCCTCGATGCCCAGCTCTCGCACCGCCTCCCGGGTGATGGCGGCGGTGATCTCCTGGCCGCCGGCCAGCCGGACCCTGACGGTCGCCATGACCTCGCCGGGGGTGACGGCGGCGACGGTGCCGGGAATCTGGTTACGGATGCTCAGGCTCATGGCCATGCCTCACCGGGAGTGGGGAAGGTGAACGTAGTGGGGGGAGACGTGGGCGTAACTCCCGCTCCGGTCCGCACTGTAGTCACGGTTCGCCCGGCCGCCGGGATGCCTTGCGGTGCCGGACGGGTGTCCGTGGGTGGCGGCCGGAACGGAGCAAGGTCGCGCCCCCAACCGGGGGCCGGGCCCGGCTGCCGGGCCTCGTCCTTTCCTCTAAGGTGACTGGCATTTGCTACAGAGCTACGCACTATTGGTTGCAGATGCGAGCCGATGTTGCCTACCTTGTCGCACATGCAGTCCTATACGATCGGCCAGGCGGCGCGGCTGCTGGGCGTCAGCCCCGACACCGCGCGCCGCTGGGCGGACGCCGGCAAGGTCGCGACCCATCGCGACGACGGCGGCCGCCGCCTCATCGACGGCCGTGATCTGGCCGCCTTCTCCATCGAGGTGGCGCAGAGCGGCACGGGTGAGGACGACGCCTCGTACACCTCCGCGCGCAATGCCTTCCCGGGCATCGTCACCGCCGTCACCCTCGGCGATGTCGCCGCCCAGGTCGAGATCCAGGCCGGTCCGCACCGGCTGGTCTCCCTGCTGACCCGGGAAGCGGTGGAGGAACTGGGCCTGGAGGTCGGCATGCAGGCCACCGCCCGCGTGAAGTCCACCAGCGTGCACATCGACCGCACCTGACACACCGCGGTAGCACCACAGCCGATCCGCGACCACCGTCCCCCACCGGCCGGCTGCCTCATCTCAGCGGCGCCGCCCGTCCACGGCGCGGCTTTTCCCATCCGCTAGGACGACCCCCGTCGTCCTGGGTTCCAAGGAGTCCCGCCTCATGTCCCAGCTCTTCACCGCGCGCCGCGCCACCGCCGGGCTCGTCACCGCCGCCCTGCTCTTTCCCCTCACCGCCTGCGGTGGCGACGACGACGGCACGAAGGACAAGGACGCCGAGAAGTCCGGCAGCGCCGTCCCCAAGGCGGAGCTCACCGTGCTCGCCGCGTCCTCGCTGACCGATGTCTTCAAGAAGGCCGGTGCGGTGTACGAGAAGGAACACGCCGGCACCAAGGTGAACTTCTCGTTCGCCGGTTCCCAGGAGTTGGCCGCCCAGGTCCGGGAGGGGGCCCCCGCCGACGCGGTGGTCACCGCCGACACCAAGACCATGGACGGGATCAAGGTGGATGTCGGCAAGCCCACCGTCATCGCCAAGAACCGCCTGGTCATCGTCACCGGTGAGGGCAACCCCAAGAAGATCGCAAACCTCAGGGACCTCACCAACAGCAAGCTGAAGGTCGTACTCGCCGCCTCTCAGGTGCCGGTCGGCCGCTACAGCCAGCAGGTCCTGGACGCGCAGAAGCTGCACGTGAAGCCGGTCTCCCAGGAGCCCAACGTACGGGCGGTGCTCAGCAAGGTCGAACTCGGCGAGGCCGACGCCGGGCTCGTCTACAAGACGGACGCCGCCATCGCACCGAAGAAGGTCGATGCCGTCGACCTCCCCGACGCGCAGAACGCCGTCGCCTCCTACCCGGCCGCGCCCCTGAAGGCGTCCCAGCACGCCGCTGCCGCCGCCGCGTTCGTGAAGTGGCTGAGCACGCCCGAGGCGCAGCAGATCCTTCAGCGGGCGGGCTTCCAGAAGCCGTAATCCGGCCGGGCGCGCACGGGACTGTCCAGCTCGGGGGAGTGGACAGCCCCGGGCGCGAGCCGCCGGGCCCGCCCCGAGCGAGGAACCCCGATGAGACGCACCCTCACCCCGCCCCCGGCAGGCAGGTTTCGCGCGCCCGGTGCCCGCACCCCCGTCGTGCTGGCCGTGCCCGCGCTGGTCGCCGTCGCCTTTCTGCTGCTGCCGCTCCTCGGCATCCTCGCCCGCGCCAACTGGAGCGACCTCGGCACCCACCTCACCAGCCCGGGTGTCCTCGAAGCGCTCCGGCTGTCGCTGCTGGTGTCCTTCTGGGCGCTCGGGCTCGCGCTGCTGCTGGGAGTTCCGCTGGCCTGGCTGCTGGCGCGGGTCAGCTTCCGCGGCAAGGCGCTGGTCCGCTCGCTGGTGCTGCTGCCGATGGTGCTGCCGCCGACCGTCGGCGGTGTCGCGCTGCTGCTCGGCTTCGGCCGCCGTGGCCTGCTCGGCCCGTGGCTGGAGGGCACCTTCGGCATCGTGCTGCCGTTCCACACCTCCGGCGCGGTAATCGCGGCCACCTTCGTCGCGATGCCGTTCCTCGTCATCAGCCTGGAGGGCACGCTCGCCGGACTCCGCCCGAGTTACGAGGAGACCGCGGCCTCCCTCGGCGCCTCCCCCGTACGGGTCTTCTGCACCGTCACCCTCCCCATGGTCGCCCCCGGCCTCGCCGCCGGCGCCGCGCTGACCTGGGCCCGTGCGCTCGGCGAATTCGGCGCGACGATCACCTTCGCCGGGAATCTGCCCGGCACCACCCAGACCCTGCCGCTCCAGGTCTATCTGCTGCTCCAGGACTCCCCGGAAGCCGCCACCTCGGTCTCGTTGCTGCTGCTGGTCATCGCGATGGCCGTGCTGGTCTGTCTGCGCGGCCGCTGGACCGGCGCCACCCGCACCGACCGCACGGCCCGCCGGGTACCCGCCGCCGACGACACCGGCGCCCCGGCCCCGCCCGCCGCAGACGCCGAGGAGTCCGCCGCACCGTCCGCGGCGCACCGGGAGCGCTGGCCGCTGCACGCCGAGGTCACCGGCTTCAACCGGCTGACCCTCGACGCCGACCCGGGCACCACCATCGCCGTCGTCGGCCCCAACGGCGCCGGCAAGACCACCCTGCTGCGCGCCCTGCTCGGCCTCACCCCGCGCGCCCGCGCCGCGCTCCGCCTCGGCGACACGGACGTCACCGCGCTGCCCCCGCACCGCCGCGGCGTCGCCTGGGTGCCCCAGGACGGTGCGCTCTTTCCGCATCTGAACGCCCTGCACAACACCGCTTACGGGCTGCGCGCCCACGGCACCCCGCGCGGTGACGCCCGCCGCACGGCACAGCAGTGGCTCGACCGGCTCGGCGTCGGCCACCTCGCGCACCGCAAGCCCGCCCAGCTCTCCGGAGGACAGGCCCAACGCGTCGCCCTGGCACGGGCGTTGGCCGCCCGCCCCCGTCTGCTGCTGCTCGACGAGCCGCTCGCGGCGCTCGACCAGACGACCCGTGCCCGGGTCAGGCACACCCTGCGCAGCCATCTCGCGGAGTTCGGCGGCGTCTGTCTGATCGTCACCCATGACCCCGTCGAAGCGGTCTCCCTCGCCGACCGGGTCCTGGTCCTCGACGACGGGCGCGCCCTCCAGGACGCCCCGCCCGCCGAGGTCACCCGGCACCCGCGCTCGCCCTGGGTCGCCCGGATGCTCGGCCGTAACGCCTGGCCGGGCACCGTCACCGGCGACGCCCTCGCCCTGACCGACGGCGGTCGGCTGGTCATCGCCGACCCGCTCCCCGACGGCGCCCGAGCGCTGGCGATCATCGCCCCCGAGGCCGTGTCCGTACACCTCGACCGGCCCACGGGCAGCCCCCGCAACGTCTGGCCGGGCACCGTCCGCGAACTGACCTCAGCGGGCAGCCGGCTGCGGGTCCTGATCACCTCGACCGAGGCGCCCGACCTGGTGGCCGAGATCACCCCCTCGGCGGCACTGGAACTCGGCCTGGCCGACGGTGTGTCCGTATGGGCCAGCGTCAAGGCCACCGAGGTCTCCCTGGTGACCCTCTGAGCGTGCGGGCGGCAGGTCAGTGTGCCGTAGCCGCCGGTTCCAGCACGAAGACCGGGATCTCCCGCTCCGTCTTCTTCTGGTAGTCGTCGTAATCGGGGAAGGCCTCGACGGCCCGCCCCCACCACAGCGCCTTCTCCGCGCCGGTGACCTCACGGGCCGTCATGTCCTGGCGCACCGGGCCGTCCTGGAGCTCCACCCGCGGATCGGCCACGAGGTTGTGGTACCAGACGGGGTGCCGGGGCGCACCGCCCATGGAGGCCACCGCCGCATACGCCCCGTCATGCTCCACCCGCATCAGCGGGCTCTTGCGGATCTTGCCGCTTTTGGCGCCCCGGGTGGTGAGGACGACGACCGGCATCCCGCGCAGCGTCGTGCCTTCCCGGCCTCCGGAGGTCTCGTACTGCTCGACCTGATCGCGTACCCACTGCGCCGGGCTCGGCTCGTACTCACCCTGAAGAGGCATGCGGTCCGTCCCATCTCCGTAGACAACGTGACATCGCCGGCGTCCGGGGGCGTCGGCGCCACCCGGCACGGTCCTGACAATCACTCAACAACCGGGGCGGGTGCAATATTCCGGGCTCCGCCGTCGTGTCCGTGCGAGCCCCTGGTGTGCCTCTCGCGCGGTCTTCCGTACGAGCCGGCGCCACGCCTACGTTCTCGCGCATGAGCACCCGGTCGGCCGCTGCCGACGCCCCCGCACCAGACACCGCACACACCCTCGGACGGAACGTCGTCGGCGCCGGTGACCTGGTCTTCTTCGTGGTGGCCGCGGCCGCCCCGCTGACCGTGACGGCCGGCGCGGCGCCGGTGGCGATCGGGATGGCCGGCCAGGCGGCACCGCTCGGCTATCTCCTCTCCGGGCTGCTGATGATCGTCTTCGCCGCGGGCTTCACCGCGATGAGCCGTCACGTCCGCAACGCCGGTGCGTTCGCTGCCTACATCGGGCGCGGGCTCGGCCGGGCGACGGGGGCCGGCTCGGCGTATGTGGCCGTGCTCTCGTACAACGCCATCGAAGTCGGGCTGCTGGCGGTCTTCGGCTGGTTCACCGAGTCCGGCTTCCGGAACCTCACCGGGGTCCATGTGCCCTGGGGGGCCTGGGCGACGGCAGGGCTCGTCGCCATCGGTGTCCTCGGATGTCTCAAAGTAGCCCTCAGCGCCAAGGTGCTCGCCCTCGCGCTCGCCTCGAAGTGCTGATCCTGCTGGTGTTCGAGGCCGCGGTGTACGCGCACGGGGGCGGGCCGGAGGGACCGCAGTTCGGCGCGCTCTCCCCGGCGCACCTCGGCACCGCGGGCGCCGGCGGTATGTTCGTGCTCGCGGTCGGCGCGTTCATCGGCTTCGAGGCCACCGCGGTCTACGCGGAGGAGGTGCGGCGGCCGGAGCACTCGGTGCCGCGCGCGACCTGCACCGCCGTCGGCTTTCTCGCGCTCTTCTACACCTTCACGGTCTGGACGGTGCTCAATGCCTACGGGGCGGACCGCGCGCAGACGGTCGCGCAGGGCCCCGTCGGCAACGGAATGGTCTTCGCCGCCACCGCACGGTTCGCCGGGGCCTGGGCCGCCGACGCCATGCACCTCCTCATCACCACCAGCGCCTTCGCCGCCACCCTCGCCTTTCACAACGGCGCCACCCGCTACTTCTACGCCCTCGGCCGGGAACGCCTGCTGCCGCACCGCCTCGGCACCGTCACCGCCCGGCACCGCTCCCCGGTCGCCGCCGTCGCCCTCCAGTCGGGCATCGCCCTCGCCGTCGTGCTCGCCACGAGCCTCTCCGGCCGGGACCCGTACGCCGTCACCTTCCTGTGGAGCAACGGCACCGGCATCGTCGGCATCATGCTGCTCCAGGCGCTCGCCGCCCTCGCCGTCCACAGGTTCTTCCGGCGCGACCGCCGGGGGCTGCCCGCCTGGCGGGTGGTGGCCGCACCGCTGACGGCCTGCGCCGGCCTGGCCGTCCTCCTTGTGCTGGTCTGCCGCGACTTCGGCCTGCTGACCGGGGCACCGACGGGTATCAACCTCGCACTGCTGGCACCCCTGCCGCTCGCCTTCGCCCTCGGGGTCGCCGTGGCACTGCGCCTGCGCCACCGCGCACCGCGGACATACGCACGGCTGCCCACGGTGGACGCGGAACGCGACTGAGCCCCGGCCGCTCGGGGACAGCACGGCGCCGGCCACCGGCGGCTGCCCCGGGACGCCTCATCGGCGGGTACGGGGACAGCCGGACCGGCGGCCGGCGTAGGGGGCCAAGGCTGCCCGACCGCCGGACGGCGGTCGGGCAGACCGGTGGTCAGGACACCAGTTCCACCTCACGGGCGCTCCGGCGGTGCTGCTCGGCCCAGTTCGTGAGCGCGGCGCCACAGGCGTGGTCGAGATGGCGCAGCCCGCTCAGATCGAGCTCCACGTCCCGGTCCGCGGGCAGCGCGTCGAGCTGGTCGAGGATCTTCGGCAGCCGCAGGAAGGTGGCGTTACCGACGGCCCGCACCTGCACCGGCTCCGCCGTGTCCTCCGGCGTCTGGACCTCCAGGTGGACATGGGAGGTCTCCCAGGCCGTCTTCGCGACGGCCAGCAGCAGACCGATGAGCACGCCCTCGAACATATTGACCGTCACGATCGCGACCGCGGTGACCAGGAGGACCACGGCCTCGCCGCGGTGCTCACGCCACAGCGGCCCCAGCGCACGCACCGGGATGAGCTTGCAGCCCGCATGCACCAGGACACCCGCCAGCGCGGCCACCGGAACGACACCCAGCGCGGCCGGGAACGCCGCGGCGAACACCAGCAGCCAGACACCGTGCAGCACCCGCGAGGCCTTGGTCTTCGCGCCCGCCTGCACATTGGCGGCGCTACGGACGATGACGGCGGTCATCGGCAGGGCACCCAGGACACCGCAGACGGCGTTGCCCGCACCCTGAGCCATCAGCTCCTTGTCGTAGTCGGTCTTCGGCCCGTCGTGCAGCCGGTCGACCGCGGCGGCGCTGAACAGGGACTCGGCGGAGGCGATCAACGCGAAGGCGAGGACCGTACCGAGCACACCGAAGCTGCCGAGCCGGCCGAGGTCGTCGAGGCCGGGGGGCTGAATCGCGTCCAGCAGCCCGCTGACCTGGACCCGGGCGACGGGCATGTCCAGTGCCCACACCGCGGTGGTGGCGAGTGCCACCGCGGCCAGCGGCGCGGGGAGGACCCGTGCGGCCGGCCGCCAGCGCGGCCACAGCACCAGGACGGCGATGGTGCCGGCACCGATGGCGAGCGCGGCCAGCGCGTCCGGCGACCCCGCGGTGGAGGTGACCAGGCCGGGGAACCCGCCGATGTTGGCGAGCCCGCTGCCCGGTGCCTTGGCGTCCGTGAGGGCGTAGAGCTGCCCGGCGATCAGGACCAGGCCGATGCCGGCCAGCATGCCCTGGACCACGGCGACCGAGATCGCCCGGAACCAGCGCCCCAACTTCAGTGCACCCATGACCAGTTGGAGGAGACCGGCGGCCAGTACCAGCGCACCGAGCGTGCCGAGGCCGTACTCCTTGACGGCTTCGAAGACCAGCACCGTCAGACCGGCGGCGGGCCCGCTGACCTGGAGGCTGCTGCCCGGGAGCAGACCGGTGAGCAGGCCGCCGACGACACCGGTGACCAGACCCAGCTCAGCCGGGACACCCGAGGCGACCGCCACCCCCACACACAACGGGACGGCTACGAGAAAGACGACGAGAGAGGCGGTGAAGTCCGCCCGGAAGGAGGTGAAACGCTTCATGAGATCCGACCCCGCCATCAGAGGGGGAGGAACAGGTCGGTGGCCGGGTGATGCGCCGCCACCATGCCGGTGTGCACTTCGTAGAACCAGCCGTGCAGATTCACCTCTCCGGCGGCCAGTCGCTCCTGTACACAGGGGTAGTCGCGCAGCCGGCTGACCTGCTGGCGTACATGCTGCTGGACCGCGGCGGCGACCGTCGGCTCCTCGTCGCTGGGCAGTTCGTCGGACAGCGCCTGCGCCAGCCAGTCCCTTACGGCCGGAGCGCCGGTCAGGTCCTCGCCGCGGGCCTTGGCGCCGACCGCGCCGCAGTGCGAGTGACCGCAGACCACGATGTCGGCCACGCGGAGCACGCGCATCGCGTACTCGATGGTCGCGGCTTCCGCGCAGGCCGCCATGCCTTCCTGGTACACGGGCACGGCGTTGCCGGCGGTCCGCAGCTCGAAGAGTTCACCGGGCCGTGCTCCGGTGATCAGGGACGGTACGACCCGGGAGTCGGAGCAGGTGATGAACAGGGCGAGGGGCGACTGGCCGGCCGCGAGGCGGCCATAAGTCTCTTGTTCGTCGCGGCCCTCGGCGATACGGGCCATCAGGCCCCGGGCATGCTGGATGAAGGTCTCCACGAGGAGGTCTCCTGCTGATGAGTGGTGCCACTGTGGGGGTGGTGGCGCGGGAATGTGCGAGGCGCGGCTGGTGGGGCAGGCCACCACGGCGCCCTCAGCAGCGGAAGACGCAGTGGAGAAGCGGGAGTTCGGCCGGTCTGGAGGCGGCCTTGGTGGTGCTGCCGGCCTTGGGGTGGCCCGATGCCGGGAGGGTGTGCGGTGCCGCGATGCCGCTGAGCGGTGGCAGCGGACGGCCGGTGTGGTGCGGGACGCCGGCGGCGGTCCGGACGGTGCGCCGGGGCTGGCCGCGCTCGGCCGCGCGCTTGGACTTTTCCTCGGTGCTGTCGTAGCTCGGCTTGACGGCCGGCAGGGCGCTCGCGGACTTCGCGGTGGGCGAGCCGGAGAACGTGGCCCGGTCCATGTCGGGATCCGCCGTACTGCCCAGCAGGAAGGTCAGGATCACCATGACGGCGAGCAGCGGCATGCGGAACCGACGCAGCGCCGATGTGCCCTGCATGCAGGTGTCCTTCCGCATCGTTGCCCCCCGTGGCTCGTCCACACGGTCCACCCTGCCGCTACAGTGCAGCATCCAGGTTTCCGGCGTGATAACGAGAAATGACGCCAAGTTTCAAGATGCCCCCAATTTCGATTCGGGCACATCTGTGTGACGAACGGACGTTCATTTAGGTTCCGGCTCCGCGGGGGAAGTTGCCGGAGCGGGTTCGGTGTGCGGGGGCCGGCGGACCGCCCAGGCGACCATGGGGACGACCGCCAGCGCGAGCACCGCACCCGTCAGAGCCAGTGCCGGATAGCCGCCCAGGACGACGACCAGCCCCGAGGACATGCCCCCGGCCGCGCCCGCGAGAGCGATACCGACATCCACCAGGCCCTGGGCCGATGCGCGCCGGGCGGGCGGCAGCGCGTCGGTGACGATGGCGGTGCCGCTGACCAGCCCGAAGTTCCAGCCGAGCCCGAGCAGTACGAGTGCCGTGGCGAGGGCGGGAACGGAGTGCGGCGGGGCCGCGGCGGCCAGGATCCCGGCGGCTGCCAGGGTCAGACCGGAGGCACCGGCGATCCACAGCCGGCCGACGCGGTCGACCAGCAGCCCGGTGAGCGGGGACGGCAGGAACATCGCCCCCACGTGCAGGGCGATGACCAGCCCGGCCGCCTGGGTGTCATGGCCGTGCGCCTGCATATGGACCGGCGTCATCGTCATGACCGCGATCATCACGAGCTGGGTGAGGATCATGACCGTGGTGCCGATGACCACCTCGCGCCGTCGCGGAGGGGCGTCCGGCTGGTCGCCGGTGTCCTCGGCGGTGCGCTCGCCGGTCTCCGTGGCCTGAGAAGCCGCCAACTTCTCGGCCAGACGCAGCGGATCGGGGCGCAGTAGAGCGGCCAGGGCCACCGCCGCCGACCCGAACGCGGCGACGGCCAGCAGGAACGGCCCGGCGAGACGGGGGATGCCCCAGGAGTGCGCGACCTCTCCCGTCAGGGTCACCAGGTTGGGGCCGACCACCGCGCCGAGCGTGGTGGCGAACAGCACCGTGCTCACCGCCCGGCCTCGCCGCTCGGGCGAGGCCAGATCCGCCCCGGCGTAGCGTGCCATCAGGTTCGTTGCGGTGCCCGCCCCATAGACCAGCAGGGACGTGAACAGCAGCAGGGCGCTGCCGAGGGTGGCCGCCACGACGACCCCGAGGCTGCCGAGCGCTCCGACGGCGTACCCGAGCGCCAGCCCGGGGCGGCGGCCGTAGCGCCGGCAGATCTGGCCGATGCCGAGGGCGCCCAGCGCGGCCCCGGCGGTGAACAGCGCACTGGGCACGCCGGCCAGCCCGGTCGAGCCGAGCATCTCCTCGGCGAGCAGCGCTCCGACGGTGATGCCGGCGGCGAGGCCCGCGCCGCTGAGGATCTGCGAGAACACCAGGACGGACAGAATCCGCCGCTGTTCGGGTACCTCGTGGCCGGCCGTGACGTCGTTGCGGTCCCTCATGATTCCTTTCGGTTCCTGTGGGTGCGGGAGCGCCCTTAGGTGGTCGCCGCCATCGGTTCCAGCGCCGCGATGGCCGCGAGCGACAGGCCCATCTGCTCGTGGAGGAAGCGCACGATCGTCCAGTGCGGCAGTGCCCCCTCGTCGAACGGGCCGAACTCCTGGCAGTACAGCGGAATCCAGCGCAGGGCCTCTTCGAGGGCCTGCTCGCGGCCCGGCTCCTGCTGGTAGTCCTCGTAGGCGATGCTGCGGTGCTCGATGAAGAACTGCCCCGGCAGCCGCTCCTCACACAGCGCCCGGTATTCGCGGGTCTGCAGGATGAGGTAGTGCCAGATCTCGTCGATGTCCTGCTCGACCGGCAGGAAGAGACCGCCGAGCCGGTCGTGGTGCCGGGAGACGAGGTAGAGGTAGCGCAGACACTCGGTGACCTGGCGCTCCACGAACTCCCGCGGTGCGGCGGTCTTCTCGTCGAAATACGTCACCACTTCGGCGTGCAGCGCCGCACCGAGCAGTTCCTTCAGGTCATCGGCGGATATCCGCGGCTGGCTGGTCATGCTTCTCCTGTCCGAGGGGCGCGGTCGTCCGGGAACGCAGACGTCCGGTGGGTCAGCTGCCGGTCGTGAGCCAGGCGTACTTCCCTGACTTCCCGATGGGGAGGTGCGTACGGTGGGCGAGCCGGCAGCGCCGCCCGGTCAGCTCACTTATGCCCTGTTCCAGCGCCGAGGTCTGGGGGAGTTCGACGGGCGCGCCGTGGAACGTCGTATACCTCAGCTGCGCTTCGGCATCGCCGGTCAGCCGCAACTGGTACCCGAAGATGTCCGGGGAGGTCTCAGCGATGCACCGGTCGAGGTCGCCCTGGGCGACCGGCCCGTGCGGAGTGCTGAGCAATTCCTTTTCCCGGCCGCAGAATTGGGCGATCTTTCCCGGATCGGGCGAACCGTCCAGGGTCCGTACGCAATCGCCCGAGCGGTAGCGGATCAGCGGCATATAGGGATTGCGCACGCTCGACACGATGAGCTGGTAGATGGTGCTTCCGGCGGCGACCGGCTGGAGCTCGACACTCATCTTGTCGAGATGTGGCCAGTAGGTGCCACGGCGGTCGCTGTAGTAGAGGTATCCGAGCTCGGTGCTGCCGAAGAGGTCGATGACGGGGCAGTCGAAGTGCTGGTGCAGAAAACGCCGGACGTTCTCCGGGGTGTATTCGTAGGCGTGGATGATGCTCGCGGGTGGCGGGAAATCGTCCCACAGCCCCCACTCTCCGACCTTTCGCACCAGATGCGCCAGGTGATAGCCGGAGCAGTCGAGGTGGTACCAGCCGCGCGGGTGCGCCTGCCGGGCGGCCCGGATCTCCGCGAGCATCCGCACCACCTCGTCCCGCTCCCACAGTGCCGGGTCCAGCCGCAGATTGACGTAGCAGGTCCGCTCGTCGAGCCGGCGGTCATCGAGGGCGGGCACCGGCTCCGGCGTGGTACCGCGCCGGGCGGCATTGACCCGCGCCACATGTTCCGTCGCCAGCACCGTGGTCAGCGACACCCGCCGGCAGCCGGCTTCCCAGGTCTCGGCGATATCGGGGTGTTCGCTCCAGAGCTGGTAGTAGGAGCGCAGCAGGAAATACGGGGGCCGGATGATCTGCATCCGGGCGTGGTGGGTGCCGGTGGAGAGGACGAACTCCGCCTCTCCGGACTCCAGCGCCGCGGCCAGCCGGGGCGTCATCCAGTTGTCGGGAAAGCCGCGCGCGATCTCCGGCTTGTCGAGTACAGGGAAGTAGCCCTTCGCCAGCGACTCACGGTAGATCGGTATGTCGCGGATCTGCTCGATGACCTCGGCGGTCGGCTGACCATCCATGGAAATCCTCGTCGTTGCTCGGGAAGCGGTGCCACACGGGGAATTCGGGGCGCGAGGCCCGGGAGCGGGCGGCGGCGGCAGGGATGCTCGCCGCCACCGGCCCGCTCCCGGGCTTCTGGGTGGCGCCAGGGTCAGGAGATGCAGCCGGCCTTGGGCGTGGCGCTGATGCAGCCCGCCTTCGGAGCGGCGCTGATGCAGCCGTTCTTCGCCGCCTGCTGAGCGGAGTTGGCGGCGAGCCAGTTCTGCCAGACGTTGTCCTGGGCCATCTTCTTGATGAGCTGCTCCATGGGAACCTCCGAGAGAGAGTGCGGAAGACGGACGGGGCACACGGCGCTGACCTGCGCTGATGCCACGCAATGAAAGTAAAAGTATGACCAAGCGAATGTCAATTAAAGGCAATCTTCTGGGCTGGGGTTGGGTGGCCGGTGCGCCAACTTTGGCGGGATCCCGACGAGATGATCACTAGCGGAACTACTTGACGCTCCATCAGTTGACGGCATGCCCCGCGCCGGCGCCCCGGCGGTTCGGGTGCCGTATCGCAGCCGCATTGCGCCGCACGGCGGCCGTCGATCGGGTGACCCGTAGCGCGGCTCCGGAGCCCGGCGGCCACCGGTGCGGGACGATCCAGCCATCCGCCCATCGGTCCCAGCTCCAGGGGAGTCTGCTGTGCGCATTCTGCTCATCGCCGGCGCGTTCAACAGTCTGACGCAGCGCGTGTACGCCGAACTCGGTGACCACGGACACCAGGTGAGCGTGGAACTGGTGACACGGGACACCCCGCTCCCCGAGGTCGTACGCCGCCATGCGCCGGATCTGATCGTGGCACCGATGCTCAAGACGGCCATTCCCCGGGAGGTGTGGTCCGCCCATACCTGTCTGATCGTGCACCCCGGGCCGGTAGGCGACCGGGGGCCCTCCTCCATGGACTGGGCGGTGCATCTGGGCGCGGACCGGTGGGGCGTCACGGTGCTCCAGGCCAACGACGAGATGGACGGCGGCGACATCTGGGCCGCGGCGCACTGCCCCGTCCCCGACGTGGGCAAGAGCGACCTCTACCGCAACGAGATCGCCGATGCCGCGGTCGAGGCCGTCCTGACGGCCGTCGCCCGTGTGGCGTCCGGAACCCACCGCCCGCAACCACAGGCCGAGCTGTCCGAGGCCGCGAAACACGGCCGTCCCCGGCCGCCCTTCCGTCAGGACCTGCGCCGGATCGACTGGCGCTCCGACTCCACCGACACCGTCGTACGCAAGCTGCGCGCCGCCGACTCCCAGCCCGGCGTACGGGACGAACTGCTCGGCGACATCTGGCATTTGCACGGCGGTCACCCTGAGGACACCCTGACCGGCCCGCCGGGCGAACTGCTCGCCACCCGAGATGGCGCGATCTGCCGGGCGACGGCCGACGGCGCCGTATGGATTCCGGAACTGCGGCCGCCCCGCACGCTGGGGGAGCCCGGCACCCTCAAACTGCCCGCCACCCTGGCGCTGGGCGACCGCCTCCCACCGCTCCCCGAGGTCCCCGCCCCGCTCGACCCCGGTGACGGCCCCCGGACCTGGAGCGATATCCGCTACCGCGAGGACGGCCCGGCCGGCTTCCTGGAGTTCTCCTTCCCCGGCGGTGCGATGAGCACCGACCACTGCAAGCGGCTGCTCGCCGCCTACCGCCACGCCTGCGCCCGGCCGACCTCCGTGCTGGTCCTCGGGGGCCGCCGGGACTTCTTCTCCAACGGCATCCATCTGCACGTCATCGAGGCCACCGCCGACCCCGCCGAGGAGTCCTGGGCCAATATCAACGCCATGGACGATCTGGTGCACGCCGTCCTGACCACCACCGACCGGCTGGTGGTCGCCGCGCTCGGCGGCAATGCCGCGGCCGGCGGGGCGATGCTGGCCCTCGCCGCCGACGAGGTGTGGTGCCGCGCGGCCGTGGTACTCAACCCCCACTACCGGCTGATGGGGCTCTACGGCTCCGAATACTGGACCTATACCCTCCCCGGCCGGGTGGGTCCCGAGGTGGCCGGGCAGCTCACCGCACGCGCCCTGCCGATCACCGCCGCGACCGGGGCGCGGCTCGGCCTGGTGGACCGGATCCTCGACTGCCCCGCGCAGGACTTCGCCGCACGGACGGCGGGGCTCGCCGCCCGGCTGGCCTCGGCGTCGTCGACGCAGGCCCGTATCGCCGCGAAGAAGGCCGACCGGGAACGCGACGAGGCGCACCGTCCGCTCGCCGCCTACCGCGAGCTCGAACTGGCGCAGATGCACCGCATCTTCTTCGACCCGGATCAGCCGTACCACGCCCTGCGCCGGGCCTTCGTCCGCAAGGAACCCGCGGCGGCGACCCCCGCGCACCTCGGCTTTGCACCTGCCGGGACCTGAGGACGCACGGCAGCGGGCCGGCGACCGACCGGTGTATGCCGGTCACCGGCCCGCTGCCGCGTGAGCGCCGATCGTGGCGACCGGCCTACGGGACGGGCTGGTACTTGTATCCGATCCCGAAGACCGTGCTGATGCAGTCGCGCAGGCCGGGGCCCAGACGCCGGCGCAGCCGGGCGATGTGGACATCGACGGTGCGGTTGCTGGACTGGCAGCTGGGCCAGACGGCGGCCATCAGCTGCTCCCGGGTGAAGGCGCGCCGGGGATGCAGCACGAGATGGGCCAGCAGGTCGAATTCCAGGCGTGGCAGGTCGAGTTGGCGGCCCCTGACGAAGACGGTCCGGGCCGCGGTGTCGATCCGGACCGGCTCCGGACGCGGCCGGCCGGCCGGTGGTTCATCGGCCGGTTCCGCGCGCGGGGGCGCCAGGATGATGTGGACCTCGTCCGACGGCAGCCGGTGTACCGATACGGGTTCCAGGTCGTGCAGGGTCAGTTGCCACTTGCCGTCAGGGAGCCGGTCGACCGCCAGGGGTGGCCCTTCGCCGGGCCCGGCCGTGGGCGGCCGGCCGAAGTCGGCGTCCGGTCGCAGCGCAAGCGGGGTCGTCGAGGAGTTCATTAACATGATCTGGGCCCATTCCTCTTGCAAAGCAGGCGTGTACGGACAGACATGGCGGTGCTCGACGTGCACGGGCGCTGAGGTGCTTCCGCGGTGCTCGCGGCGTGGTCCGGTGTGCGGCGGGTGGCCGACCCAGGCACTTGTGGTGCAGGTCCGCCCAGCGGGGTCGATCGCTCCGTTCGCGCCGCAAGAACGCTCGCGCCCATGCCCGTACCCAGCCATGACGTGGTGTGAAGTCACGGCCTCCGGTCCAGACGAACGCTACATGTGATCGCGCGCTTCCGGAAAGTAGCATCCGCTAATTCAGTTGCTCTTGAGCCGAATTTGTGATGCGCGGCCCCAACGCGGGTGGCGGGCCCGAGGGTTGGGGCCGGGGGTGCTCTTCCGTTCAACAAGTGCACGGTCCCCAGGGGAGTGTGGACGGGGCCGGGCCGGGGGCCCGCCCTCCGGGACTTCATGGTCTCCGCGGCCCCCTTCGGCTCGCGCGAGGCCGTGGCCATGGAAGCAGGGGATACGGAGGGGTAATCAACAGCGAGGTGCACTTGTGGAGGACCTGTAAACCTGTGAATATGCCAAATAAATGGCCGGTGGTGAACGTACCGGCAAAGTGGAGGGCTTCCGAAGGCCGGTCGAGAAGTTGTTTCCTTTTCAATCTCATCGAGACTAAAAGGTGCGGAACCAGATATTCCAGGCGGCTTGTTTTCGCAATGAGTTGAGGATGAGTAGGGTGTGGCCGCTGTCACTTGACCGGTGGCAGGGGTCCAGCTGAATTCGGCGCAGCTGGAATGCCGTGTGGGGGAAGACGCCTTCGTGACCGGGAGGGGACCATGGCGGCCGGCTCATTCGAGGGGCAGTACGTGTGGAGTCCAGCGGCCGATGACCGGGCGCTGGCGCGCGCGTGTATGGACGTTCGGGCCGGGCGGTACTTGAGCGCGCACGAGGTTCTCCGGGAAGCCCGGGAGGATTTCGAGGTGCGCGCCCACCGGTCGCTGGTGCTGGCGTCCGTGGCCGCCGATTCGGACCTGGCCGAGCGCTGGCTGGCCGAAGAGCCGGGGCCGGACGCGGCGCTGCTCTGGGCCCGGGTGGCGATGCTCCGGGCCCTGCGCATGGCCGACGCCGGTGACCGCCGGCAGGGCGCCCTGGCCCGGATAGCGCAGTCGGCGTGCGAGCGGGCCGCCAAGCTGCTTCCCGACGACCCCACCCCGTGGGTGGCCCAGCTGGCGCTGACGCGCCTCGACCGCCCCCAGGACCCGGCCCCGCAGGGGCTGCTGACCGCGCCGGCCGGCCCCTGGTACCTCCTCGCGCACATCCTCCGGCTCGACCCGTGGCACCGCGAGGCGCACCACCGCTTTCTGTCGTTCTTCTTCACCCGCTACGGCGGCTCGTCCGGCGCGAGCTGGGACGTGGCCGCATTCCTGAGCCAACGGGCCCCGGCCACCTCACCGCTGCGACTGCTGCCGCTGGTGGCGCTGGTCGAGGACTACAACCCGTCCGCGCTGCTCGCGGACCACACATGGGAGCAACCCCAGTGGATCAGCGCCGCGTTGAGCATCTACCACCACTGGTTCCCGCGGGTGGCGGGTTACCGCTTCACCCCGGTGCTGGATCTGGCGTATCTGGCACATGCGCTGTTCATGGCGAAACATGAATTCGAGGCGCGGGAAGTCTTCACCGCCATGGGGCCCTATGCCTCGCGTATGCCCTGGAGTGCATTCGGCGACCCGGAGGAGCAATTGACGAAAGCCAGGCGCTCGTGCGGACTCCCCGTTCCGCATGGCGGCTGATTCGCTGGTGCGCATGGTGTGGCATGAATTTCCTGCCGCAAGAGGCGCTCCATTCTGCACCACCTGTGCGAACAACTCAGCCCGATCCATTCACCTCCCCGCTTCCCCCCAGAAAGGTTTCGGTTGTGTCCGAGCGTACGTCTCCAGCTCGCTCGCAAAACCCCCACACGGCAGATCCCGTCACTCTTGATGACGATGCCACGCTCCACGCCATGGGCTATCCGCGGAAACTCACCCGCAGGTTCCGCGCGTTCGACAACTTCGCCATTTCCTTCACCATCATCAACATTATTTCCGGCATCTTCTCCTCCTTCGGATTCGGGATGAACGCCGGCGGCCCGCGGATCCTGATCTTCGGCTGGATCGGCGTATCGATCATGGTGCTGTTCGTCGGTGCCGCGATGGGTGAGATCGCCTCCGCCTACCCGACCAGCGGCGCGCTCTACTTCTCGGCCGGCAAGCTGGCCAAGCGCCACCAGGGCGCCTGGTCCTGGTACACGGGCTGGCTGAACTTCGTCGGCCAGGTCGGCGGCACCGCCGCCACCAACTTCGCCGCCGCCACCTTCATCCAGGCGTTCCTCACCATGCAGTGGCCGTCCTACGAGGCGACACCGCAGCAGACGGTCGCCATCACCGCGGCCATCCTTCTCCTCCAGGCGCTGGCTAACACGTATACGGTGCGCCTGGTCGCGGTGGTGAACCGGATTTCCGTGTGGTGGCTGCTGATCGGCATGGTGGTGATCGTCGGCGCGCTGACCCTGATACCCGACCACCACCAGTCGCCCTCGTTCGCGCTGCACTTCGTCAACAACACCGGCTTCACACAAGCGATTTACGGCGGAATGCTGGGTCTGCTCGTCACCAGCTGGACCTTCACCGGTTTCGACGGCAGTTTCCACATGTCCGAGGAAACGGTGAAGGCAACGGTCAACGCGCCCAAGGGCATCATGCGGGCGATCAGCTACTCCGCGATCACCGGGCTGATCCTCATGCTCGCGCTGGTGTATGCGATCCGTGACTACGGGCATGCGGTGAGTGCCGAGGCGCCGCCGGTGCAGATTCTCATCGACGCGCTCGGCCAAAGCACCGCCAAGTTCCTGCTGTTGATCGTTATCGGCGCCATGCTGTTCTGCGGCCTCGCCAACATGACCAGCAATACCCGGCAGATCTTCGCCTTCTCCCGGGACGGCGCGATGCCCGGCTCCCGTTGGTGGCATTCGGTCTCCGCGCGCACCCGTACCCCCGTCAAGGCCGTCTGGCTCGCCGCGGCCTGCCCCCTGGTGCTGGTGCTGCCCGGCTGGTGGTCGCACACCGCCTTCACCGCGGTGGTGAGCGTCAATGTCGTCGGGCTGTTCCTCGCCTACGCCGTGCCCATCTTCCTGCGGCTGCGGCTCAACGACTTCCAGGCCGGGCCGTGGAACCTCGGGCGCTACGGCAAGCCCGTCGCGGCGATCGCGGTGACCTGGATCCTGATCAGCAATGTGCTGTTCATGCTGCCGCAGGCGTACCCGATCACCCCGGCCTCGTTCAACTATGCGCCGATCGCGCTGGCAGTGGTGCTGATCATCGCCACCGTGTGGTGGTTCGCCACCGCCCGGCAGCGCTTCCAGGGGCCGATCAGCTACGGCCGCCCCGACGAGGTCGCCGCCATGGACCTGATCTGACGCCGGCCGCGGCGGCACCCGGGCCCGGACCCGCCGGAGGAGCTGCTCCGGCGGGCCCGCCCCGCCCACCACCCGGCACCGGCTCCACACGCTTCCCGTTCACCGCCCCCTGACCCCACCAGAAGGGACGAACACCCGGCATGCCCACTCTCGGCAACGCTCCGGATCCACAGCCCGTCACCGACGAACTCACCGTCCGTACCGCCTCGTTGGACGACTGGCACGAGGTGGCCCAATGGGCCGCCGACGAGGAGTGGAACCCCGGACGCGGCGACACCGCCTGCTTCCACCCCCTCGACCCCGCCGGCTTCTTCATCGGACGCCGCGCCGGACGGACCGTCTCCGCGGTCTCCGTCGTCAACTACTCGGACGCCTATGCGTTCCTGGGCTACTACCTCGTCCACCCCGACCACCGCGGACAGGGCCTGGGCCTCGCCACCTGGCGGGCCGCCCTCCCGCACGCCGGTGCCCGGACCGTGGGTCTCGACGCGGTCCCCGCCCAGCTGGAGACGTACCGGCGCGCCGGGTTCGCCCCCGCCCACGAGACCCTTCGTTACGCCGGACGCCCCCTCGGCCCCGGCACTCCCACGCCGGACGTCGTCCCCGTCACCGGGGCGCATCTCGACGCCGTCGCCGACTACGACCGGCGCTGCTTCCCCGCCGACCGCCGTGCCTTCGTCACCCGCTGGCTGACGGCCCCCGGCCACACCGCCCGCGTCTTTCTGCACGACGGTGCGATCGCGGGCTACGGCGTGCTCCGCCCGGCCCACACGGGTCACCGCATCGGCCCGCTCTTCGCCGACACCACCGCGGGAGCCGAAGCGCTCTTCGACGCCCTCGCGGCGTCCGTCGACCCGGCCGACGAGATCTCTCTCGACGTCCCCGGCCCCCGGCATGCCGCGCACACCCTGGCGACCTCCCGCGGGCTGACCCCGCGGTCGCACACCGTGCGGATGTACACCGGCCCGGTGCCCCCGGCGGAGCAGGAGCGCACCTTCGGCGTCACCAGTCTCGAACTCGGCTGAGGGACGGCGTCCGGCGTACCCCGCGACGGCCGTCACCGGCTCCCGCCCGGCAAGCACCGGGCGGGAGCCGGTGTGGCCGGCTCAGGCGCCGACCGTGCCGTCGATGGCCTCGCGGAGGAAGTCCGCATGGCCGTTGTGGCGGGCGTACTCATGGATCAGGTGCAGCATCACCAGACGCAGGGAGACATGCTCGCCCCAGCGCGGTTGGTAGCCCGTCACATCGAGCGAGGCGGCCTCCCGCTCGATGCGGCGGGCGTGCGCCACCTCCGTCTGCCAGGCGTCGAACGCCTCCGCGCCATCGGCCTGGCTCGCGTCGTACGCCGCCTGGAAGTCGCCCTCGGCCGACCAGACGAGCGGGATGTCCTCGCCGTTGATCACCCGGCGGAACCAGGTGCGTTCCACCTCGGCCATGTGCCGCACCAGCCCGAGCAGGGAGAGCGTGGAGGGCGGGCTCGACTGTCGTCTGAGGTCCTCGTCGGACAGGCCCTCGGTCTTCATGGCGAGTGTGGCCCGGTGGAAGTCGAGACAGGAGCGCAGGGTCTCCCGCTCGCCGGCGCGCATGGGTGGGGTGATGCGTTCGATGGTCACGGAGGGTGATCTTCCCGGGCGCCGCGGGGCGTCGCAAGGGGTTTTGCGGACGCGCGCCGGCACACCACGCGTGGAACAGGCCGTCCTCCGTGCGTCCGCCCGCCGCTCAGCCGGTGGTGCTCAGGGCAGATACCGCTCGATCGCGCCGGGCCCCTCCTCAGCGATCAGACGCCTGGCCCATTCCAGGCTCTCGGGGGTGGGTTCGCGCCCGGACACCTTCACCAGGTCCTCCGGGTCATAGGGCCGCTCGCTACCGGTGTACAGCTGAGTCGGCCGCCGCTCGGCCGCCTGCTCCCTGCCATTGCTCGTCACAGGGACCTCCTCTGTCCGCGCCCGCCGGGTCGCCGGGACCTCGCTTGGTTCCATCATGGGACCCGCTCCGAACACCCGCACGGTGTGCGCCGGACCGGCCCCGGCCACCGCGCCCGCCGGCCGGTCACCGGGCCGGCCGCGGAGCCCCGGAATAGCGCGGCGGAAACGCCTGCTCCGTCCAGATCGTCTTGCCGTACGGCGTGTAACGGGTACCCCAGCGCGGCACCAGCTGCGCGACGATGAAGAGCCCCCGCCCGCCCTCGTCGTCGCTGGCGCTGTGCCGGAGGTGGGGCGAGGTATGAGCGGTGTCGGACACCTCGGTCAGCAGGGTCCGGTCGCGCAGCAGCCGCAGATGCAGCGGCCCCGAGGCATGCCGTACGGCATTGGTGAACAGCTCGCTGACCACGAGTTCGGTCGCGTACGACAGCTCCGCGAGGCCCCACTCCCGCAGCTGCTGGGTGGCCAGCTCACGGGCCTTGGCCACCGCGGCCGGCTCCGCGGGCAGCTCCCAGGCCGCCACCTGCCGGGCATCCAGCTCGCGGGTGCGCACCAGCAGCAGCGCCGAGTCATCGGTGGCCGGACCGTCCGGCAGCAGCTCGGCCAGGGCGTGGTCACACAGGTCGTCCAGCGGACGGCGGTGCTCGCCCAGCACCCCGCCGAGGATCCGCAGCCCCTCGTCCACATCCCGGTGACGGGCCTCGACCAGCCCGTTCGTGAACAGGGCCAGCAGACTGCCGACCGGCAGTTCCAGCTCCAGGGACTCGAACGGCAGGCCCCCCAGACCCAGGGGCGGGCCCGCCGGCAGATCCGGAAAGGAGACACCGCCCTCCGGGTCGACGACGGCCGGCGGCAGATGCCCGGCCCGCGCCATGGTGCACCGCCGCGACACCGGATCGTAGACCGCGTAGAGGCAGGTCACACCGGTCGCCACATCGTCCGTGCCGAGATCCGTGCCGACCGTAGCGGCCTCCTCGGCGGTCTGTTCCACCAGGTCGTCCAGCCGGCCCAGCAGCTCGTCGGGAGCCAGGTCCAGCCGGGCCAGGGCGCGTACGGTCGTCCGCAGCCGCCCCATGGTCGCCGCGGCCTGGAGGCCGTGGCCCACCACGTCCCCGACGACCAGACCCACCCGGGTACCCGAGAGGCCGATGACGTCGAACCAGTCGCCGCCCACCCCGGCCCGGTCGTCGCTGGGCAGATAGCGGTAGGCCAGATCGACCGCGGACGGGGACGCCAGATGCTGGGGCAGCAGATCGCGCTGGAGGGTCAGCGCGGCGGTGTGCTCCCGGGCGAAGCGGCGGGCGTTGTCCAGGCACACCGCCGTCCGGGTGACCAGCTCGTCGGCGAGTTCGATCTCGCCCTTGTCGAAGGGCGTCATGGGGGCGCTACGGCGGAAGGTGACCAGTCCCATGGGGGTGCCGCCGGCCCGCAGCGGCACCACGATGGTGTTCTCCTCGCGCACCATCCCGCCCGAGGAGAGGCTGCGGTACTGGAGCGAGCCGGGCGGGTACTCGACGCGGTGCGGGCTGTACGGGGCGCCGTCCGGCCCCTCCTCGGCGGAGCGGGTGGCGACCCGCACCAGCGTGGGCAGCACACCGCCGGCCGGGTCGGGCTCGTCGCCGTTGAGTACGGACTGCATCAGATCGACGGTGACCGCGGTCGCGAACTCCGGCACCGCCACCTCGCTGACCTCCCGGGCGGTGGCGGTCATATCGAGGGTGGTGCCGATCCGGGCACCGGCCTCCACCAGCAGGTTCAGCCGCCGCTGCGCCTGGTAGCGGCCGGTGATGTCGAAGGCGTCCTCGCACACCCCGAGCACCTGCCCGTGGGTGTCCTGGAGCCGGTAATAGGAGCAGGACCAGACGTGGTCGGGCCCCGGGTCGGAGGGCTGCTGGCCGACGAAGTGCAGATCGAGGATCGGTTCGCCGGTGTCGATGACATGGTGCATCACCGCGTCGAGCGTGCGCGGATACCCCTCGGTCACGAACGTGCCGCCCGGATACAGCTCATCGGCGCGGGCACCGAGGAACTCCCGCAGCGGCAGCCCGACCTCCCGGATATACGCGCTGTTCGCCCAGGTCAGCCGGAGATCGGTGTCATAGATGCCCAGGCCCACCGGGGACTGGGTGGCCAGCCCGTGCAGCATCGCCTGGCGGGCCTCCCACATCCGGTGGGCCTCCAGTTCGGCCGCCACCAGGACCCGGGCCGGCTGGGGGCCGGGGCCTGCGGACACCTTGGCGAGCGGGCAGAAGGCGGCCGCCATCCGCACCAGTCGGCCGTTCCGGTGCCGCAACGTGAGCTCCCGGCCGCCGCCCAGCGCGTCGTCCGGTACGTCTTTGGTCCTGACAGCGGGCGGAATCAGCCGCTCCAGGGGCTGCCCGACGATCTCCTCCGGCAGATAGCCGAGGAGCCGCTGGGCCGCCGGGCTCCAGCCGATGATCAGGTCCTGGGCGTCCAGCACCGCGGTGGCCGCCCTGGCGACGTCGAGGGGACCACGGAAGTCGGCGCTCTCCGCCGCGTTCCATGCGTTCATGGCATCAGCCCAGCCCGGTTTGGTATCTACAGCATCGAGCCTGATCAAGACCGGCACAACCGCGCTGCCGCAGGGGGACGCGCCCTTGGTGCGGCCCCGCTCCGTCGCTGGCAGAGTGGGAAGGGGCGCTGAGCAACAGGAGGCAGATGTCATGTCGGCCCATGGCCCCGTCCCCGCGGTACGTGGCGCTCCGTGCTGGGTCAGCCTGATGGCCCGCGACCTGGAGGCCGCGCAGGAGTTCTACTCCGCGGTCCTGGGGTGGCGGTTCCGCCCGGCCAGCCTCGGTGAGGAGTTCTGCATCGCGTTGGCCGGCGGCCAGCCGGTCGCCAGCATCGGGGCCCTTGCCCAGAGTTTCCAGGTCGCGGTGGCCTGGACCTCTTATTTCGCGGTGGAGAACGCCGACGAGACCGCCGACCGGATCCGCGAGCGCGGGGCGACCGTCGCCGTCGGCCCGCTCAAGCTCGGCCCCGGACGCGCCGCCCTCGCCGCCGACCCCGACGGCGCCACTTTCGGCTTCTGGGAGGGCCAGACCCTGGCCTGGTCGGTCGGGCAGGGCAATGCTCCCGCCAGTCTCGAACTGCGCACCCGTGACGCCTTCGCGGCCGCCATCTTCTACGCCGAGGTCCTCGGCTGGGCCTCCGGGGAGCCGGGCGGCTGCGATGTGACCTACGAACACGACCAGGTGATCGTCAGCGACGGTACGCACGCCGTCGCCAGCCTGCGCGGCGGCGGCGTCGAGTCCGCCCCCGATCCGCGGGTGCGCCCCCGCTGGCACGTCCACTTCCCGGTCCGTGAGATCGAGAAGGTGACGGCCACCGCGGTGGCCGCCGGCGGAACCGTCACCCCCATCACCCCGACCGCGGACGGCGAGGGCTGCCAGGCCGTCATCCGCGACCCCGACGGCGGGCTGTTCACGGTCACCTCGACCTGACGCCGATGGCCGGGACTCCGAGCCGACACCGGTCCGGACCCCGCCGCCGCGTCGCCCCCGTCAGCGGTCCTTCTCCGCCTCCAGCGGCGGACACCACGACGACTGCTTCTGCCCGCCGACCCGGCCGCAGAAGCCCGCCTGGGTGGGCTTGCCCGCACCGTCGATGTGCTGCACGGACAGCAGTTTGTCCAACGGGACCTGGCGGTCCACATCGCCGCCGAAGCTGATGATGCCGCTCTCCCCGTCGAGCGCCTCGTCCCCGTGGACACCGCTGATCGCATGCCAGACGGCGGGCGGGGTCAACGGCATCTGCGCGGCGTCCTCGCGCAGTTGCTTGACCGCGTTGATGTACAGCTTGACGGCGTCAAAACCGAGCGCCGCATGGCCGTCCAGGGAGGAGCTCGCGACCTGGGCGCACTCCTCGGGGAACAGCCTGCTCAGCTCCGCGTACAGCTCGCTGGTGTCATCGCAGCGCGCCGAACCCAGCGTGAAGTCCAGGAAGTCGTACGGAATCCCGGGGTAGTGCTGCCGGCGTTCCGCGTCGGCGGCCAGCCGGGCCACATCGTCGCCGCCGAGGAGGGTGGGCGGATCCGAGTTGCAGGACTCGTTGATGCCGCCGAGCAGCGACTCGAAGTCCTCCGAGCGCCCCGCGAAGAACACCACGCCCGGGTAGGAGCAGCTCCGTTGGCCGACCGTCCCGGGCCCGGGGGCGTCCGACGAGGGGTCCGCGCCCGGGGGCGGGGGCGGGGTGAAGGAGGTCTTCTCGACCGTGAAGCCGCGGGCCCGGAAGCGCTGGGCGACATCGTCGCTGAGGGTCCTGCTGTAGGTGTCGCTGGGATCGGCGGAGCTGATGATCCGCACCTGCCGGGGCGGCTTCTTCCCGCCGTGGCCCACGACATGAGCGGCGTAGGCGGCCGCGACCTCCGCCTCCCGGGTGTTCTGCGGCGACACCTGGAAATACATCGGCGACTGCCGCACGAGCGAGTCCGCGGACAGCGTGGTGGCCACCATGGGCAGCCCCACCGCGGTCAGCTTCCGGATCGTCCGGTTGGTGGCCTCCCGGCTCTGGTCGAGTCCGGTGACCCCGACGAGCGACGGATCCTGCTGCCGGAGCCCGTCCAGGATCTCCACCACCCGCGTGCCGAAGCGCATCCCCGACCCGGCGTTGGCCGGGAAGATCCGCAGAATCGGCTCCGCGGCGCCGGTGCTGCGCAGCTGCCGGGACTGGGCGCTCGCCGCGCCCTGGAGCGCCTCGCGCCCGTAGGCGAGCTGTCCGGTGGACTTCCCCGAGACGCTGAGCAGCGCCGACAGATGGACGAGGGTGACGAACGGGCGTTCCGGCGCCGCGCGATGGGCCTCCTCGGCGCGGGCGTTCTGGGCGTGGATGGTGCGGAGGGTCTTGTTGAGCAGCGGGTCGGGGGAGTGGAAGGTGAAGCCGTTCCGTGCCACCCCGATGCACTCGCCGGTCTCCGCGGTGCGCAGGGTCTCGGCGTCGCCCTCGAAACGGTGCAGACCGCAGTGCGCCTGCCGGTAGTTGCTCTCCCGGCTCAGCACCAGCCCGCCCGCTCCCAGCAGCGCGACGAGCACACCGCACGCCGCCACCACCGACACCACCCGGCGGGCCCACAGCGGCGGTTCGGGAATCCGCAGCCGGGCGTCCTGGGCGACCTCCAGCCGCCGCGTCAGCTCATAGCTCTCGTCGGACGGCGGCAGCAGCCGCGGCACGGTGACCGGCAGATACCAGGGCGCGCGGTTACGGGCCCGGCCCTGGTGCAGAAAGGTGTCCCGCCAGCCGCCGTAGAGCCGGTCGGCGAGCTCCCACAGCGAGCTGTGACCCCAGTCCGCACGGATCCCGGTGCCTTCGGCGGGCGGCTCGGCGCCGCAGCTGATGACCAGCAGCGGATCGAAGGCACCCGTCTCGTTGCGTACGTCGATGATGGTCTGCAACAGCGGATAGCCACAGTTGTCGGCGTTCGCCCCGTCGAGCAGCGCCACACAGTACGCGGTGCGCCGGGCCGTACGGGGCCGCCAGATGCGGCGGCGGAAGGCGACCCGCAGATCCTCCAGAAAGGCGTTGACCATCAACTTGCGTAATTGTTCCGGGTCTTCGACCTGGTGGTGCGGTGCGGTCAGCCGCTCGGCGAACCCGATGAAGGTGCCCGGGTCGCGCGGCGCCAGATAGGGCTGATTGAGCAGCCAGCGGTACTCCCGGCCCAGCCCGCGGCGCACCCGGAACCAGGCGAGCGGAAAGACATGGACCGCGAACAGCCATACCCACCACGGCACGGTGCCGTCGACCGCGAGCTCGGTCTCCGGGGAGCGCAGCAGTCCGAAGAGCCGGCGGCGCCGGAACTCCCGCTCGCGCAGGCCCTGAAGCAGGGTGTGGTCGTTGCCCTCCATACCGCCCGAGTACGGCGCGGCGCCGGTTGCTCCGGCCTGCGTCAGCCAGTTGACCAGGCCGAACCTGCGGAAGCGGACCCGTCCGTCGCTGCCGTGGACGCTGCGGGCGAAGCCCTGCGCCAGCCGCTCCAGCGTGCGGCGCACCGCCTCGACGGATTCCGGGGGCGGGGGCGGTGCGCCGTCCTGGAGATCGTGCAGACAGTGCGGGACCCGCCGGGGATCGGCGTGGCTGAGGAAGTAGCTGATGCCCTTGGCGAGTTGGGTGTGGTCCGCCCCGCTCACCAGACAGAGCACCGGCAGACCTTCACGTCCCTGAGCCACTCCGCGGTGCCGCACCGGCTCCGGACACTCCCGGCGCCGTGGCCTGCGCACCAGATCGGCTATCAGACGCAGGAGATGCCCGGCGCCGCGGAAGACGGGGATATTGGAATCGAGTTCGTTCGACGCCATGACGCCCCTGAGGAAGGGTCGGAGTAGGGCCGGTATTCTGACACCGCTCCGGAGGCGGTCGCTATGGTTCCGCCACACTCAGGGGCCGGCACGCTCACCGGCCCCGCTCTCCTTCGTCGTGAAGGGGCGGGGCCGGTCGCGCAGTGGGTTCCCGTCCGTCAGTTCAGGGCGTCACCGCCGCCCGCGCCGGGGTCCTGGGCACCCGCTCCCGGGTCCTGCGCGCCGGTACCGGGGTCCTCGGCGCCCGCACCCGGGTCGCCCGCTCCCGCACCGGCGCTGCCGGCTCCGGCGTTTCCGGCCCCCGCGTTGCCGGCACCGGCGTTTCCCGCACCGCCGCTCGCCGCATTGCCGCCACCCGCGGCATTGCCACCGCCCGCACCGTTGCCGCCGGCCGCGCCGTCGTCGCCGCCGCCCGCACCGGCGTCACCGCCCCCGGCGCCGATCTCCGCACCCGTGGCCTTGAGGGCGTCGGTGACCGGCTGGAAGAAGGTCTCACCGCCCGCGGTGCAGTCGCCGCTGCCGCCGGAGGTCAGCCCGACCGCCGAGTCGTCGGAGAACATCGCGCCGCCGCTGTCACCGGGCTCCGCGCAGACGTCCGTCTGTATGAGGCCGTTGACGATATCGCCGTTGCCGTAGTTCACCGTCGCGTCCAGGCCGGTGACGGTGCCGTCGTGCAGCCCGGTGGTGCTGCCCGAGCGCTGCACCTTCATGCCGACGGCCGCCTCCGCGGCCTTGGTGATCTCCTGGGTGCTGCCGTTGCCCAGGTCGACCGCGCTCTGCGGCTTCGCGGCGGTGTCGTCGTAGGTGACCAGCGCGAAGTCGGTCTTCGGGAACTTGGAGTCGGCCACCGTGCCCAGCGGCTGGCTGCCGCCCTGGTCCGCCGTCCAGGTCTTGGAGTCGTTGCCGCAGTGACCGGCCGTCAGGAAGGCCGGTGCGCCCTTGACCGTGACGTTGAAGCCCAGCGAGCAGCGTGCGTTGCCGCCGAAGATGGCACTGCCGCCGATCGGCCCGGCGGCCTGCCCGCCGTCTCCGGCACCGCCACCGTCGTCTCCCGCGCCACCGGCCGCGTCTCCGGCACCACCTGCGGCGTCTCCCGCGCCACCGGCGGCGTCTCCGGCACCCCCCGCGGCGTCTCCGGCGCCACCCGCGCCGCTGCCCGCCGCGCCTCCCGCCGCACTTCCCGCGTCCCCGCCGTCGTACCGCTTGAACTCACCCTGCGACCGCTTGACGGTCACCATGCCCTCGCCCATGCCGTTCGTGGCCTTGCTGAGGGTGGCCATCTTTGCGCCGGTGACGGTTCTGTCGGCGGTCACCACGATCTTGTTGGTCTTCGGGTCGATCGCCCAGGCGGTGCCGGGCACCGCCGCGGTCTCGCGCAGCGTCTTCGCACCGGACTTCAGCGCGGTCATGCTGTTGTGCACGACCTTGGCGACGGCGCCCTTGTCCCGGACGCTCGCGGCGTCGTCCTCCGACAGGACGTTCATGACCAGGTGGCCGTTCGAGCTGTCCAGGTACCAGCCCGCGCTCTTGTCCCCGAGGTCCGCCTTCAGGGACGTCGCCAGCTGCGTGGCCGAGTGGGCGCTGAGCGTCTTGGGGGCCGCCGGCTGGTCCGTGCTCGCGTTGGCGTTGGGGAGCAGGATCGCTGCGGCCGCGACGGCGGCCACACCGGCGGTGGCGATGGCGCCGGTCCGCAGGCGCTTGTTCACATGTCGGTGGCTCAATTCACTGACCTCCAGGGACGCACAGGAACGGGGCACACGGGAGGCCGCGGTGCGTCGCGCCGGCACCCGTGTGTGGTGCTCACCCAGTCCTACGTAGCCCCGGGCACCCCGGTCTCACGGCCACTCAAGCTGTGATGAATTCCGACGCTTGCGGTGGCGAACGTTTACACTCCCGGGCCCCGCCGGAGCATGACCAGCCTCACGTCCCGGCGGGAGCGGGCGGCCGGAAGCCCGGTGCCCAGGGGGCGTAAAGGGCAGCTGTGACCGCGCTTAAGAAAACCTCGATGGACCGCGCGGCCGAGGTACGGAAGATTTCCCTGACGAAGATCGGGTGGCCGGGGCGGGCCCCCGGCAGGTCACGTACGTACGGGAGCCGCTGCGGTGAAGGCACTGGTCAAGGAGAAGACGGAGCCGGGTCTCTGGCTCATGGACGTGCCGGAGCCGGCCATCGGCCCGGGGGATGTGCTGATCAAGGTGCTGCGCACCGGCATCTGCGGCACGGATCTGCACATCCGGGCCTGGGACGGCTGGGCCCAGAAGACCCTGACCACCCCGCTGACCATCGGCCATGAATTCGTCGGCGAGGTCGTGGAGACCGGCCGCGACGTGGCCGACATCAAGGCCGGTGACCTGGTCAGCGGCGAGGGCCACCTGGTCTGCGGCAAGTGCCGCAACTGTCTGGCCGGCCGCCGCCATCTGTGCCGCGCCACGGTCGGCCTCGGCGTCGGCCGGGACGGTGCCTTCGCCGAGTACGTGGCGCTGCCCGCCTCCAACGTCTGGGTGCACCGGGTCCCCGTGGACCTCGATATCGCCGCGGTCTTCGACCCGTTCGGCAACGCCGTGCACACCGCGCTGTCGTTCCCGCTGGTCGGCGAGGACGTGCTGATCACCGGCGCGGGACCGATCGGCATCATGGCCGCGGCCGTCGCCCGGCACGCCGGAGCCCGCAATGTCATGATCACGGACGTCAGCGAGGAGCGCCTCGCCCTGGCCCGCAAGGTCGGCGTCAGCCTCGCCCTCAACGTCGCCGAGGCGACGATCGCCGACGGCCAGCGCGAACTGGGCCTGCGCGAGGGCTTCGACATCGGGCTGGAGATGTCCGGCCGGCCCGAGGCGATGCGCGACATGATCACCAACATGACGCACGGCGGCCGGATCGCGGTGCTCGGTCTGCCGTCCGAGCAGTTCCCCGTCGACTGGTCCCGGATCGTCACCTCCATGATCACGATCAAGGGCATCTACGGCCGGGAGATGTTCGAGACCTGGTACGCGATGTCCGTGCTGCTCGAAGGCGGCCTCGACCTCTCGCCCGTGATCACCGGCCGCTACTCCTACCAGGACTTCGACGCCGCCTTCGACGACGCCGCCAGCGGCCGCAGCGGCAAGATCATCCTCGACTGGACCGTTTGATTTCTGGCTCGGTTCGCCTCCGGGGCACGCCGGCCTCACTCGTCTCACGCATCTCAAGGAGCCCCCATGCTCGATTCCGTACGCAACGAACTGCGCGGCACCCTCGACGAGATCCGCGCCGCCGGGCTGCACAAGCCCGAGCGCGTCATCGGCACCCCGCAGTCCGCGACGGTCGCGGTCACCGCCGGAGGCAACCCCGGTGAGGTCCTCAACTTCTGCGCCAACAACTACCTCGGTCTCGCCGACCACCCCGAGGTCGTCGCGGCCGCCCACGAGGCGCTCGACCGCTGGGGCTACGGCCTCGCCTCGGTCCGCTTCATCTGCGGCACCCAGGAGGTCCACAAGGAGCTGGAGCAGCGGATCTCCGGCTTCCTGGGCCAGGAGGACACCATCCTCTACTCCTCGTGCTTCGACGCCAACGGCGGAGTCTTCGAGACCCTGCTCGGGCCGGACGACGCGGTGATCTCCGACGCCCTCAACCACGCGTCCATCATCGACGGCATCCGCCTGTGCAAGGCCCGCCGCTACCGCTACGCCAACCGCGACCTGGCCGATCTGGAACGCCAGTTGAAGGAGGCGACCGCGGGCGGCACCGGCCGCACCCTGATCGTCACCGACGGCGTCTTCTCCATGGACGGCTATGTGGCGCCGCTGCGCGAGATCTGCGACCTGGCCGACCGCTACGGCGCCATGGTGATGGTCGACGACTCGCACGCCGTCGGCTTCGTCGGCCCCGGCGGCCGCGGCACCCCCGAGCTGCACGGGGTCATGGACCGCGTCGACATCATCACCGGCACCCTCGGCAAGGCCCTCGGCGGCGCCTCCGGCGGCTATGTCGCGGCCCGGGCCGAGATCGTCGCCCTGCTGCGCCAGCGCTCGCGCCCGTACCTCTTCTCCAACTCGCTCGCCCCGGTGATCGCGGCCGCCTCGCTGAAGGTGCTCGACCTGCTGGAGTCGGCCGGTGACCTGCGCGAGCGGCTCAACGCCAACACCGCGCTGTTCCGCTCGCGGATGACCGAGGAGGGCTTTGACATCCTCCCCGGCGACCACGCCATCGCCCCCGTCATGATCGGTGACGCGGCCGAGGCGGCCCGGATGGCGGAGCTGCTCCTGGAGCGCGGCGTCTACGTCATCGGCTTCTCCTACCCCGTGGTCCCGCAGGGCCAGGCGCGGATCCGCGTCCAGCTCTCCGCCGCCCACTCCACCGAGGACGTCAACCGCGCGGTCGACGCCTTCATCGGTGCGAGGGCCGCCCTCGGGGGCTGACACCGCCCGCGGGCCGCTCCTGCGAGACTGGAAGCATGATCGAAGCACGACGGCTGCACATCCTCCGTGCGGTGGCCGACCACCGCACGGTCACCGCCGCGGCCGCCGCGCTCTATCTCACGCCCTCGGCGGTCTCCCAGCAGCTGGCCGCCCTGGAACAGGAGACCGGCCACCGTCTGGTGGAGCGCAGCGCCCGCGGCGTCCGGCTGACCGCCGCGGGCGACATCCTGCTCACCCACGCCAACGCCGTCCTGGCCCAGCTGGAGCGCGCCGAGTCCGAGCTCGCCGCCTACGGCTCGGGCGAGGCGGGCACGGTGACCGTCGCGGCCTTCGCCACCGGCATCGGCCTGGTCGTCGCGCCCGCGCTCACCGCCCTCGCCCGCACCGCCCCCGGCATCCGGGTCCATGTCCAGGACGCCGAGGGCGATGCCAGCCTGCTGATGGTCCTCGACCGGCAGGTCGATGTGGCGGTGGCCGTCGAATACCGCGGCGCACCGGGCGCCGACGACCCACGGCTGACCCGGGTCCCGCTCTACGCCGAGCCGTTCGATGCGGTCCTGCCGCCCGGACACCGCCTCGCCGAGACGGACCGGCTGGCCGTGGCCGATCTCGCCGGCGACCCCTGGATCGGCCCCTACCCCGGCAACCCCTGCCATGACGTGGTGGTCCTGGCCTGCGAATACGCCGGTTTCCAGCCGCGCCTGGAGCACACCTCCGACGACTTCCGCGCCGTCGTCGCGCTTGCCTCGGCCGCGGCGGGCGTGGCCCTCGTCCCCCGCTCGGCGCTGCGCGACATGGACCTCACGGGGGTGGTGGTCCGCCCCGTCGACGATGTGGCCCCCACCCGCAGGGTCTTCGCCGCGGTACGCCGGGGAGCCGAGGAGCACCCGCTGTTCCGCCCGGTGCTCGCCGCCCTCCGGGAGGCGGCGGCCTCGCAGGGGTGAGGCAACTGCCGCGACGGAGGGCCGGATCGCCGTGCCCCGCCCGGCGGCGCCCGAGCTGCCGGCCCGGACCGGTCGTGGCAGGCTCATCACCGCGGCGGCCCGGGCGGGCGCCGGGGCAGCCCCGGTTCCGAGGAGGCGAGGCGCATGTCGGTCGGCCCGGCCGGACCGGTGGGCGGAGCAGAGAACACCGCGCCGCAGGACCCCTACGCGCTGGTGCGCACCCGCGGATATCTCAAGCTGCTGCTGGTGGCGGGCGCGATCGGCGTCCCGGTCTGCGCCGTCGCGTTCGGCTTTCTCGCCCTGGTCCACGAGCTGGAACCGCTGATCTACGAGGACCTGCCGCGGGCGCTCGGCTTCGCCGGCCCGCCCCTCTGGTGGCCCATCCCGATGCTGCTGGTCGCCGGGCTGCTGGTCGGGCTGACCGTCCGTTACCTCCCCGGCGGCGGGGGCCATGAGCCGGCCGACGGGCTGGCGCTCAGGGGTGCGCCCCCGCTCTCCGCGCTCCCCGGTGTGTTCCTGGCGGCCCTGGCCTCCCTCAGCTTCGGCGTGGTGCTCGGCCCCGAGGCACCGCTGATCGCCCTCGGCGGCGGCCTGGGCGCGGGCGCCGTACGGCTGCTGAACCGTAACCTGCCGGCCCAGGCCGCCGCCGCGGTGGGCGCGGCCGGCAGCTTCGCGGCGATCAGTGCCCTGCTCGGTTCCCCGCTGCTGGGCGCGTTCCTGCTGATGGAGGTGTCGGGGCTGGGCGGCCCGATGCTGGGAATCGTCCTGGTGCCCGGCCTGCTGGCGTCCGGACTGGGGGCGCTGATCTTCACCGGGCTGGGGGACTGGACCGGGCTCGGCACCTACTCGCTCGCGCTGCACGACATCCCCGCGGCCTCCGTGCCCAGCATCCCGGAGTTCGGCTGGGCCCTGGTCATCGGGCTGGCCGCCGGCTTCGCCGCGACCGGCGTACGGCGCTTGGCGCGGTACCTCAAGGGGCATGTGGTCCGGCACCGGGTACCGGCCACCCTCGTGATGGGCCTCGTGGTGGGCGCGCTGGCGACGGCGTTCGCCGCGGCCACCGGCAAGCCCGCCTCCGAGATGCTCTATTCGGGCCAGTCGGCGCTGGGATCGCTGTTCCGGGACAGCGCCGGCTACACGGTGGGCGCGCTGCTGCTCCTCATCCTGTGCAAGGGCCTGGCGTACTGCGCGTCGCTCAGCGCCTTCCGGGGCGGCCCGATCTTCCCCGCGCTGTTCCTCGGTGCGGCGGGCGGTGTCGTGCTGTCCCACCTGCCCGGACTGTCGCTCACCGCGGCCTTCGCGATGGGGGTGGGCGCGATGTGTGTGGCCATGCTCCGGCTGCCGATGACCTCGGTGCTGCTGGCCACGCTGCTGCTGGGCAAGAGTGGTCTGACGGTGATGCCGCTGGTGATCGTCGCCGTGGTCGTCGCCTACGTGGTGGTGCTGCGCCTCACTCCGGCCACCGCGCCGGACCTGCCGTCCGCCGCACCCCACCCCGCCTGACGGCGGCGCCGGAGCCCCGCCCGTCAGAGGGAACGCGCGATACGGAAGCCCACGTCATCGATCCGGAAGGTCGGGTGGCTGCGGCGCCGTACCGAGGCCCGGCAGCTCCAGCGCTCGTCGAACCATCCGCCGCCGCGCAGCACCCGGTAGCTGCCGTAGACCTCGGCGTCGTAGACGTCCCAGCACCACTCCCACACATTGCCCAACATGTCGGACAGACCCCATGCGTTGGGCTGCCGGCCGCCGACCTCGTGGCTGCGTTCCTGCGAGTTGCCGCGGTGCCAGGCGATGTCGTCGAGCCGCCCGTACCGCGCCGCCGTCGTGCCGGCCCGGCAGGCGTGCTCCCACTCGGCCTCGGTCGGCAGCCGGTAGCCCTCGGCGGAGCTGTCCCACTCGATCCGCTCGGCGCCGGGGTCCAGACGATATGCGGGCGCCAACCCCTCCTGCGCGGACAGGGCGTTGCAGAACCGGACCGCGTCCCACCACGAGACGCCCTCGACGGGGAGCCGGTCGCCCTGCGCGCTGCTCGGGCGCTCGCCGGTGACCTGCGCATACCGTTCCTGGGTGACCGGGCACGGGGCGAGCCGGTAGGGCGCCAGCTCGACCGGCCAACTGCGCCGCGTCCGCCGGTCCGACAGCGTCACCCGGCCCGGTGGGACGGCGACCATCTCGTACTCCGTGCGCATGTCCATGAGGAGGCGAGCGTACCGTCCCCGCGGCGGCCGGGAGCGGGTTCAGCGGCGCGGGGTCCGGCCCGTCCGGGTCCAGGTGGCCAACTGGCGCTCCGTCCAGGTGTTGATGACCCGCTCCGGCGGGACGCCGCACTCCTCGGCACGGGCACAGCCGTAGATCTGCCAGTCCAGTTGGCCCGGTGCGTGGGCGTCGCTGTCGATGGAGAAGAGGGTCCCGGTCTCCAGCGCCAGGCGGAGCAGCCGGCGCGGGGGATCGAAGCGGTCGGGCCGGCAGTTGATCTCCACCGCGGTGTGGTGCTCGGCGCAGGCCGCGAACACCGCTTCGGCGTCGAACTGCGATTCCGGGCGCGGTCTGCCGGTGATCTGCCGCCCGGTGCAGTGACCGAGCACGTCCACCAGCGGATTGCGGACCGCGGCCAGCAGCCGCCCGGTCATCGGCCCCTTGTCCATCCGCAGTTTGGAGTGCACCGAGGCGACCACCACATCGAGCTGTTCCAGCAGCTCCGGCTCCTGGTCGAGGGAGCCGTCGTCGAGGATGTCGCACTCGATCCCGGTCAGCAGCCGGAACGGTGCCAGCCGCTCGTTCACCTCCGCCACCAGCGACAACTGCTGCCGCAGCCGCTCGGCGGTCAGTCCGCGGGCGACGGTGAGCCTGGGGGAGTGGTCGGTCAGCACGCACCAGGAGTGGCCGAGGTCCCGGGCGGCCCGCGCCATCGTCTCGACCGGGCTGCCGCCGTCCGACCAGTCCGAGTGCAGATGGCAGTCGCCGCGCAGCGCCTGACGGAGCCGCTGTCCCTGGTCCCCCTCGACCAGCGGGCCGCCCGCCTCCTCCTCAAGGTGCGTCAGATACTCCGGCCGCGTGCCCGAGAGCGCTTCCTCGATCACCCGGGTGGTCTTGGGTCCCAGTCCTTTGAGCCGCGCCAGCGAGCCGCTCCGGGCACGGGTGCGCAGTTCGTCGGCGGACAGCGCACCGATCACCGTCGCGGCCGTACGGAACGCCTGGACGCGGTAGGTCACCGCCCCTTGCCGCTCCAGCAGAAAGGCGATCCGCTCCAGCGCCTCCACGGGCTCCACGTACGGCTCCTTCCCGGGGCGCGGCCCCGCAGCGTCGTTTCTCACGGTGCCCCACCCGGTGGGCGGCTGCCACCGGGCCGGCGGCGCGGGGTGCCAATCGCCCATTACCGACGGGTCCGAAGGCGCTCCGTTATGCGGTTATGTCCGTTGTCCGGTCACTCGATCCGTTCCTGATCCGTTTCCATGGAAATGGCATATGGATAGCGCCGATGCGTTCATTCCATGCGTTCGGCACCGTCGATAAGGTCCATTAACTCCGGGCGAATCGGGCGCACTTAATGCCCGTGCAACATTCGGCGCGGCCCCGCCGGAAGCGCGCGTCGGAGGTGTCTGCCCGTATCGCGCCGAGGTGCCGTAAAAATTGGCGCCCTTCAAAGAATCTGCACACCGAATGTGCAGTCGGCACACGCTCCGTCGTCCCGAATTTCCACGCTGACCTGCGGCTCAGCGGTTTGGTGACGGAATGTCCAGTTCGCCGAACGGGTGCTTGCCGAGTTCCTGGAAAAGAAACCGGAGGAGATGTGAAGAAGCTGCCACCAAGTCATGGACGGGCGTGCACGTCAGGTATTTCGACGGGGCGATATCGCCCGGATCAGCGGCTACCCGATTAGCAGCACAACGCGCCTGCATGCTTTGATCCTTCGCACTGCGGGAGTCACCCCCCGGTTCCCGATTTCGGGAACCCGACTGCCGCTGCCGCGACCGGGCCGACCCACCGGACGGTTCGGGCGCGGGTTTTTCGAGATATTCATCCGAAGGGAATCATCATGAACTCCACCCCCCAGGTTCAGACGCAGGAAATCTCCGACAGCGACCTGGACAACGTGTCCGGTGGCCTCGTCGGCGGCGTGGTCGGCACCGCCACCAGCACCGTTGACTCCATCGCCCCGGTCTCGGGCACCGTTGGCACCGCCACCGGCCTGGTCGACGGTGTCGCCGGCACCGACACCGCGGGCGTCGTCGGCACCGCCACGGGCCTGGTCGCCGGTCTCTGAGCCCCTTCTGTGCCGCTGAGCGGCACAGCCGGCTTTGAACGGTGACAACGGCAGGTCGGCGCCCCCTCCTTGCCGATATGCCGGGCCGGCTGCCCCGGTGCGCCCGGACTCCATCCGGGCCCCGGGGCACCGGCCACCACCCGTCCGAACCAGAACGTTGCAGTTGAGGGAAGAGTGTCGTGCAGTTCCGCCAACAGGCCCTTTCCAAACTGCAGTCGCCCGAGGAAATCGATCTTCCGGTGCGGTTCGCCCGCCCCCAGGGCTGGCTCGTGCTGACCGTCACGGTCCTCTTCGTGATCGCCGCCTCCGTATGGGCGGTGACCGGCACCGTGTCGTCCACCCTGAACGCACCCGGCATCCTCACCCACGGCCAGGGCAGCTACGTCCTCCAGAGCCCCGTCGCGGGCCAGGTCACCGCGGTACTCGCGGAAGAGGGCAAGCGAGTGGCCGCCCACACCCCCGTGCTGAGGGTCCGTACCGAGCGGGGCACCGCCGTCGTCCGTACGCTCGCCGCCGGCCGGCTGACCACGATGGTCGCCACCATCGGCTCCGTCGTCACGACGGGAGCGGATGTGGCCTCCGTGGAACGCATCGCCCGGGCCGACGACCCCCTGACGGCGACGCTGTACGTACCGGCCGAGAGCGGCGCCACGGTGCCCGTCGGCGCCTCCGTCGACCTCACCGTCCAGTCCGTGCCGACCCAGCAGTACGGCGTCCTGCGCGGACGGGTCAAAGCGGTCGGCAGGACCGCGCAGTCCCGCCAGCGGATCAGCACTTTCCTGGGCAGCAGCCAGCTCGGCGAGGAGTTCTCGCAGCACGGCCAGCCCGTCGCGGTCCTGGTACAGCTCGACGCCGCCCCGCACAGCAAATCCGGCTACGCCTGGTCGACCTCTGACGGCCCGCCGTACGCCGTCGACTCCATGACGCCGGCCAGTGGCGCCGTCCACCTGGCCGCGCAGCACCCGATCGATTGGCTGCTGCCGTGACCGCCCCGCACGACTCCGCCGCCCCGCAGCAGCAGTTGCCACCGCCGGTCCGCGGCCGCCGCCGCTCGGAACCCGCGCCCGGCGCCCGCCGCAATCGCCGGGCCGCGCCCGCCCCGAAGCCCAAGAAGACGAAGACCGTCCGCACCCCCACCGTCCTCCAGATGGAGGCCGTGGAGTGCGGCGCCGCCTCGCTGGCCATGGTGCTGGCCCACTACGGACGGCATGTGCCGCTCGAAGAGCTGCGGATCGCCTGTGGTGTCTCCCGCGACGGCTCACGCGCCAGCAATCTGCTCAAGGCCGCCCGCAGCTACGGCCTCCAGGCCAAGGGCATGCAGATGGAACCGGCCGCGCTCGCCGAGGTGCAGGCGCCCGCCATCCTGTTCTGGGAGTTCAACCACTACGTCGTCTACGACGGCACGGGCCGCCGCATGGGCCGCCGCGGCGTCCACATCAACGACCCCGACAAGGGCCGCCGCTTCGTGGCGACGGAGGACTTCGACACCAGCTTCACCGGCGTCGCCCTGGTCCTCGAACCCGGCGAATCCTTCCGCAAGGGCGGCCGTAAGCCCGGCGTCCTCGGCGCCGTGCCCGCCCGGATGCGCGGCACGACCGGCACCCTGCTGGCCGCGCTGCTCGCCAGCCTGCTGCTGGTCGCGGTCGGCGCGGCGGTGCCCGCGCTCAGCCGGACGTATATCGACATGTTCCTGATCGGCAACCAGACCTCGCTGCTGGGGCCGCTCTTCGCGTCGATGGCCGCCATGGTCGCGCTGACCGCCGTACTGACCGGTCTGCAACAGGCCAACCTGCTGCGCGGCCGCATCATCTCCTCCACCCTCACCAGCGCCCGCTTCCTGCGCCATCTGCTCAGACTCCCGGTCACCTTCTTCGCCCAGCGCAGCCCGGCCGACCTGGTCCAGCGGCTCCAGTCCAACGACGCGGTCGCCGAGACGCTGGCCCGTGACCTCGCCGCCGCGGGCGTGGACGGCATCGTCGTCGTCCTCTACGCCTTCCTGCTGTGGACCTACGACCCCCAACTGACCGTCATCGGCGTGGGTATCGCGCTGCTCAATGTCGTCGCCATGCGGATCGTGATCCGGCTGCGGGCCACCCACACCCAGAAGCTGCGCGCCGATACCGCGCGGCTGACCAACACCTCCTACACCGGCCTCCAGCTCATCGAGACGATGAAGGCCACCGGCGGGGAGAACGGCTACTTCCGCCGCTGGGCCGGCCAGCACGCCACCACCCTGGAGGTACAGCAGCGGCTGGGCGTGCCGAGCGCCGCGCTGGCCGTGGTCGCCCCCACCCTCGCCACGCTCAACAGCGCGCTGATCCTGTGGATCGGCGGACTTCGGGCGGTCGAGGGCCATATCTCCATCGGTCTGCTCGTCGCCTTCCAGGCCCTGGTCACCCGTTTCACCGCGCCCATCACCCGGCTCAATGGAGTGGCGGGCCGGATCCAGGACTTCGCCGCCGACGTGGCCCGCCTCAAGGACGTCGAGAGCTTCCCCGTCGACACCCTCTACTCACGCCCCGAGCCGGAGGCCGACACCCGCCGGCTCAAGGGCCATGTGACGCTGGAGGACATCACCTTCGGATACAGCCCGCTGGACAAACCGCTGCTGACCGGCTTCTCCCTGGCCGTCGGCCCCGGCCGGCAGGTCGCTCTCGTCGGCGGCTCCGGCAGCGGCAAGTCCACCGTCTCCCGGCTGATCTCCGGCCTCTACAGCCCCTGGGAAGGCACCATCCGCATCGACGGACAGCGGCTGGAGGACCTCTCCCGCAGTGCGCTGGCCGCCTCCGTCTCCTTCGTCGACCAGGACATCTTCCTTTTCGAGGGCACGGTCCGCGACAACGTGGCGCTGTGGGACCCGTCCATCCCGGACGACGCGGTGATCACCGCCCTACGGGACGCCGCGCTCTACGACGAGGTGATCGCCCCCCGCCCCGACGGCATCCACAGCCGGGTCGAGCAGGACGGCCGCAACTTCTCCGGCGGACAGCGGCAGCGGCTGGAGATCGCCCGCGCACTGGTCCGGCGCCCCAGCATCCTGGTCCTCGACGAGGTCACCAGCGCACTGGACGCCCGGACCGAACAGATCATCATGGACAACCTGCGGCGGCGCGGCTGCGCCTGCGTCGTCATCGCCCACCGGCTGAGCACGGTCCGCGACAGCGACGAGATCGTCGTCCTCGACCACGGGGTGGTCGTCGAACGCGGCCGGCACGAGGACCTGGTCGCCGCCGGGGGCCCGTACGCCGAGCTGGTCAAGGAGCACTGACGTGTCCGTACCCCCGTCCGCGGTCGTGGGACCGGGCGACACCGATGCCGTCACCTATGCGCTGGGCGGCCTCGGCACGCCGGTCGACTGCACCGGGCTGCGCAGCGTTCCCCTGGAGGGCCCGCATGTGCTGTGGCTCGTCACGGGCGGCTCGCTGGATCTCTTCGCGGTCGACGCCGCACAGGAGGGGCACTGGCACTTCCTCGGCCGCCTCGAAGCGGGCACCCTGCTGCTCGGCCCGGTCGCGGGCCCGCAGCACACCCTGCTCGGCCGGCCCTCCCAGGACTGCCTGCTGCGCCGTATACCGCTGCGCGAACTGCCCCGCTACGAATACGGGGAGTACGGCGACACCGGGGCGTTTCCGCAATACGGCGCGCAGGGCTACGGCAACGACCCCGCGTACGGCGGCCAGGGCGAGGCGCCCTCCGCGCTGGAGCACGCCTTCGCGCTGGGCACCGCCCGCAGCCTGGGCGTGCTGTTCGAGGCACCGCTCGACGGCCGCCCCGGCGACGAGGCGGTGGCCGACGACGACATCCTGTGGATGCCGGTCCCGCCCGGCAGCGTGCAGTACGGCGCCTCCTACGGCGCGGACGCGGCCGGCGATCTGCTGGTGGACCCCGAGCTGTGGCAGCAGATGGTCAATCAGCAGTACCGGCTGCTGTCCGCCGTCGACCGCTGGATCGAGCAGCTGGAGCGCGCCCACGAGGACCGCACGGCGGCCGGCATCAAGGCGGGGGAAACCGTCCGCGAGCGCGCCGACCAGGCGCTGGTGGCATCCATCGGCCGGGCCGGGCGGGGCGGTACCACGAAGGACCGGACCAGCGACGACACCACCTTCGCGGTCTGCCGCACGGTCGCGGAGGCGGCCGGCATCACCCTCACCGAGCCACCGAAGGGCGGTGCCGTCAACGACCGGATCACCCCGGTCGAACGGATCGCGGTCAGCTCGCGGATCCGGACCCGCGCGGTCCGGCTCCAGGGACCCTGGTGGCGGACCAACACCGGGCCCCTGGTGGGCCATCGCGCCAAGTCCGGTGCACCCGTGGCGCTGCTGTGGCGCCGCGGCCGGTACGAGGCGGTCAACCCGGTCTCCGGGCTGCGGATGCGCCTCGGCAAGGACAACGCCGACGAACTCGAACCGCGCGCCGTCATGTTCTACCGCCCGCTGCCGGAACGGCCCATGAGCCTGTCGCGGCTGATGCTCTTCAGCCTGCGCGGGACCCGGATGGACCTCCGCAATCTGGCCCTCAGCGGACTGGTGACCGTCGGCCTCGGCGCCCTCGTCCCCATTGCGACCGGCAAGGTGCTCGGGGAGTACGTACCGAGCGCCGACAAGAGCCTGATCGTGCAGGTCTCCCTGGCCGTCATGATCACCAGTGTGGTCTCCGCCGCCTTCATGCTGCTGCAGAACCTCACCGTCCTGCGGATGGAGGGCCGCATCGAGAGCACCCTCCAGCCGGCCGTGTGGGACCGGCTGCTGCGGCTGCCGACGAAGTTCTTCACCGAACGCTCCACCGGCGAGCTGGCCAGCGCCGCGATGGGCATCAGCGCCATCCGCCGGGTGCTGTCCGGCCTCGGCCCGGTGGCCGTGCAGTCCAGCACGATCGGCGCGATGAACCTGGTGCTGCTGCTCGTCTACAGCGTGCCGCTGGCGCTGGCGGCGATCGCCATGCTGCTCGTCATCGGTGCGGTGTTCCTCGCCATGGGCCTGTGGGAGCTGCGCTGGCAGCGACGGCTGGTCAAGCTCGGCAACAAGCTCAACAACCAGGCGTTCCAGACCCTGCGCGGGCTGCCCAAACTGCGGGTCGCCGCGGCCGAGAGCTTCGCGTACGCGGCCTGGGCCCGGGAGTTCGCCCGCTCCCGGGAACTCCAGCAGAAGGCCGGCCGGATCAAGAATCTGACCACCGTCCTCAACGCGGTCTATCTGCCGGTCTGCTCGCTCACCCTCTTCATCCTGCTGGCCGGCCCGGCCCGCGGCACCATGTCGGCCGCCTCCTTCCTCACCTTCAACACCTCGGTGACCATGCTGCTGACCGCGGTCACCCAGATCACCGGCGCGTTCGTCTCGGCCGCCGCCGCGCTGCCGATGTTCGAGCAGATCAAGCCGGTGCTGGACGAGAAGCCGGAAGTACGCGGGGCCAGCGCCCAGCCCGGCACCCTGTCCGGCGGCATCGAGGCCAAGAAGCTCTCGTTCCGCTACACCGACGACGGCCCGCTGGTCCTCGACGATGTCTCGCTGCGGGTCGAACCGGGGGAGTTCGTGGCCGTCGTCGGCCCGAGCGGCTGCGGCAAGTCGACCCTGCTGCGGCTCCTCATCGGCTTCGACAAGCCGTCCTCGGGCAGTGTGCTCTACGACGGCCAGGACCTGGCCGCCCTGGACCAGGCGGCGGTCCGCCGGCAGTGCGGGGTGGTGCTCCAGAACGCCCAGCCGCTCACCGGATCGATCCTGGACTGCATCTGCGGCGCCGAGGCCTTCACCCAGGAAGAGGCCTGGGCGGCCGCCGAGATGGCGGGCCTGGCCGAGGACATCAAGCGGATGCCGATGGGCCTGCACACCATGATCTCCGGTGGTGGCGCGATCTCCGGCGGCCAGCGGCAGCGCCTGATGATCGCCCAGGCGCTGGTCCGCCGCCCGCGGATCCTGTTCTTCGACGAGGCCACCAGCGCCCTGGACAACGAGACCCAGCGCATCGTCAGCGACAGCACCAGCCGGCTCAGCGCCAGCCGGCTGGTGATCGCCCACCGGCTGTCGACGGTCATGGACGCCGACCGTGTGATCGTGATGGCGGAGGGCCGGATCGTCGAGCAGGGGGCCCCGGCCGCCCTGCTCGCCGACACCGGTGGCCGGCTGCACGATCTGGTGCGGCGTCAGCTGACCTGACCGGGACCGGGCTGCGGCCCGCCGGTGCCCGGCGGGCCGAGCCATTCCCCCGATCCCCGCGAAGCTCCGCATATCGTGCAGGGAGCGAGCGGAGGACGCATGACCATGATCGAAAATATGCTCGACGAGTTGCCGCCCGACCGGCGCCGACAGCTGACCGATATGGCCGTCGAGGTGTCGCTGCCGCGCGCCACCCGGCTCTTCGAGGAGGGCCGGCGGGCGGACCGGTTCTGGATCATCCGCAGTGGACAGGTGGTGCTCGACCAGCACGTTCCCGGGCGTCGGGCGGCGGTGGTGGAAACCCTCGGCCGTGGCGAACTGCTCGGCTGGTCCTGGCTGTTCCCGCCCTATCTGTGGCACCTGGGAGCGGAGACCGTCGGCCCGGTGGAGGCCGTGGAGTTCGACGCCAGGGCGATCCGTGAGCTGTGCGAATCCGACCCCGTCCTCGGCCGGGCGATGTACCGCTACGTCGCCAAGACAGTGGCCGACCGGCTGCACGGCACCCGCACCCGGCTGCTCGATCTGTACGGGCCCCAGGGCAGCGGCCTCGACCCCTGAGGGCTGTCCCGTACTCCCTGGCGGGCGCACGACGACGGCTACTGCCGGAGGGTGGTGGCCCCGCCGCCGAGCCGGACGTCCTGGCCCTGCGCGGCCTCCCGCGCCCGTTCGAGAGCGGTGGCCGGGCCGCCGCCGAGCTCAGCGCCGTATCCGTGGCGGTCACCGCACCGGGGCGTGTCGCTCCCGGCCCCCCTCCGCGCAGGGCCGCCCCGGACCACCGGGTAGCTTTTGGCTTGCGCAGGGCTTCCGCCGCCCTCGTCCCGGGAGGAAGGTTCCGTGCGGCCCTGGCGCACCGACAACCCCCGACCCACCGGGCTCGCCGTCGTCCCGGATCGCGTACCGTTCCTTCCTCACCCCGAGCGCAGCAACAGCTGTAGGAGTATCCGTTCATGTGGTGGCCCCGTCGTCATGGTCCAGCGCGGCAGGCGAAAGCGCCGCAGCCCACCCGCCACCGGCCGCCCAGTTCCCCGTGGACCTCGCTCCGGGAGCAGTTGGCGGTCTTCTTCGCGACCTGGTCCGTCACCCGGCTCGTCCACCGCGACCTCGGGCTGTCCGGTGTACGGGACATGCAGGGACTGGTCGACGCCGTGGCCGTGCGGCGCAACAAGCCGATCACGATCACGGAAGTGCCGCTGCCGCAGCAGGTGTCCGGGTTCTGCGCCCGCGGCAAGGACCGTGACTTCATCGTGGTGGATTCCACCGCGAACGAACTGACCCGCCTGCACGTCAGCCTGCACGAGCTGTTCCACCTGTGGGAGGAGCACCCGGCCGAGGACGGCTCCGCCGGCCAGCTCATGACCGAGGAGACCGTGCGCCAGCTCCTTCCCGGACTGAAGGCGGGCCCGGTGCTGAAGGTCCTCAACCGTTCGCACTACGACAGCGCGCATGAGCGGCGGGCAGAGGCCTTCGCCACCGTGATGCTCCAGCGCCACCTGGAACTGCGGCGCGATCAGCGCACCAACGGGTTCCTCTCCTCGGCGCTCTCCCACAGGAGGTCCGGTGTCTGAGAGCGCCTCGAACGTCGTCTACCTGGTCATCGCGGTCATCGACTTCGTGATCGCCGGGTGGAAGTGCCTGGCACTGCTGCGCGATCCCACTCCGACGCTGTCCCTGATCACGGTGAACTTCGTGGCGTCCGGCCTGGTGTTCGCGATGGCCGCACCCGCCGGGTACCGGATGCTCGGGGAACTCACCGGCGTCCCCAGCTTCGCCACCCTCCCCGTCTACATCGGCATCCTGAGCTGCTTCTCCCTCCTCCACCTGCTCACGATGCTGTGGGATCCCCGGCTGCGGCAGCGCCCGGCGGTGCTGCGCCGCCGGGTCACGGTGTGGTCCGCGGCGTATCTCGCGGCACCGGCCGTCATGGTCGCCGCCTTCTGCTCCGCCGATCTGTCCGGGCCGACGGACCCGCTCAAGTTCAACACCAACTTCGCGGGTGATCCGCCGATCCAGGTGTTCCTGGCGGTCTTCCTCACCACCTTGGCCTGCGGAACCCTGAACACCTACCGGCGGTGCCGCAAGCTGAACCCGGCGGACCCCCGGTTCCGGCGCGCGCTGCGCTCCTTCGGCACCGCCATGCTGTTCGTCTTCGGCTATGTGGTCTGCTCCGTCCCGGCCATCACGCTGGCCGCCCTCGGCAACCACGCCCTGGACACGGTCGGGGTGCTCGGCTCCACCTTCGGCTCGATCGGCGCCCTGATCACCAGCTACGGCCTCTCCGGAGCCGCGGTCGGCGCCTGGCTGCGCGAACGCCGGGACATCAAGTCCCTCCAGCCGTTGTGGGACCTCGTCGTCGAAGGGGTCGACGAGGACCTCGCCTTCAGCGTGGACAGCGCACGGAGCCATCGCCTGGCCTGGAACGTGGGGTTCAACCTGCACCGCCGGGTGATCGAGATCCTCGACGGGATGCGCGCGCTGCGCCCCTGGGTGTCGCCCCTGCCCGCGGCCGCCGTCTACGCCGCGCAGGAACAACAGGCATCCCGGGGCGCCGCCGACGCCCGACCGCTCTCGGAGCAGGAGTTGCAGGCGGCGGCCACCGCCGCTGTCCTGCGGGACGCGGCGCAGCGCCTCCAGGCCGCCCGGCTGGCGGCGGCGGCACAGGGGCATTCCGGCCATCCGCAGCCGCCTGACGGACCGCAGGTGGCGCTGCCCGGCGAGGACACCCCGGCCTCCGACGAACGCCAACGGCTGCTGCGCGTCGCCCAGGCGCTCACCGCCCCGCTGGTCACCACGGCGCTCCAGGCCGTGCGCGTACAGCGGTCCGCCACCGAGGTGCCCGAAGGGCAGTAGTCCCCGCCACGGCCGACGTGGCCCGCTCCCGGCCGGCCCGGGAGTCGCGACCATGCCTCCCGCACAGGGCGCCCCGGCCGGAAGGCGGTAACTCCCCTCGCGGCCGGGCGGCTTGGGGGTGCGTCCGCGGCCCGGTGCACCCCGTGAGCGGTGCCGCTGCCGGGACGGATCGGCCCCTCGGCCGCGATCACCTAAGGTGAAACCGCACTCTAGGAAAGGGGCGCTGACGATGGCCACGTGGCCGAAGACGCTCGACCGGGCAGGGATCACCGATCCCGCACTGCGTCGTGACTACAGCGAACAGCGTCAGCTGGTGGCGCACTACGCCCGCGCGGAATACACGGCCGTGCGTCTGCTGCTTCCCGCGCCGCTGGTGCCCGACGTCATCGCCGCGACCGCGTTCATGCACCACAGCGACAACCTCATCGACCAGGGACCGGTCGAGGAGCGGATCGCCGCGCTCGCCGACTGGGAGAGCCGGGTGCATGCCGCCCTCAAGAGCGGCGAGGCCGACCAGCCCGTGCTGCGGACGCTCCTCGACACCCTCGCCAGGCAGCCGCAACTCCGGCAGTACGTCGAAGAGTTCCTCGCCGGGGCGCCGCTGGAGGTACAGACGGCGGGATTCGCCACGGAGCGCGACCTCCAGCACTACATCGATGGCTATTCGCTGCCCGCCTTCCTGCTCATCGCCTGTCTGCTGGGCGACGGAGCGCCCACCGCGCCGTACGTCGACGGCTGCCGGACCTTCATCGAGGCGAGCCAGCGGCTGGACTTCCTGAACGACCTCGCCGAGGACCTGGCCGGCGGACGCCTCGGCATCCCCGAAGAGCTCCTCACCCGCCACGGCCTGACCCGCACCGGCCTGACCGGCAAGGACGGCGCCGCCGCTGACGGCTTGCGCCCGCTGCTCGCCGACCAGGTCCGGCAGATCCGCTCGGGTCTGTCGGCGTCGTACGGGCTCGTGGATCTGGTACCCGCCCGCAACCGGCCGTTCGTCCGGGCCCTCGTCAGCATCCAGGGCCTCACGCTGCGCGCGGCGGCACGGAAGGGGTCCACGCTGCTCGACGGTTCCGCCCGGCCGCAGGTGCCGGCGGCCCTGCGGGTGCTCGCCCGGGAATACACGGCCGCGCGTCGCGACCGTGACACGAAGTCAGCCGTCAGCGTGAGCGGGTCGACGGCAGGCAAGGCGGCCTGAAGCCGGAGACGGACCGGGCGGACCGGCGGCGTCCGGTTCCGTTCAGCCGCTGTGCCGGCCCGGGGGCGGACGCTCCTCGTTCTCGGGCCGGGCCAGGCCCAACAGCCCCTGGATCAGCGGGAAGACCCGCCTTCTGCTCCTGGAGGGCAGCGAGCGCATCCGGTCCGTGAGCTCCCGTACCTCGGGGTCCTCGCCCTCGGGCCGGCTCAGCACCTCGGACAGCGCGTCCCGGAGTTCCCGGTCGATCCTGCTGTCGCCGCTGGTGCCGCTGCGCATCGCCAGCCGGTTGATGCCCTTGCCCCTGAGCAGCGCGAGATGGGTCAGCTGCTCATGCGTCGACTGGAGCGCGCGGTACAGCGCCTGACGCTCGGTGGCGGTGAAGAAGCCCGGCTCGACCTCGAAGAACTTCTCCAGTTTCCGGGTGACATCCAGCCCGGGGCTCTTCCGCTTGCCGTTCAGGAGGTAGCCGACCTGGCCGTGGGAGATACCGGCTCCCGCACCGATCTCGTCGAGGGTGTACATCTTCCCGTCGGGCTTGCGGCGGGTCTCCCGCAGGAAGACGAGGCGGTCCTGGAAGGAGTCCCGCACCGTCTCGGATTCCTCGCCGGTGTCATCGAGCAACGCCTGTACGCGGGGGACCGGGAGGCCGGTCCGGTGCGAGAGGTGATCGATGTCGATGACGTCGCGCCCGAGGTCCAGGTCCCGGAGAAGCTCGTCGATCGCCGCGACGACGGCTCGAAGACCATCCGCCGGGTGCATGTCTGAGGCATCCATGGCGATGGGCGGTCTCCTGGTCGGTGGACAGACGGGACGGCAGCACGCTCGCGGCCGCTCCGAGGTTAGCGGTAGCCAGCACCGTACGCCATGGAGGGGACAACAATTGTGTCAAGGGGCATCTTTCGATGGTCCGTGAAGTCGTCACCAGCGCTCTTGAGTTAAACGATTGTTGACAACGTGGGTTTGGTTGAAGGATCCTCACCAAGGCGATGCCGCTGAATGACCGGCGGGCACGTTGCGCAGGGGGCCGCTCAGCTTTCCCGCACCTCGCAACTGCCGCGCCCTTCCCGGCGTGGGGGGGGGGGGGGGGGGGGGGGGGGGGGGGGGGGGGGGGGGGGGGGGGGGGGGGGGGGGGGGGGGGGGGGGAGAGACAC
>NZ_JBVHZH010000047.1:59287-67600 GCF_055574515.1 Streptomyces sp. NPDC029466
CTTGCCCCCCCCCCCCCCCCCCCCCCCCCCCCCCCCCCCCTCCCCTCCCCCTCCCCCCCCCCCCCCCCCCCCCCCCCCCCCCCCCCACCGCCTGTTGGCCACGGCCGACGCCCCGCCCGGTCATTGTCAGAGGTAACTTGCAGCCACTTCCCGTTCATGCTGCGGCGCGTGCTCGCGCCGGGGGAGCAGGAGCGGGGTCGCCAGCATGAGGAGACCGGCGGCCGCGATCGCGCCGCGGGGGCCGATCAGGGCGGCCAGCAGGCCCCACAGCCCGGTCAGGGCCGCGGTGGTGGCCTTGCTGGTGACCGACCACGCGGACAGGGTGCGGGTGACCCGGTCCGGTGCCGTCCGGTCGAGCCGGTAGGTGGCGAACACCGGGTTGAACACGCCCATGCAGGCGATCAGCCCCAGCTCGACGACCATGACGAGCACCAGCCCGGCGGTGCCGGGGCCGACGAAGACCAGCCCGAGCGACCAGCACGCCCGCAGCGTCCCGGCCGTCAACAGGACCTTGTGCTGCCCGAACCGGGCGACGAGCCGGCGGGCCAGTCGTGCGCCGATCAGCCCGCCGACGCAGGGCACCGCGAAGGCGAGACCGTACTGCCAGGGGGCGAACCCGAGCCGGCCGAGCAGAAGGACGGCCAGCAGCGGCGACGTCGCCATGATCAGGCCGTTGACCAGGACCGTGTTGAAGAACAGCGGGCGCAGCGCCGGGTGGGCCAGGAGGTGGCGCCACCCTTCGAGCAGGTCCCCGGCGCGGAGCCGTGGCGCACCGGTGCGTACGGGCCGCGGTTCCTTGCCGCCGATCGCACGGATTCCCGCTGCCGAGAGCAGATAGCTGACCGCATCGGCCAGCACGGTCAGCACCGGACCGAACAGCCCGGTCGCGGCCCCGCCGAGCGGGGGACCGAGCACGGTGGCGGTCCAGTTCGTCGACTCGAACCGGGAGTTCGCGACGAGCAGGTCCGCCGGCCGCACCAGCGCCTTCAGACAGGCGCCGCCGGCCGCGTTGAAGGTGATGTCCGCCGCGACGACGACGACCGACACGACCAGGAGCTGGACGAAGCCGAGCAGACCGAGGACGAACGCGACGGGGACGGTCAGCAGCGCCGCGCACCGCGCCAGATCCATCGCGATCATCACCGGCCGCTTGCGGCGGAACTCCACCCACGGGCCGAGCGGCACCGCCACCACCGCCCCCACCGCCGGCCCCGCGGCGGCCAGCAGTGACACCGCCGCCGGCCCGCTGTGCAGCACCAGCACCGCGAGCAACGGAAAGGCGTCGAACGCGAGCCGGGTCCCGAACGCACTGACCCCGTACGCCGCCCACAGCCACCCGAACTGCCGCCCCAGCGACCGTCTGCCCCCCACGCCCACCACTTCCCTTGATCTCCGCCCGAACAACTTCACGTTGACCGGATCCATCAAAGCCAGCAGCAAGCCACCCGATCAAACAACCAAACGACCCGGCAGGCCACAACCACACGTTGTGTGAATACACTGCCGGGCGTGGATCTCACCGCCGTGCGCACCGTCGTCGCCGTCGCCGACGCGGGACAATTCCAGGACGCCGCCACCACCCTCTCGATCACCCAGCAGGCCGTCTCCAAGCGCATCGCCGCGCTGGAGAAGGACCTCGGCGTGCGGCTGTTCACCCGCACCGCGCGCGGCGCCCGGCTCACCATCGACGGGCAGGCGTTCCTGCCGCACGCCCGCGAGCTGCTCCGTGCCGCGGAGCGGGCAGCGGCTTCGGTCCGGCCCGGCAGCCGCGCGCTCCGCATCGATGTGATCGGCCGGCGCCTCTGTCCGGCGGGTCTGCTGCGCGACTTCCATCGCGCGCACCCCGACACCGAACTCGACGTGGTGACGCTCTTCGACGCCGACGCGGCCTTCGCCGCGGTCCGCTCGGGCACCATCGACGCGTCCTTCCGCGCGGTCACCCTGCCCGCGCGCCGGCTCCCCGACGGCGTCGAGGCCGCCTGGGTCTTCGACGAGCCCATCCAGCTGCTCACCGGCCCGGCCCATCCGTTCGCCACCGCCCGTACGGTCACCCCCGCGCAGCTCGCCGGGCACCGGATCTGGATGCCCGGCATCGTCGCCGGTACGGAATGGGCCGCCTACTACGAGGACCTGGCCACCGAGTTCGGCCTCACCATCGAGGTGACCGGCCCCGACTTCGGCACCGAACCACTCCTCGACACGATCGCCGACTCCGCCGCACTGGCCACCTTCGTCGGTGAGAACACCCGCCTCGTCTGGCCCGCCGGCCAGGACTTGCGACGCGTGCCCGTACACCACCCGACGCCGGTCTACCCCCACTCCCTGATCTGGCGCACCGACAACCCCCACCCCGCCCTCACCACCCTGCGCGGCTACCTCGGCTCCACACGGCCGGCCGACCGCGCGGACGGGGCGTGGACGCCACGATGGGCGCGGTGAGCGATGTCGGGGGGCGGGGGCAGGGGCTGGGGTTCGGCCTTCCGGTGCTGTGGTGATTCGTCACCACGGCGGGTGACGCCCACCCCGCCCCCTCACCCGGCCATGAAGTGGCTCGGCCGCCCCTGGCGATACACCAGCCGGCCGAGCCGCTCGGCCTCCGACCGGTGCAGCAACTCCCGCCGCCCGCCGGGATGTTCCAGCACACATGAGTGCCAGGGCGTCAGCCACGCGTCCGGCGCTTCGAGCAGCCGGATGCCGAACTTGGCCGAGTCCCGCGGCTGCGGATGGATGGAGAGCCGGAACGCCTCCGGATGGTGGGCGGCGATCAGCTCGCCCCAGGCGCAGCTGCGCTGCATCACCCCGTACGCGCGCCGCCGGCAGCTGCGCTGAAGGGCCGAACGGGTCCCCGCGAAGGCGACGGAGTCCTCGAAGAGGAACCGGGTGATGCCCTGGTACAGCCGCCGGGTCGGCTCGTCGGTGCGGGTCAGGGACCGCAGGGTCTCCAGGTCCGGGGCGTAGCGCTGGTGGACCAGGGACCGCTTGGCGTCGTGGGACAGCCGCTGACCGTAGACATCCCGCAGATCGAAGACATCGAGCCGGGTCAGACCCTCGTCGTGGATCAGTGCGCGCAGCGCGTCGGCATAGGCGTCGATGTCGCGGTCGGGCACCTGAATGAGATCGCTGAAGACATGTCCGTCCGAGCAGATGACCACCCGCGCACCGGGCGGGTGGAGGGCCGCGATCCGGGCGCAGAGCGCGTCCAGGAAGCGCAGGGCCAGCCGTTCGCCCTCATCGGGGAGGTGGCCCAACACCTTGGCCGGGTTGGGGGACTTGCAGGGGAAGCCCGGCAGGGTGAAGACGATCGGCTCGCCCGCGGCCACCGGGACGGCGAGCCGCCCCAGGTGGGTGGGGAAGGCGTCGGGGGCCTCCCCGTGGGCGGGCTCCAGCGTGCGCCGATAGGGCAGGAGCGCGGCGAGCACCTCGGCACAGCGGGCCGGGAGGTCGGAGGACGCCCCCGGACGCGGAGGCGCCGGGCTGGTCAGCACGCGGCATCGGGCCCGTTCGCACCGGAGCCCGCGTACGGGCAGCCGCCGTAGGTCACCGGCAGCCGGCCGACACCGCGCGCCAGGACGGCCGGGGTCCAGGCCAGCTCGTCCTCCGGGACGGCGAGCCGCAGGTCCGGCAGCCGTCTCAGCAAGGTGCCCAGAGCGACCTGGAGTTCGATACGGGCGAGTGCGGCGCCGGGGCAGAAGTGGATCCCGTGGCCGAAGGCGAGATGCGGGTTGGGGGTCCGGTCGAAGTGCAGGGCGTCCGCATCGGGGAACTGCCGGGAGTCGCGGTTGGCCGCGCTCAGCGACACGATGACGGAGTCGCCCGCCGGGATGCGGGTGCCGTACAGCTCGGTGTCCTCGGCGAAGAACCGCCAGGTGGTCAGCTCGAAGGCGCTGTCATGGCGCAGGAGTTCCTCGACGGCCTGCGGCAGCAGTTCGGGCCGGCCGGCCAGCCTGGCGAGCTGCGTGGGGTGGCGCAGCAGGGTGACCAGCGCCGTGGTGATCTGGTTTGTGACCGGTTCCTGGCCCGCCACCAGTAGTTGGAAGACCATCGAATCGAGCTCCTCCTGGCCGAGCCGCCCCGTGTCGCGGGCGGCCACCAGCCGGGAGAGTAGATCCTCGCCGCTCTCGGCGCGCTTGTGGCGGACCAGATCGGCGATGTACTGCTGCAGCCCGCGCAGCCGCGCCTCGTACGCCGGCCGGCCCGGGTCCTCGGGCCCCACGGGCTGGACGACCTTCCCCCAGTCCCGGTCGAAGCGGTCCGCGAACTCCTCTGGCAGCCCGATGACTTCGGCGAGCACCTGGAAGGGGAAGCGGGCGGCGAAGACCTCGACCAGGTCGGCACCGCCGCTGTCCGGGAGCCCGTCGAGCAGGGCCTCGGCCATCGCCTGGAAGCGCGGGCGCAGCGCCTCGACCCGCTGCGGTGCGAAGGCATCGGTGATCAGCCGGCGCAGTGCGGTGTGCCGCGGCGGATCCTGATGGAGCAGATGCACCTGGAGCTGGGAGTGCTGGGGCTCGGGCATGATCGAGGCGCGGGCCCGCCAGGCCGCGTTGCCCCGCGAGTGGTGCTTGCCCAGCCGGGGGTCGGTGAGGGCCCGGTGCGCGGCTTCGTAGCCGGTGACGAGCCAGGCGCACACCCCGCTGGGGAAGCGCACCCGGTGGACCGGCCCGCGCTCCCGCAGCTCGGCATACAGCGGATAGGGGTCGCGTTTGTACTCCGGCCCGTACAGCTCGACGAGTTCGGACGAAGGTGACACAGCGTTCTCCTCAAGTGTGGGGGAGCGGCGCCTGGTTGGCGCGGCGTTGGAGAGGTCGGACAACGGGCGCCCCGAGTTCCCGCCGAGGGAGATTTCGGCCTGGCGGCAGCAACGCGCGGGGTGCGAGGGACACTGGGGGGACACCCGGGGGACACCGTCCAAACCCAGTTAGTCGGGCGCGGAAGCCGGTGAGTTCCGGCGGCGGAACGGGACAAACCTCACGTGCGCACAAGCCCCGGAACGGCCGCTGGGCGCCGCCGTCAGCTGCCACGATGACGCGATGTCCAGCTCTTCGGCCGACCGCAGTCGGCCCCCTCTTCGCCAGGCCGTCACACGGCTGCTGCCCGCCCGGTCGGTCATCGGTTTCCTCGCGCTGCTGGTGGTGCTCGGCATGCTGTCGTACGCGGCAGGCGCCGCCGTCGGGCCGGTGGCTCCGGGGCTGCACCCGGCCGGCGGCACCCGTATGGGAGGGTCCACGCCCACCGATGACGGGGACATGGGCGGGATGCACGGCATGGGTGCCCCGGCGCCCCGCCCGGTGCCGGTGGGAGCACCGCGATGACGCCGGAGCCGCGGCCCGTCACCCCGTCGCCGGACCTCGCCCCCGCCCCGGTCCGCAGCACCACCCTCACCATCGGCGGGATGACCTGTGCCGCCTGTGTGGGCCGGGTCGAGAGGAAGCTCGGCAGGCTGGACGGCGTCGCCGCCTCGGTGAATCTCGCCACGGGCCGGGCCACGGTCAGCCACCCCGCGGCGGTCTCCGTCACCGACCTCATCGGCACCGTCGAGGCGGCCGGGTTCACCGCACAGCTCCGCGAACCTGCCCCCGAGCCGGCCCCGGGGGACCGGCTGCCGCCCACCGGCCACCAGGACGCCGAGGACGCCCGCGACGCCCCGGAAGCCGCAGGCCCCCAGGACCCGGCGGATGACGGCACCCGCGCCGAGCGGCACCGGCTGCTGGCGGTGGCCCTGCTCTCGCTCCCCGTCCTGGTCCTGTCGATGGTGCCGGGCTGGCAGTTCCGCAACTGGCAGTGGCTGTGCTTCGTGCTCGCTGCCCCCGTCGCGGTCTGGGGCGCCGCCACCTTCCACACCCGTGCGCTCCGCGGACTGCGGCACGGCGCGGCAACCATGGACACCCTGGTCTCCCTCGGTGTCGCGGCCTCCTTCCTCTGGTCCGCCTATGCGCTGTTCCTCGGCGGGGCCGGTGCGCCGGGGATGACGATGCCGTTCAGCCTGCTGCCCACCGCGGGCGACGGCACGGCCCACGTCTACCTCGAAGCCGCCGTCGGCGTACCGCTGTTCGTGCTGGCCGGACGGCGGATGGAGGCCAGGGCCCGGCGCGGCACCGGCGCCGCGCTCCGCGCGCTGGCCGAACTCGCCGCCAAGGACGTCGCCGTACGGACGCCGGACGGCGAGCGGCGCATCCCGGTGAGCCGGCTGCGGGCCGGCGACCACTTCCTGGTCCGGCCCGGCGAACGGGTCGCCACCGACGGCACCGTCGTGGAGGGCAGCTCCGCCCTGGATCTGTCCCTGATCAGCGGCGAGAGCCGCCCCGTCGAGGTCGGTCCGGGCGCGGCGGTCGTCGGCGGCGCGGTCAACTCCGGTGGCCTGCTGGAGGTACGGGCCGACGCGGTGGGCGCCGACACCCAACTCGCCCGCATCACCCGGCTCGTCGAGGACGCCCAGACCGGCAAGACCAAGGTCCAGCGGCTGGCCGACGCGGTGGCGGCCGTCTTCGTGCCCGCCGTCCTGACCGTCTCGGTCAGCGTACTGGGCTTCTGGCTCGGCGCCGGGGCCGAGCCGCAGGCGGCGATCACCGCCGCGGTGGCCGTCCTCGTCGTCGCCTGCCCCTGCGCGCTCGGGCTGGCCACCCCGACCGCGCTGCTGGCCGCCACCGGCCGGGGCGCCCAGCTGGGCATCCTGGTCCGGGGACCGGAGGCGCTGGAGCGGCTGCGCCGCATCGACACCGTCGTTCTCGACAAGACCGGCACCCTCACCACCGGCCGGATGAGCGTCACCGCCCTCACCCCGCGCACCGGCGGCCTCGACGCCGCGGCCGCGCTGCGGCTGGCCGCCACCGTCGAGCAGGGCTCCGAGCATCCGCTGGCCCGCGCCGTCACCGCCTACGCGGACGAGCAGCAGCCGGACCAACCACTGCCACCCGTCACGGACTTCAGCGCCACGCCGGGGCACGGCGTTCGCGGCACCGCGGACGGCCGCCGGGTGGAGGTCACCCGGCCCGGTGACCTCACCGGCCTGCCGGCGCCGCTGCCGGACGCGGTGCGCACCGCGGAGACGGCCGGCCACACCGCCGTCCTGGTCATCGTCGACGGCACCCCGGAGGCCGTGCTCGCCATCGGTGACGCCCTCCGCCCCGACAGCTATCGCGCCGTCGACCGGCTGCGCCGCCTGGGCCTGCGGCCGGTGCTGGCCACCGGCGACCGGGCCGCGACCGCCCGCGCGGTGGCCGGCCATCTCGCCATCACCGAGATCCATGCCGAGGCCCGCCCCGAGGACAAGGCCGCCCTCGTCACCACCCTCAAGGAACAGGGCGGCCGGGTCGCCGTCGTCGGCGACGGGGTCAATGACGCGGCGGCCCTCGCGCTCGCCGACCTCGGGATCGCCATGGGCAGCGGCACCGACGCCGCGATCGGCGCGGCCGATGTGACCCTGGTACGCGAGGACCTCCAGGCCATCGCCGACGCCGTGCACCTGGCCCGGCGCACCCTGGGCACCATCCGCGGCAACCTCGTCTGGGCCTTCGGCTACAACCTCGTCACCCTGCCGCTCGCCGCCGTCGGCCTGCTCAGTCCGATGCCGGCCGCGGCCGCCATGTCCGCCAGCTCACTGCTCGTCGTGGGCAACAGCCTCCGGCTGCGCGCCTGGCGGCCGGGCGGCGCCGGCACGTCCGCCCGCCGCCCCCACAGCCCGCGGGCACAAGCACGTTGGGAGACCCGATGAAACGGCTGCCCCTCTCGGCCGTCGCCGTACCGCTGCTCACCTGTCTGGTGACGCTCAACGTCCTCGCCCTCTGGACCGCCACCGGCAACGCGGGGACCCCCGCGAAGCTGAGCGTCCCCGAGGGGCGGGTGCTGATCGCCGGCGGCTCCGAGGCCACCGCCGCGTTCTTCACCATCCGCAACTCCGGTGGCGCGGACGACGTCCTGACCGGCGTCACCGGCCCGGCCGGCCATCGCGCGATGCTCAGCCGCACCGTCGACATCGGGAACAACGCCCGGAAGATGGCGATGGTCCGCACCGTCACCGTCCCTGCCGGCGCCGCGCTGAGGATGACGCCGACCGGCCTGGACGTCATGGTCAGCCCGCCGCCCCGGCTTGCGCCCGGCGACCGGCTCACCTTCACCCTGCACTTCCGCCACAGCCCACCGCAGACCGTACGGGCCCGGGCGGTACGCCCCGGTGACGGGTGAAGCGGCCGGAGCCACGGCGGGGGGGGGGGGGGGGGGGGGGGAGGGGGGGTGGGGGGGGGGGGCGGGGGGGGGGGGGGGGGGGTCGCAAAATTCTGCTGGGCCACCGTCGCATCCCCTGTCCCCATCTATTCTCCC
>NZ_JBVHZH010000048.1:0-67046 GCF_055574515.1 Streptomyces sp. NPDC029466
CCAGGCCCCACCACCCTTGCGCCGGGCCCGCCCCCCCCCCTGGGCGGGCCACCCCCCCCCCCCCCCCCCCCCCCCCGAGTCGTACCCGAGTGGCGGGCTCGGCGGACGGCGGTGACTGTGGAGGGTGAGTGTGGGGTGGCTCCCGAGGCGTGCCGACCGGGGCCGCGACCCCTCCGCGTTCTGCTCCTCCCGTCTGCCGCAACGGCGGGAGGCGCCCCATCGAGGAGGCCTTGATGCCTGAAGTCACAGCTCCCTATCAGCCCGGGACGCCCTGCTGGATCGACCTCGCGGCCCCTGACCAGCAAGCGGCCATCGACTTCTACTCGCAGGTCTTCGGGTGGACCGGAGAGATCGGGCCCCCGGAGACCGGTGGCTACGCGGTCTGTGAGCTCCACGGCAAGCCGGTCGCCGGAATCATGGCCGCGGTCGAGATGGGCGGCCAGCCCGCACCGCCGACCGTGTGGACCACCTACCTGGCGGCCGCCGACGCGGACGCCACCTCCGAGGCCGTGCGGGGAGCCGACGGCACGGTCCTGATGCCGGTCATGGACGTGATGACGCTCGGCCGGATGTGTATCGCGGCCGACCCCACGGGAGCGGTGTTCGGCGTCTGGCAGCCCAGGGACTTCCCCGGCGCCGGCATCGTCAACGAACACGGCGCGCTGATCTGGAACGAGCTCAACACCACCGACCCGTCGGCCGCCGCCGCGTTCTACAAGTCGGCCCTCGGCATCGAGAGCAGCCCCATGGAGGGCGCCGACAACTACTACTCCCTCCAGGTGAACGACCGTCCGGTGGGCGGGATGCAGCCGATGTCCGAGCAGATGCCGACCGACACCCCCTCGCACTGGCTGGCGTACTTCTCGGTGGCGGACGTCGATGAGACGGTCGAGAAGGTGACCGCGGCCGGCGGCGCTGCGCTACAGCGGCCCTTCGACATGATCGCCGGCCGGATGGCCGTGGTGAGCGACCCGCAGGGCGCGACCTTCGCCGTCATCGCTCCCAAGCCGATGAATCAGGGCTGATCCGGGCCGGGAAGGCCGGTGGCCAGGGGCTTTCCGGCCCCGGCCCACCGAACCGGCTCCGCTACGCCCGCGCCGTGTGGACCGTCTGCGCCGACAGGAAGAAGACATCGGGACGGCGGGTGATCCCGGCGGCGTCCTCGGGGTCGGTGAGGCGGGCCAGGGCGGTGCGGTCGTCCTCGTCGAGGCGGTCGCCGTACATGTCGCGCGCCCGGGTCAGGGTGGTCACGACGTAGGCGCGGGCGACGGCGGACAGCGGGGCCGGCAGATCCAGCAGGAAGCTGCGGGTGCCCGGCGCGCGCAGACCGGCGTCGGCGAGGAAGGCCGGCCAGTCCTCGGTCTCGTCGACGGTGTCCGGCAGCGCCGCACGCATCTCGCTGAACCACTCCTCACCGGCGGCGTCGAGCCGGGACTGAAGTCCAGGGCGGCCGATGCCGAGGTCGCGCGGCAGAAAGCGCGGGGTGAGGCCGCCCTCGGCGAGGGCGAGCAGTCCGCCGGGCCGCAGATGAGCGGCCAGGGCCGCGACCGCGGCACGCTGGTCACCGACATGGTGCAGCGCCTTGCTCGACCAGATGAGGTCGGCGCCGCCGAGGGCGTCGAGGCCGTCCGGGACCTCGGCGAGTTGGGTGTGGACCCGGTCGCCGAGGCCCAGGCGCACCGCCCGGTCGCGGGCCCGCTCCAGCAGTGCCCCGGTGGCATCCACCGCCACCACCTCGGCGTCCGGGAAGGCACGGGCCAGCAGACAGCTGACGACGCCCGGACCGCTGCCGATGTCCAGCACCCTGCGCACTCCGCCGGGAGCGGCCTCGCGCAGCCAGGACGCGGCCTGTTCGTAGAGCGGCGTGTACAGCTCGGCGGCTCGTTCGAGGTCCGGGCCGAGCACCTCCCAGTCGGGGTGGACGCTGTCGTGCCGGTGGTGGTGCCCGGGTCCGGGACGGTCGTGGTCGCTCATGCGTCGAGCCTCCGTGACGGGTGGTGCGCGTGCAATCCTGCGGGCCAACGGCCCCCCGTTCCCCCGCCAGAAGGGGTGATCGTAGGGTCTTGGCCTGTGGCTACTCCGGGATGGATGCCGCCGACGGATACCGAGCGGCGGCTGTGCGAAGCAACGGCGCGTGGGGACTGGGACGGTCAGGTCGCGGCAATCGCCGGTGAGGATCTGTATCTGGCGGTACCCCAGCAGGGTCAGGACCCGCTGCCCGTCTACGACGACCCGGCGGCGGGTGCGAAATGCATTCCCGTCCTGACCCGCGGCATGCTGCCGCCGTGGCAGCCGCAGCAGTTCTTCGACCGTGTCTCCGTCGAGGAACTGGCACAGGACTGGCCGAACGACAAGTGGCGCCTCGCGGTGAACCCCGGGACGCCGTGCGCCGCGTATCTCGCCGCGTCACCCGGCCACCGGGCCGCCTGGATGCGGGTCCGTGCCCAGGTCGGGGTGCGGCCGGGCGGACTGCTCGTCACGCACTACGGGGGTCCGCTGCACGGCCCCGTCGCGCAGGGGCTGGCGTGCGGTGCGCCGATCGCGGTGCACCACAGCGTGCCGTGGAACGAACTCGGTACGGCCTTCCTCGACCACGCCGCGGACGCCCAGACCCTGCGCGACCAGTGGTCGGTGACCGATCCCGGCACCTGGCAGCAGCGGCTGGACCAGCTGCTCGGCGGTCAGTTCGTACCGGCGGAGACCGAGACGGCGCTGCGGGCCCGCGCCCGGGATGCCGGGGCCCCAAAGGACGCGGCCGGCGAGCAGCCGGAGAGCGCGGGCTCCCGGGACGCGGCGCAATCGCCTGCCGTCCCCGAGCTCGTGACCCGGTACGAGGAGCGGTTCCGCGCGGACGGGCTGCTGCCGGCCGAGGGCCGGGTGGTGTCCCTGGTGGCGCTGGACCTTGCGCATGCCGTCGGTCTCGTCCGCTGGGGCCTGGGCGCCCGGCTGTGCGCACCGCACCAGGCCGAACAGGCCGTGCAGCAGGTCGCCGCGCGGGCGCGGGAGGTGTACGGCTCGTGGGAGGAGTTCGCCGCGGGCTATGCCCTGGGCCGGATGCTGGCGTTCGACAACGGCTGGTTCGGGCCGCAGTACGCGGAAGCGGTGCATCTGCACCGCGTGCTCACCCAGGACCCGTCCTCGCCGTGGCGCGGACTGCCCTTCGCCTGACGGGCGGGGCGCCCGGCCGACAGGCGGTCGCCCCCGACCGGCGCCCCGCGCGGCGCCGTTCGGTGTAGACGTAGGGCATGGATGTCGCGATCTGCCTGTTCAGCTCCGACCTGCGGCTGCACGATCAGCCGGTGCTGCATGCCGCGCTGCGCGCCGCGCGCCGGGTGGTACCGCTGTTCGTCGTCGACACGGGCATCGCCGACGCCGGGTTCGTGGTGCCCAACCGGGCCGCCTTTCTGGCCGATGCGCTGGCGGATCTCGATGCGGGACTGCGCGAACGGGGCGGTCGGCTGGTCATCCGTACGGGGGATGTGGTCACCGAGACCTGCCGGGTGGCGGCGGAGACCGGGGCCGGGGAGGTGCATCTCGCGGCCGGGGTGAGCGGCTATGCGCTGCGCAGGGAGCGGCGGTTGCGGGCGGAGCTGGCGTCGGCGGGGCGGGCCCTGGTGGTCCATGACGCGGTGATCACGGCGCTGCCGCCCGGCGCGGTGCTGCCCTCCGGGCCGGGCAGGGACCACTTCGCGGTCTTCACCCCGTACTTCCGGCGCTGGCAGGCGGCGGAGCGGCGGTCGGTGCTGCCCGCGCCCCGCTCCGTACGGGTCCCCGCCGGGGTGCGGTCCGAGAAGCTGCCGTCCGCGCGGGTGCTGTGCCCGGACGGCACGCCCTCGCCCGCGCTGCCGGAGGGCGGCGAACGGGCGGGGCGCCGCCGGTTCGGGGCCTGGCAGCGGTCGGGCATGGCCGACTACCAGGACCGGCAGGACGATCTGCCGGGCGACGCCACCTCGCGGCTGTCCCCGTATCTGCACTTCGGGTGCCTGTCTCCGGTGGAGCTGGTGCACAAGGCGGCGGCCCGCCGGGACGCCGGTGCCGAGGCGTTCGTACGCCAGCTGGCCTGGCGGGACTTCCACCATCAGGTGCTGGCGGCCCGTCCCGACGCGGCGCGTGCCGACTACCGCGCGCGGGGCGACCGCTGGCGCTTCGACCGCGCCGAGGTGACGGCCTGGAAGGCGGGCCGTACCGGCTACCCGGTGGTCGACGCGGGGATGCGGCAGCTGCTGCACGAGGGGTGGCTGCACAACCGGGCCCGGATGCTGGTGGCGAGCTTTCTGACCAAGACGCTGTATGTGGACTGGCGGGTGGGCGCGCGGCACTTCCTGGATCTGCTGGTGGACGGCGATATGGCGAACAACCAGCTCAACTGGCAGTGGGTGGCCGGCACCGGCACCGATACCCGGCCCAACCGGGTGCTGAATCCCCTCGTCCAGGCCCGGCGGTTCGATCCCCGGGGCGACTATGTACGGCGCTGGGTGCCCGAGCTCGCGGGCCTCGCGGGCGCGGCGGTGCACCAGCCCTGGAAGCTGTCCGGGCCCGAGCGGGCGGCGTACGACTACCCGGATCCGGTGCTGGACCTGGCGGACGGGCTGGTGCGGTTCAAGCGGGCACGCGGGCTGGACTGAGCGGGGCACCGGCCGGCCGTGTGTCGTGGGCGGCGTCCGGGGCGGGAGATGATGCAGGGCGGACCGACGGAAAGGACGGATACGACATGGGCGGGAGCGGTATGCGCCGCGGGCTGGACCCGACACAGCTGGACCGGGCACTCGGGGCGGCGGGGCCGAGGAAGCCGGCCGCACTGCCGACCTGGGCCCAGATCCGTACCGCGCTGCGCCGTACGCCACTGTCCGTGTGGCACGACGATGTGACGGACTGGGCCGCGAGCCTGACGTACTACTCGGTGCTGGCGCTGCTGCCGTCGCTGATCGTCACGGTCTCGCTGATCGGCCTCGCCGATCCGCCGGCCACCGAACAGCTCATCAACCAGATCAGTTCGTTCGCCCCGGCCGATTCGGGCCCGGCCGTCCACCGGGCGCTGGTCGGGATGGCGCATCAGCAGACCGCGGCGTGGGTGGTGCTGGGCGGCGCCCTGATCAGTGCGCTGTGGTCGTCGTGCAGCTATCTGGCGGTGTTCCGCCGCGCGCTGCACGCCATGCACCGCACGAAGGACGACCGGCCGCCGTGGCGCAAGGCGCCGCGCATCCTGTGCACGGCGCTGCTGCTGATGGCGCTGCTGATCAGCAGTGCGGTGGCGCTGCTGGTGAGCGGCCCGATCGCGACCGCGCTGGGCCGGGCCGTGGGGCTCGGCGAGGCGGGCGAGGCGACCTGGAATCTGCTGAAGTGGCCGCTGCTGCTGCTCCTGGCCACGGTGCTGGCGATGGTGCTGTTCCGTTCCGGGCCGCCCAGTTCCCGCGGGGTGCGCCGGGCCGCCCCCGGCGGTGTGGTCGCCGTGCTCCTCTGGCTGATCTCCTCGGCCGCATTCGCCCTTTACGCCTCGTACGTCGGCACCTTCAACCGGCTCTACGGTTCGCTCGCCGGCCCGGTGGTGTTCCTGATCTGGCTGTGGTTCTCCCACCTGTCGCTGCTGTCCGGCGCCCAGTTCAATGTGGAGCTGGCCCGCGCGGGGCGAGTGGTGCGGCCCCGCAGCGGCAGCTGAGCGGCCGCGGGGTCAGCGCACTCCGTGGCCCGGCGCGATGTCCTCGATACGGCGGGCGAGACCGAAGTCGAGGTGGGTGACCCGGCCGCCGATGCTGTGGGTGTTCAGCGCGATGCCGACCCGGTTGTAGCCCAGGGTGAGATCGGCATGGTGCCCCAACTCCTCCTGGATCTGCGCGATATGGACGACCATGGCGACGGCCGGGACATGCCCGTGGAAGAGATAGTGACGGCGCAGCGAGTCCCCCTCCACGGACCACCCGGGCAGCTCCGCGAGACGCTCCTCGATCTCCTTGTCACTGAGCGGTTCCACCTGAGCACTCATCACGCTCACCTCTCGCCGTGTGGGCCGGCCGCCGAGGAGCCGGCTTCCGATACGTCGCGCGGTCCGGGCAGCCCCCCGCTGCCGCGGCGGCCGCGCCGTTCCCAGCGTGTCACGCCGGCGGTCCTTTCGCGCGGACCGGCGGCGCGGGAGGCACCTCTCCCGTAGGGGTGGGGCCCGCCGCCCCTGGTCACCCCGGCCCTCCCGTAGGGGTCGGCCGGCTCGCCCCCTCCCGCCCCTCGGCTACCGTCCCTCCCATGACAACTGCTGCGGCGTCGTCGCCGGAGACGACCACGGGTGTGGGCGCGCTGCTGCGCGAATGGCGCGACCGGCGCCGGATCAGCCAGCTGGAACTGGCGCTGCGCGCCGACTCCTCCGCCCGCCACATCAGCTTCATCGAGACCGGCCGCTCCCGTCCCAGCCAGGAGATGGTGCTACGGCTCGCCGAGCATCTCGACGTCCCCGTACGGGAGCGCAACGCCCTGCTGATCGCGGCGGGCTACGCCCCGACCTTCCCGGAGACCCCGCTGGACGACCCGTCGATGACCGCCCTGCGCGCCGGCATGGAACGGCTGCTGACCGGCTACGAACCGTTTCCCGCGCTGGTGGTCGACGGGACCTACCAGGTCCAGGCGGCGAACCGCGGGATCAGCACGCTGCTGGAGGGCGTCGCCCCGGCGCTGCTGGAGCCACCGCTGAACGCCATGCGGATCACCATGCACCCCGAGGGCCTGGCCCCGCGCATCCGCAACTACCGGGAGTGGCGCGGCCACCTGCTCTCCCAGATGGAGCGGCAGTTGGCCCTGATGCGCTCGGCTCCCCTGCGCGCGCTCTACGACGAGGTGAGCGCCTACCCCCTGCCCCCGGGCGGCCGCGAAAAGGCAGCCCTCGGTGAGCACGTCCCCTTCGCCCTCCCCATGATGATCGAGCACCAGCACACCGTGCTGTCCTTCGTCTCCACCATCGCCACCTTCAACACCCCCATGGATGTGACGGTCTCCGAACTGGCCGTGGAAACCTTCCTGCCGGCCGACCCGGAGACTGCCGCGTATCTGCGCAAGGCGGGGCTATGAGGGGCGGGCGCCACCGGCGGTCTCACACAGCCGGCACCCGGTCCAGGAACCCGAGGACGGACCCGATCCGCCCGTCCTCCCCCAGCCGCACCACATCGAACCCGGCCACCGGCGCCGACCCGTCCGCCAGGCTGACCAGCTCCCACCCGAACCGCGCGATGTCGTGGTGCCCGTCCACCGCACCCACCTGCCGGAACTCATAACCGGGGAACTGCGCATGGGCCCCGGCGATCGCGGCCGCCAGCCCGTCCCGCCCCACGACATCCGCCAGCGGATCGGTATACCTCACGTCCGCACCGAACGCCGCCTCCACGGCCTTCCCCAGCGCCCCCTCCTCCCGCGCGTTCCACGCCTCGAAGTACCGCGCGACGGCCGCGGCGTACCGGTCCCCCGCCACGGACACCTGCTGAATGACCTGCTCCTGATGCTGCGTCATCCCGAACTCCCCATTCCTCGCACGATGTGCCGCATGCCGGCTGAACGGCATCGCGGCCTGACACCGGTTCACGGGCCGGAGTGCGCCGGCCCGTGAACCGATGCCTTCACCTTGCCGGGCGGCGGGGGGAGGGTCGATTACCTACGAGGTAATGAGCGCTCAGCGGTGATAGCGGATGTAGCCGTCGCCGTCGGAGTCCGACCCGCTCTTCGTGTAGGAGTGGACGTCCGAGCGGCTGCCGGAGGGCTTGTACAGGTAGATCGTGTCGCGGTCGTTGTTCCACAGGAAGTTGCAGTTGTCGCGGTAGACCACGTCGTACCGGTCGGAATCGGTGCCGTGGCCGCCCCGAAGCTTCACGTAGTCGCCGGGCTCAAGGTAGTGGCTGGCGGTGAAGGTGAAGCGGTTTCCGGTGGCGTCCTTGACGACGTAGCCCTTGAGGTTGATGGTCGCCGACGACGAGTAGTTCTTGATCGTCAGGTACTCCTGGTGAGTGTTGCCCGAGGAGCAGCTGTTGGAGTCCCGGCCGGGCGCGTCGTACTGGACCCCCCGGATCTTCAACGCCGAGTGGTACTCCGCGGCTTGGGCCGGCGCGGCGGCGAGAAAGGACAGCGCGCCGGCAAGGACGGCGGCAGCGGCGACAGCAGGACGCTTAGGCAAGAGAGATCCCCTCCACAGTCTGATGAACTCGTGTTGCATGTGGAGGACTTGCAACGGGGGGCGATGGTTGCACGCTGAACAACAACGACCGAACACGACCGGAAGGGATCGTTCAGGCCCCGCCCCCGTCCAGGAAGGCAGCGGCCGAAGCGAAAGGAAGCGTCAGCCCTCAACACCGGGAAACGGGCGCGCAGGACGGGGCCAGAGGGCGGACGTCAGCCCGATGTACCCGGCCAGGCCCAACGCGCCGCGCGCCATGTAGTCGAGCCACAAGGAGCCGAGTTCGGCGGCATCGGCCACTCCGACGACTCCCCACAAGAAGACGAGCGTGAGCGCGCCGGCCATCGCCACGGCGACCGCATAGCTCGCAAGCACTCCACCCCTCCTTCCGAGCCAACTGCCCAGCAGCCCTGACGGGATCTGCACCACCACATGGAAGGCCACACAGCCGAGCAGGGCGCCCAGCAGAATCATGACCGGTGGCACATCCGCCGTGGGATCGCCGGGCGGCGCCGCTCCGTAGGCATCCAGCACCCACCCCGGCGGCACAAGGAAGGTGAGCACCAGCAGCGCGCCACTCAGATGCATCGCACCGAGGTGCACCGCCACTCGACGAAGCCACATCATCGAACGACTCGCCGCTAAGGCCGGATGGTCGGACCCGGTACTCATGCAACCCCCAGATGAGCTCGGTCGGATCTCCTGATGCCGATGCCTCGGGGGTCAGTATGGGCGGGGCGTCTTTGATGCGGTCATGCGGGACCCGGTGCGCTGCCGCCCGCCGACGGCAGCGGTACTGTGCGCGGCCGGACCGGCTGGTATCCGTGCAGGTCAGAGCGGGTGGCTGGGGTAGCCCCGGATCCGGTCGGAGGTCGAGGGGGGCCGCCATTCGGGTGACCGTCGGGGACGGGATCGGGGAGGCCCGTCAGGCGGTCGGTGAGGGGTGTGTCTCTCGCTGTCACCACTGCTCACGGGCCGGACCGCCGCCTCGCTGGTGGTGGACGTTGCGCAGAACGGGGGGCGGCCTAGCCTGGGGGGTATTGCCACGCTTGCCCCGGCCCCGTGCCGCTGGGCGGCATCCGGCGGCGACCGCGGCAAATCCGGGTCCGCCCGTGCCGAGCGGGTGGTCGGTGAGCAACGCCGACGAGAGGACACGCCATGAGCACCCCGACACCCGACGAAAACGCGCCCCCGAGCGAGGCATCGTCCGCCGAGGGAGCGCGGTCCGCGACGGAGGCGGATACCCAGGCCGCCCTGGTCGAGCTGGCGAACAGCATGGCCCTGCTGCCGCAGGCACCGCCGGTCGAGGGCGAGGAGCCGCGACCGGAGGGCGCTGTCTCGCTGCCGGTCATCGAGCAGGACGGCAATCGCTACATCCCCGTCTTCACCACCGAGGACGCGCTGGTGGCGGCCGGGGGAGATCCCGGCGCCGCACTCAGCATCCCCGTCGTCGAGCTGGCCGCGAACTGGCCGGCGGACGATCTGTGGCTGGCGGTCAACCCGTCCACCGAGGAGGGCCTCGCCCTTCCCCCCGACCTGGTACGGGCACTGCCCGTCTTCAGCCAGGCGGGCGCGGAGGGCGGTGGCGCGGCCGGGGAGCCCGGCGGGCCCGCGGGCGGATAGCGCGGAGGGCGGTGGCGCGTCGGGCCCCTGACCGGCACGCCGGGCCCCGGCCGCGCCGGTCGCGCCAGGCCCGGGCCGATACCGGACCGCGCCGGGCGGGGCCGGGGCGGGGCGGGGCGATGACGGACGGCGCCTGGCCCGGGCGATGACGGCCCGCGCCAGGCACGGGCAGTGACGGCCCGGTGAAGAACGGGCCGATGGCTCGCGCGCCACGACCGGCCCGGTAGCAGCCCCGCCGGAGGGCAGCCACACCCCCTCGGGTGGCGCCAGCCCCCGGTCCGGTGCGGGGGTGGACCGGCTGTCCGGGCAAGGGCCGGGTCGGAAGACTCGGCGGTATGACGACGAGGGTGGAATTCTCCCGGCCGGCCGCCGGTCCGGCGACGGACTCGGGCAGCGACTTCGCGCGGCTGTCGCGGCGCATCGTGGCGGCGGGGCTGTTGCGGCGCCGGCCCGGCTACTACGCGGTGCGGCTCGCGCTGGTGACGCTGGCGTTCGCCGGGGGGTGGGTGGCGTTCTTCGCGCTGGGTGACAGCTGGTGGCAGCTGACCGTGGCCGCGTTCCTGGCTGTGGTGTTCGCGCAGGTCGCGCTGGTCACCCATGATGTGGCGCACCGGCAGGTGTTCCGCGGGCGGCGGCCGAGTGTGACCGGCGGGCTGCTGTTCGGCAACCTCGGGGTGGGGATGTCGTACGGCTGGTGGATGAACAAGCACACCCGGCATCACGCCAACCCCAACCACGAGGAGCTGGACCCGGATGTCGCGCCGGACATCCTGGTGTGGTCACGGGACCAGGCGCGGGCCGCCAAGGGGCTGCCCCGCTTCATCGGCCGCTATCAGGCGCAGCTGTTCTTTCCGCTGCTCACGCTGGAGGGGTTCAACCTCCGGGTGTCGAGCATCCGGGCGCTGCGGTCGCCGACCATGAAGCACTGGGGCAGCGAGGCGGGGCTGCTGCTGACGCATATCGTGCTGTATCTCGGCGCGCTGTTCCTGGTGCTGTCGCCCGGTAAGGCGCTCGCCTTTCTGCTCGTCCACCAGGCGCTGTTCGGCGTCTATCTGGGGTGCACCTTCGCACCGAATCACAAGGGGATGCCGACGCTGACGGGCGGCCCCCGGCCCGACTTTCTACGCCGGCAGGTGCTGACCTCGCGGAACATCCGGGGCGGGGCGCTGATCGACTTCCTGCTCGGCGGGCTCAATTACCAGATCGAGCACCATCTCTTCCCCAGCATGCCGACACCGCATCTGCGGCGTGCGCGGACGATCGTGCGGGCGTACTGCGCCGAGCTCGGTGTCCCGTACCACGAGACCGGGCTGGTCAGGTCGTATGCGGAGGCGCTGCGGCACTTGCGGCGGGCGGGGGAACCGCTTCGTGGTCCGCGGGCGTAGGCGGCGTCGTCACGGTTTCCGCCTCCTCCCGGCGCGCGGTACGGCGGGCCGCCATCCAGGCGTAGACGAGGATGCCGGCGAACAGGAAGAGCACGCCCTGGTAGATCGCGGCGTAGCCGGCGCCGGCGACGAGCCAGAAGGTGAAGCCGAAGGCGGTCAGGGCGAGGGTCAGATCGCGGGCGAAGCGGGCCGGGCGGACCTTGTCGCGGCGGCCGCTGAGCAGGAAGTAGACCTGGGCGCCGGCGGCGAGGAGGTAGGGCACGGTCGCCGAGAAGGTGGTGATCAGTACCAGGATCTCGAAGACGCCGCCGGAGCCGATCAGGTAGTTGATCACCGTGAGGGCGCTGGCCAGCACCCCGGCGGCGATGACGCCGAAGGTCGGCACCCCGCGCCGCTTGGTCAGGAACGGTGCGGGGAACAGCCCGTCCTTGGCCGCGGCGTACGGGGACTGGGCGCTCATCAGGGTCCAGCCGTTGAGGGCGCCGATGATCGAGACGACGGCGGCGATCGCGACGACCGTGCCGCCCCAGTGTCCGCCGAACATCGCGTTCACCGCGTCGGAGAACGGCGCCTGGGACTTCACCAGCTTGTCGTGGGCGACGGTGCCGAAGACGGCGACGGTGCCCAGGAGGTAGACCACGGCGGAGCCGATGGTGCCGAGGACGGTGGCCCGGCCGACGTTCCGCTCCGGGTCGCGGACCTCGCCCGCGCTCATCGCGGCGGACTCCACACCGACGTAGGAGTAGAGCAGGATCGCGGCGGCCGCGGACATCCCGCCGAGCGCGCTGCCGCTGCCCTCGTGGAACGAGCCGAGGTTGGCCGGGTCGAAGAAGAACAGCCCGACGACGGCGATGAAGAGCAGCGGGATGAACTTGAGGACGGTGGAGACCGTCTGGACCAGGCCGATGTAGCGGGTGCCGGCGAAGTTGGCGAGGGCCGGCAGCCAGAGCGCGCCGAGGGCGATCGCGAGGTCGGTGGTGTCGGACGGGCGGCCCGGCAGCAGCACATGGACATAGCCGACGATGGCGACCGCGAGTGCGGCGTTGCTCACCCAGGTCATGGTCCAGTACGACCAGGCGGAGAGGAACCCGGCGAAGTCGCCGAACGCCTCACGCGCGTAGACGTAGGGGCCGCCGGTGTCCGGGTGGCGCTCGGCCAGTCGTCCGAAGACCAGGGCGAGGGCGACGGCACCGACGGTCAGTACGCCGAAGGCGACGAGGCTGACGGTGCCGAACGGGGCCACCGATGCCGGCAGCAGAAAGATGCCGCCACCGATGATGTTGCCCATCACTAGGCAGGTGGCGGTTCCCAGACCGAAGCGGCGCGTGTGCCGGTCGTTCATGGCGTGGTGGGCCTCTCGTCGTGCGCTGTGCACCCGGGGTTACCGAGCGGGGTTCATCGTCGGCGATCGGTGGCCTCCGCCAAAATCAACGGGATTTGTCCTGCGCGGCGGGGTCCTGGGGTGAAAAACCTTCGGGCGGACGCACCCCGTGCCGGACTTCGTCCGCGGCGGGCCCGAGCGGCAGTTGAGGCCCCTCGGCCTCCCCCAGCCAGCGGCGCAGCACCCGGTGCACCTGTTCGGCGCCGGTCAGCGGCTCGCCGTCCGGTGCCGGCGGGGTCAGCTCGACGGGCCACAGAAGGAAGGGGCGGCTCTGGGCGCCGCCCAGCCCGCCGTGCGAGCCGATCTGCTCCTCGAAGGCGTGTACCGCGCCGGTCGCCGGGTCGCAGGCGGAGTTGACCATGAGGTCGGCGACATGCGGGAAGCGGTCGGTACGGCGTACCGCGTCGGCCGCGCCGTCGCCGAACGGTGCCAGGGGGTCGGCGCCGATGAGGCGGCCGGTGTCGAGATGGTGCTCGGTACCGGCCGGGCCGAGCACCACGGGGCCGTGCACCGCGGAGCGGACCAGCAGAAAGCCGATACCGGGGTGGTTGGCGAGGGTGGAGAGCAGGGCGGGGTGTCTGCGGTCCAGTTCCTCGCGGGTGATCCGGCCGGGCACATCGGGGAACGACACCAGACCGAGGTTTCCGGAGGCCAGCACGAGGGGGTGGGACGAGCCCGGCCCGGCCGTCCGCTCCTGGCCCTGCCCCGCCGCCTCCTCGGGCCGGTGCAGCGCGGCCCGCGCCGCCGCCCTGGCCTCGGCTCCGCTCGGCGTGCGTCCCGCGCGGCGCGGCACCGGCAGCCCGCAGCCGGCGCGGACGAGATCGCCCAGGCTCAGCCCGTAGCGCTCCAGGAACGTCGGGCCGTGGCTCTGGCCGTGGTCGGAGAGCACCACGATGCGGTACGGGCGCGGTGCGTGCCGGGCGGCCCTGGCGATCAGCCCGAGGGCCCGGTCGAGGCTGCGCAGGACCTGGAGCGCGTCGCGGTGGGCGGGTCCGGAGTGGTGGGCCACCTCGTCGTAGGCGACGAGGTCGGCGTAGATGGCGGTGCGGCCGGCGAGCAGGTCGCCGATGACGGCCGCGACCACCACATCGCGCTCGACGACCGTGGCGAAGGCCCGGATGACGGGGTAGAGGCCGCCGCGCTTGACGCGCGGCAGTTCGCGGCGGAAGCGGGTGCGCAGCGACTGGACGATCTCCCGGACGACCTCGGCGACGAAGGAGACGGCGGTACGGGTCGCATTGGCCGGGTCGGAGAAGTAGGCGAAGTAGCCGGCCCGGGAGCGGTTGTGTCTGCCGCGCCGGGCCGCCACCGACATCACCAGGGCGACCTGGTCGGCGCCGCCGCTGAAGAGGTTGCCGCGGCTGGCGCCGTCGTAGGCGAGCAGTCCGCCGTCGCCGGTGCGCTCGATGGCGCGGCGCTGGAGTGCGGCGGCGCTGCTGGGCCGGTTGCTGACGATGACGGTGCGGGTGTCCTTCTCGTACCAGCGGAAGGCCGGCAGATCCTCGTTGCTGCCGTGCAGGAGGGCGAGCTGGCTGGCGCCGGTCTGGCTGGACCAGTCGGTGCGCCAGGGGGTGAGGCGGTGGCTGTCGCCGGTCCAGCGGGCGAGGGTCGGCATCAGCGGCCGCTCGCCCCGGACGGCCTCGCGCAGCAGGTCGTGGCCGACGCCGTCGAGCTGGAGGAAGACCGTGCCGGGGGTGGCCGGGCCGGTGGCGGGGCGGGCCCGGCGGCCGCGGCGGCCGGCGAGCCGGACCAGTCGGCGGTGGTAGGCCTCGTCGTTGCGTACCGCGAGGAAGGCGGAGGTGGCCGAGGAGGCGGCGGACATCGCGGCCGCGACGATCACCGCGGTCTCCGGTGCGGCCTGTCCGCGCCCCTCGGGGATCAGATCGAGGGCGAGCAGCAGCAGGGAGCCGTTGAGGAAGAAGACCAGCAGTCCCAGGACGAGCGCCGGCACCAGCAGCAGGGCGCGGACGAGAAGGGGCCACACCAGGGCGCTGAGCAGGCCGAACGCGCCGGCGCCCAGGGCGGCGGTGACGGCTGTGCGGGTGAGGCTGTCACCGCCCGGCGACTGGAGCCAGAAGTCGGGCAGCAGCCCGGCGAGCACGAGCAGGGTGAGGCTGGACACCAGCCAGACCGCGAGCACCCGGAACAGGGCACCGCTGAGCGCTCTCCACTTCGGCATCCGCACGCCGTTCACCTCACCCTCCGGCCCGTTCCGGCGGTACGGGCCTGCCGCCAGCATGGCACCAGGCGTCGGAGGGCGAGAGCGCCTGTGGATAACCGCGTCGGTCGCTCCCCGTCAGCCGTTTTCCGGGCCGGAGGGTGCAGGATCGAGGGGACTGCACACGGGAAGCAGGAGAACCGCACACGGGAAACGGGACGGCCGCCCGCGGAACGGGCCGGCGCGTCGGGACGGGAGGTGCTCGGTGTCGGTGGAGGTCACCTGGTGGGGGCATGCCACTGTGACGGTCGAGGACTCCGGGGTGCGGGTGCTGACGGATCCGCTGTTCGTGCGGCGGCTGGCGCATCTGCGGCGCCGCCGGGGCGCGCTGCCGCCGGCCGAGGCCGCACGGGCCGATGTCGTCCTGGTCTCGCATCTGCACGCCGACCATCTGCACCCCGCCTCGCTGGCCCGGCTCGCGCCGGGGACCCGGCTGGTGGTGCCGCGCGGGGCGACGGCCGCGGTGCCGGGGCTGCGGCGGGTGGCGGCGGCCCGGGCGCTGCGGGTCACCGAGCTGCGGGCGGGCGAGGAGTGCGCGGCCGGTGCGGTGACGGTCCGCGCGGTGTCCGCCGCGCACGACGGGCGGCGGCTGCCCTACGGACCGCGCCGGGTCCCGGCGCTGGGCTATGTCGTACGGGGCGCGGCCCGGACGTACTTCGCGGGCGACACCGGGCTGTTCGAGGAGATGGCGGCGGAGGTCGGGCCGTGTGAGGTGGCGCTGTTGCCGGTGGGCGGCTGGGGGCCGTTCCTGGGGCACGGGCATCTCGACGCGCGGCGGGCGGCGCAGGCGGCGGCGCGGCTGGCACCGTGCTGCGCGGTCCCGGTGCACTACGGCACGTACTGGCCGATCGGGCTGGATGCCGTCCGGCCGCATGAATTCCACGCACCGGGCCAGGAGTTCGAGCGGCAGCTGGCGCGGCTGGCGCCGGAGGTGACGGTGCACCGGCTCGGGCACGGCGAGTCGGTCCGGCCGAAGGTCGTGTGATGACGCTCGTCGGTGAGCTGGTGCGCAGTGTGCCGCCGGAGTCGACCCAGCAGGTGGTCGGCTATCCGTCGCTGTTCCTGCTGGTGGTGCTCGGGTCGCTGGTTCCCGTGGTGCCGACGGGCGCGCTGGTCAGCTCGGCGGCGGTGGTCGCCTTCCATCACACCGCGCCGTTCGCCCTGCTGATGGTCTTCGTGGTGGCGTCGTCCGCGGCGTTCCTCGGCGATGTGGGGCTCTATTCACTCGGGCGGCGCGGCAGCCACTCCCCCCACGGCTCGCGCTGGCTGGCACGGCTGCGTGCCCGCGCCGCCCCGGAGCGGCTGGCCCGGGCGCAGCACCAGCTGCGCGAGCACGGGGTGCTGGTGCTGGTGCTGTCCCGTCTGGTGCCCGCCGGGCGGATTCCGGTCATGCTGGCGTGTCTGCTCGCGGCGATGCCGCTGCGGCGGTTCGTCCGTGGCGACCTTCCGGCGTGTCTGGCGTGGGCGGCGACGTACCAGCTCATCGGGCTGCTGAGCGGTTCGCTGTTCCGCAGTGCGTGGCAGGGCGTGGCCATGGCGATCGCGCTGACCGTGGTGCTGGGCGCGGCACCGACCGTCTGGCGGCGGGTCCGGCCGGCGGGGGGCGAGGGCGGGTCGTAGGTCCCGTCGTCCGAAGTCCCGTCCACGGACCGCCCGTTCCGCTCGGCGGCGGTGCGACGCTCAGCGCTCGGCCAGCACCCGCGAGGCGCCGACGGGCAGGTCCCAGAGGTTCTCGCGGGGGCGGCCGGTGGCGGCCCAGGCGGCGCGGACCCGGTGCAGCGGTTCCAGGGGCGGCTCGCCGGAGAGCAGAAAGGTCGACCAGTGCATCGGGGCCAGGGCGCGGGCGCCCAGGTCCTGACAGGCCCTGACCGCCTCCTCCGGGTCGGTGTGCACCGGCCGCAGCATCCAGCGCGGGTCGTACGCACCGATGGGCAGCAGTGCCAGGTCGATACCGGGGTAGCGGCGGCCGATCTCCTCGAACCAGTGGCCGTAGCCGGTGTCCCCCGCGAAATGGATCCGCCGCCCGTCGGGCGCGGTCAGCAGCCAGCCGCCCCACAGGGAGCGGCAGGTGTCGGTCAGCGTCCGCTTGCTCCAGTGGTGGGCGGGGACGAAGTCGAAGCGTACGAGGCCGCCGGGCGCGGGCAGTTCGACCGCTTCCCACCAGTCGAGGTCGGTGACCTGGGTGAAGCCGCGCCGACGGGCCCAGGGCGCCAGTCCGGCGGGGAGCAGCAGCGGGGTGTGCCGCGGCAGCCGCTTGAGGGTCGGGGCGTCGAGGTGGTCGTAGTGGTTGTGGCTGATGACGACGGCGTCGACCGGCGGCAGGTCCTCCCAGCGGACGCCCACGGGGGTGACCCGGGCGGGCGTGCCGAGGATCTTGCGGGACCAGACCGGGTCGGTCAGTACGGTCAGCCCGCCGACGCGGATGATCCAGCTGGCGTGCCCGGCCCAGGTGAGGGCGAGGGTGGTGGGGCCGGCGGCCGGCATCGGGCCCGGTGCGAAGGGGAGTTGCTGGATCTCGGGGAGCGTCTCGGGGGGCGGGCGGAGTTTGCCCTCCCGGGCGATCCGGGCCAGGGCACGGACGCCGGGCAGCGGCGCGGTCAGCCGGTCGGTGAAGTCACGTGGCCAGGTGCGGGGTTCGCCCAGCGGGCGGGGCGGGGCCAACGGGGGCGGGGTGGCGTGCGGGAGGACCGGCCCGTCCGTGGTGGCGTGCGAGGGGACCGGTCCGTCCACGGTGGCCGGGCCCGCGGGGTGGCCCGCTGATCCGGCGCCCCCTCCCCCGGCGGCTCCCCCGGCCCCTCCCCCGCCCGGTCCACCGCCGTCGCCGGGTGCGGCGGGCGGGAGTCGCTCGGTGTCGGAGGGCTGCTCGGCGAGGGAGCGCTCGGTCTGTTCGGTCATCGAGGGGCTCCTTTCGGTGGACGGAACCGGGGCGGAGTGGGGGCGAGGGGGCGGCGCGGGCGGGCGCCGGGCGACGGCGGTCAGCCGCCCGCGGACGTGGTGAGTCCGGCCAGGGCGCGGGACAAGGCGGTCAACGCCTCGGTGATGTGCGGGAGTTCCAGCGGATCGGGGGCCGCCAGGGCACGCCGTCGCTGCTCCCGGTCGGCGCCCAGCAGCACCTCGGCGCCGAGCCGTACCCGCAGGGCGCCCGGCGCGTCACCGAAATGGTGTCCGCCGCGCGCCGCCCAAGGCGCCAACTTCCGTTCCAGCGCGTGCGATTCCACGATCCCGCGGGCTCCGAGGGGGCGGCGCAACGGTTCGAAGTCGGCGTACAGATGGCTGCCGGAATGCGGCGGACGGCAGACCGCGCCGGCCTCGGTGACGGTGTGGTGGAGCGCCGCGGCGAGCGCGCCGTACACCCGGGCGACGGTGGCCGTCCGGGCGCGCACCTCCTCGGGCTCGCCGAGCGCATGGGTGACGGCGCAGCCCAGCGGCCCCGGGAGCGGCGTACGGGATGCGGCGAGCACGTCCAGCACGGTCGCCTGGAGGGCGGCGCCCCGGTCGTTGGCGGGGAAGCGGGCCAGCGCGGCGGGCCAGGAGTCGGGCACCAGGGTGGCCCGCAGGTCGGTGAGCACCACGACCCCGTCGGGCAGCATCTCGGCGGGGCTGAGCAGCACGGTGTCATGCGGATCGTGCAGCAGATCGCGGCGGGTCTCGTCGCTGATGACCCAGAGTCCTTCGTCCGCCGCCGCCTCACAGACCTCGTGCAGTTGTTCCGGCGCGGGGCAGGTGCCGGTCGGGTCGTCGGCGACGGACAGGACCAGCACGCGGGGGGTTTCGCCGTCCATCCGGGCCCGGCGGACGGTCTCCAGCAGCGCGAACGGGTCGGGCACCCCGCCCGATTCCGCCGGTACGGGGGCGAGGTGCACCGGCCGGCCGAGCAGCCGGGCGGGGGGTGCGTACGACGCGGAGCAGGGCCGCGGCAGCACCACCGCCCCGCCGGCCGCCGCGTACAGCGCGAGGAGCAGGGCCGGCGCGCCGGGGGCGGCGAGCACCCGGTCGGGGGTGGTGACCAGACCGCGGCGTTCCCAGTAGCCGCAGGCGGCGGTGCGCAGCGGCGCGGCGCCGCCCAGGGGTTCGGCTTCGCTGCGGTCGGCGGCCGCGGCGAGGTGCGCGGCGAGTTCCGGGAGGACCGGCAGGCCCACCGGCGGATCCGGGTCCGGCTCGTGCCGCGGATCCCGGGCGGTCCGCTGCATCCGTACCTCCACTCCACGACGGCGGGTCGATCATGGGCCCATCACATGAAGGGCGGCACCGACCACCTTGGCAGATCGCGGGGGTGGCGACGGGGGGCGACACGTCAGCGGAGGGTGGGACCGGTGCTCAATGCGCCGGGTGTGCCGGCGGCGCCGCGTAGCGATGCACCGTCACCACCTCGCCGCCGCCCCAGTCCTGCCGCTCGGTGCCGCGGCGCTGCCAGCCCAGCCGCTCGTAGAGGGCGATGGCCGCGGTGTCGGTGGTCTTCACCTCCAGTACGGGCCGCAGGCCGCGGGACGCCGCCTCCGCCTCGACGGCGCGCAGCAGCCGGCCGCCGAGGCCCGCACCGCGTGCGGCGGGTGCGACATAGAGCCGGCTGACCTCGGGGCCGCACAGCGCCGCATGACCGGCGACCGTGCCGTCCGCCTCGGCGACCCAGGCGGCGGTCAGCCCGTCGGGGGTCAGCCAGCGCGCCGGGTCGTCCGGCCAGTGGTGCGGATAGCCGCTGCGGGTGTGCACCTCGGCCAGGACGGCCACACAGGCGTCGAGGTCGCTGTCATGGCGTCTCCTGATCATCCGGGCATGGAAGCACGGCCCGCCGGGTCCCGGCAGCCCGTGGGCCCCGGGCCGGACGCTCCGCGGCGCCGCGCGCGGGGCCTCCGCGTCGGGATCCGGCCTGTTCCAGGCGGTCTGGGGTACAAGGTGGCGCATGCGATCGCTACTGACCCATCTCGACCGGCGGACCTTCGACCTGATTGCGGCGCGCGAATGGCCGGGCGCGCAGCGGGTGCTGCCCCGGCTGACCCGGAGCGCCAATCATGGGCTGCTGTGGTTCGGCCTCGCGGCCGGTGCGGCCGCGCTGGGGGGCCGGCCGATGCGCCGGGCCGCGCTGCGCGGAGTGGCCTCGCTGGCCGTGGCCTCGGCGACGGTGAACACCCTCGGCAAGCGCTCGGTGCGGCGGCAGCGCCCGCTGCTGGACGCGGTGCCGGTGATACGGCAGCTGCACCGTCAGCCCTTCACCTCGTCCTTCCCTTCCGGGCACGCGGCCTCGGCGGTGGCGTTCGCGACCGGGGTGGCCATGGAGAACAAGTGGTGGGGGCTGGCGCTGGCGCCGGTCGCCGCTTCGGTGGCGTTCTCCCGCGTCTATACGGGCGTGCACTATCCGGGTGATGTGCTGGCGGGGGCGGCACTGGGGGCCGGCGCGGCGTTCGCGGTGCGCGGTTTCGCACCGACCCGCGCCCAACTGGCACCGCCCGCCCGGCCGCGTGCGGAGGCGCCCGCGCTGCCGGGCGGCCGCGGACTGGTCGTGGTCGCGAACCAGGGCTCGGGGCAGCGTTCCGGCCCCCGCCCGGACCGGGCCGAGGAGGTGCACGGGGTGCTGCCGCAGGCCGAGGTGACGGTGTGCGGCGAACCGGACGGGCCATCGCTGGACAAGGCCCTCGAAGATGCCGCGGAACGGGCCAGAGCGCTGGGTGGGGCGCTGGGCGTGCTCGGCGGGGACGGCACCGTCAACGCCGCTGCGGCGGTCGCGGTACGGCACGGGCTGCCGCTCGCGGTGCTGCCCGGCGGCACGCTGAACCACTTCGCGTACGACCTGGGGATCGAGACCTATGCGGCGGCGGCCCGCGCCGTGGAGACCGGGGAGGCCGTCGCGGTGGACGCGGCGCGCTTCCGGGCCGGGCCGCATCTGGAGGGGCGGCAGTTCCTCAACACCTTCTCGATCGGCGCGTATCCGGAGCTGGTGCGGATCCGCGAGCGGTGGGCGGGCCGGATCGGGGCCTGGCCGGCCGGGGTGCTGGCGGCCTGGGAGGTACTGCGCACCGCCGAGCCGCTGACCCTGCGGATCAATGGTGAGCGGCGCGCCGTATGGCTGCTGTTCGTCGGCAACTGCCAGTACCGGGGGCTGGGGTTCGCGCCGGTGCGGCGGCACGATCTGGCGGACGGGGTGCTCGATGTACGGGTGGTGCACGGCGGCCGGCTGGCCCGCACCCGGCTGCTCCTCGCGGCCCTGTCGGGCACCCCGCGCAGCACCCCGGTGCTCGGTGAGGCGCGGCTTTCCCGGCTGCGGATCAGCGACCTTCCGGAGGGCACCACGCTGGCCTTCGACGGCGAAGTGGCCCACGCTCCCAGCGAGTTGACGCTCGACAAGCAGAAGGAGGCGCTGACGGTCTACCGCCTCCTGCCCGAATGATGAGATCGCACTCTCATTATTCGGGATAGCGGCGTACGGTGTGATCACCACGCCGAGGGGCGGCCGCAGCGCGGTGCGGGCGGCCGCCCGGGCGGCGACCGGAGGTGTCGCCGTACGCCGTCCGGTCGCCTCCCCCGCATGCGAAGGAGCCGACCATGCCGCAGGAATCCGCCGTCTACACCCATGGCCACCACGAGTCCGTACTGCGCTCCCACACCTGGCGCACCGCCGCCAACTCGGCCGGCTACCTGCTCGACGCACTGCGTCCGCACATGCGGATCCTGGACATCGGCTGCGGCCCCGGCACCATCACCGCCGATCTGGCAGCGCTGGTGCCGGACGGCCAGGTCACCGGCCTGGAGTACGCACCCGAGATCCTGGAGCAGGCGCGCGCCACGGCCGTCGGCCGCGGACTGACGAATGTCCGCTTCGCGGTCGGTGATGTCCACGCACTGGACTATCCCGATGACACCTTCTGCGTGGTGCACGCCCATCAAGTCCTCCAGCACGTGGGCGATCCCGTCCAGGCGCTGCGCGAGATGCGCCGGGTCACCAGGCCGGGCGGGATCGTCGCCGTCCGCGATTCGGACTACGCGGCGATGACCTGGTACCCGGAGTCCGCCGGAATGACCGACTGGCAGCGGCTGTACCAGCGGGTGGCCCGCGCCAACGGGGGCGAGCCGGACGCCGGACGCCGGCTGCACGCCTGGGCACGGCAGGCCGGTTTCGCCCCCGACGCGATCACCGCCACGGCCGCCACCTGGCTCTTCCACACCCCCGAGGAGCGGTCCTGGTGGAGCGAGCTGTGGGCGGACCGCACGGTCAGCTCCTCGTATGCGCAGCTCGCGCTGGACGGCGGGCACGCCACAGCGGCGGAGCTGCAACGGATCGCGCGGGCCTGGCGGTCCTGGGGCGCCGACGAGGACGGCTGGTTCGGCATCCTGCACGGCGAGATCCTCTGCCGGGTCTGACGGCGGGGCCCGGCCGGCCGGCGCGCCGTCGGGCCGGGCCCGCTCACCCTTACCCTCCCCGCTCCCTCCGACAGCCCAGCCGCACCCCCTCCCGGGCAGATAAATCCTATTAATCCCGATATGGATGGGGCGTGACCCCTCAACGACGCCTGGCCGCGATAGCGGCGCTGACCCTCCTGGCGGTGGGCTGCGGAACCCAGCAGTCCACCGGCCCCAGACGCTCCGCGCCATCCGCCCCGCCCGGCGGCGCCCGGGCCTCCGCCGCGGCCGGCTTCACCCTCCTGGCCACCGGCGACGTACTGCCGCACGGCGAGATCATCCGGCGGTCCGGCGACGACGCGCACGGCAACGGACATGACTTCCGGGCCATGTTCGCCGGGGTGAAGCCGGTGGTCTCCGGCGCCGACCTGGCGATCTGCCATATGGAGACGATCTACGGCAGGGACGGCGGGCCGTTCACCGGCTACCCCAGCTTCAAGTCCCCGCCCCAGGTCGCTGCCGCCCTCAAGGACGCCGGCTACGACTCCTGCTCCACCGCCTCCAACCACACCCTCGACGACGGCGTCGACGGGGTGCACCGCACCCTCGGCGCCATGGACGCGGTCGGTCTGCGCCATGCCGGCTCGGCCCGCTCCGCCGCCGAGGCCGCCCAGGTCACGCTGCTGCGGGCCGGTTCCGCGAAGGTAGCCCAGCTCTCGTACACCTACGGCACCAACGGCATACCCCTGCCCGGCAAGGCGCCCTGGACGGTCAATCTGATCGACCGCGAGAAGATCCTCACCGACGCCCGCGCGGCCCGCCGGGCCGGTGCGGACGTGGTGGTCGTCAGCATCCACTGGGGCACGGAGTGGCAGCAGCCGCCGGACGAGCAACAGCGCACCCTGGCCCGCGCGCTGACCGCCGCACGCACCGGCGGACGGCCCGACATCGATCTGATCCTGGGCACCCATGCCCATGTCCCGCAGCCCTACGAGAAGGTCAATGGCACCTGGGTCGTCTACGGGATGGGTGATCAGCTCGCGGGCCACATGTTCAACCACAGCGACCAGCCGGACGGCCGCGGCAACCAGAGCTCGATGGCCCGCTTCACCTTCGCCGGTCCGACCGCTCCCGGCGGGCGCTGGACGGTCCGCAAGGCGGAGTTCCTCCCCCAACTCACCGATGTGAACGACGGCTTCCACATCGTGAACCTCAATGCGGCGCTGGCCGAACGGCCCGGACGCAGCGACTACGCACGGGCCCGGGACAGCATCCGGGAGATCGTGCTGTCCCGGGGCGCGGCGAAGAGCGGTCTGATCATGGCCAAGTGATCGCGGACCGGCAGGTCCCCCAACTAGGGTGGCCCGTATGGACATTCTGGGGACCTCATTGCGGGTGTGCGTCGGTGATCTCGATTCCGCGATCGGCGTCTACGAACGCCTGACCGGCGCGGAGGCGATCCGCTTCCAGCGCGGCGGGGTGGCCGTCGCGGCCGTCGGATGCTTCTTCCTGATGAGCGGCCCCGAGGCGGAGTTGTCGGTGCTGCGCAAGATCACGGCAACCCTCGCCGTCAAGGACGTCGACGAAGCGGTGGCCGACCTGAAGGCGGTCGGCGCCGACATCATCGCCGGCCCCCTCCCCACCCCGATCGGCCGCAACCTGGTCGCCCGCCACCCGGACGGTTCCGTCTTCGAGTACGTGGACCGGAGGCAGGACGGGGAGGGGTAGCGCCGCCCGGCGGTTCACCTCAGGACACGTCCAGCACGATCTTGCCGCGGGTGCTGCCGGTCATGCTCTGGCGGAAGGCCTCGGCGGCCTCGGACAGGGGGAAGGCGGACGCGACCGGGACGGTCAGCTTGCCGGCGTCCGCGAGGGCGCCGAGGGCGGTCAGGTCGGCGGTGTCCGGGCGGACCCACACCATGTGGCCGCCCTTGGACTTGACCTCGCCGTCGGCGATGGAGGCCACCCGGCTGCGGTCCTTGAGGAGTTCCTGCGAGACCTCGACGACGCCTCCGCCGACGAAGTCCACGGCCGCGTCGACGCCTTCGGGGGCGAGCTCCCGGACCCGGGCGGCGAGGCCGTCACCGTATGTGACCGGCTCGGCGCCCAGGGACCGCAGGAACTCGTGGTTGCGCTCGCTGGCCGTGCCGATGACGCGGGCTCCCCGGGCGACCGCGATCTGGACGGCGAGGGAGCCGACACCGCCCGCGGCGGCGTGCACCAGCACGGTCTCGCCGGCCGTCACGCCGACCCGGTCGAGTGCCTGATAGGCCGTCAGTCCGGCGAGCGGGAGCCCGGCGGCCTGCTGCCAGTTGAGCGACGCCGGCTTGGGCGCCAGGGTCCGGACCGGTGCGGCGACCAGTTCGGCGAAGGTGCCGTGCTGCACCTCGTCCTTGCGGACATAGCCGATGACCTCGTCACCGACCGCGTACTCGGTGGCGTCCGCGCCGACCGCCTCGACCACGCCCGCCACGTCCCAGCCGGGGATGAGCGGGAAGTGCCCGTCCATCATCGGGTCCAGATAACCCGCGAGGATCTTCCAGTCCACCGGGTTGACCCCGGCCGCCTTGACCCGGATCAGGAACGAGTCCGGGCCCACCTTCGGATCGGGGTGGTCGGTGTAGGTGAGGACTTCGGGGCCGCCGTAGCTGTTCGCGATGATTGCCTTCATGATCCGCTACAACGCGTGACGGCCGGGGTTCATTCCACGGTCGCGGGGACGGTCACCGAAATGGCGTACGAGGAGTGCGGGGGCCGGGGCGGGACCGGCTCGGCCCAGGTGGTCGGTACCGGTCGCGGTGGGCTCCAGGGGTGTGGCCGAAGGCCCGGCGGAACACATCGATGAAGGCGCTGCTGGAGGCCCAGCCGCAGCGGTGCGCCACGGCGGTGACGGGGGTGTCCTCGGCCAGCAGGCGCAGGGCGTGGTGCAGGCGGAGTTGGGTGCGCCACTGCGGGAAGCTCATACCGAATTCGGCCCGGCAGAGCCGGGTGAGGGTGCGGTCGCTGACCCCGGCGGTGGCGCCGAGTTCTGCCAGCGTCCGCTGGTCGGCCGGGTCGGCGCGGAGCAGGGCGCAGACCGCGACCAGCCGCGGATCGGTGGCGGCGGGGACGTGGAGCGGCTGCTCGGGCGAGCGGCGGAGCTCGTCGAGCAGGACGGCCCGCAGGCGGCGGCGTTCGGCGCCGGGGCCGTCGGGCCGCCCGGTGTAGGCGAGGATCAGCTCGCGCAGCAGCGGGCCGACCTTGAGGACCGCGGGCCGGTTCAGGCGCAGCGGGTTGTCCCGCACCGGCAGTCCCACCAGGTGGAGGTCGGTGTCGCCATGGGCGCGGTGCTCGTGAACGGTTCCGGCCGGGATCCAGAGGGCCCGCGTGGCGGGGGCGATCCAGCTACCCGCCCCGGTGGTGACGGACAGTACGCCACGGCCCGCGTAGACGATCTGGTGCTCGTCATGGCGGTGTGCGTCGACGCCGGTACCGGCGGGCAGCGGCCGCAGGCCCGTGACCAGGCGCGGGGCATGGCGGTTTTTCGGCATCGCTTGGCAATTTATCGGAAGCGGACGGCTTCCCGCCCGGCCGATCATCGAGGAGCGACGGCAGACCACGCCACCTCCAGGAGTCCCCATGGGCAACCTCTCGATCCCCCCGCTCGCCGAACTGAGGAAGCGCCGGAGTGCGAAATGGCGGACCTTCCCGGACGACGTACTGCCCCTCCCTGTCGCGGAGATGGACTTCCCGCTGGCGGAGCCGGTCGCCGAGGCCCTCCATGAAGCGGTCGGCCGGTCGGACACCGGTTATGCGGCACCGACCCGCGAACTGGCGGAGGCGGTGCGCCACTACGCCCGGCGCAGCTGGGGCTGGCGGATCGACGCCGACGGGGTGCGCACCGTCGCCGACGTCGGGATCGGTGTCGTCGAGGTGCTGCGCCGGGTCGTCAGCGCGGGTGACCGGGTGGTGATCAGCCCGCCGGTGTACGAGCCGTTCTCCTGGTGGATACGTGAGGTCGGGGCGCATGTCGTGGAGGCGCCGCTGATCGAGGGGCCAGGAGGATGGCGGCTCGATCCGGACGCCCTGGAACGGGCCTTCGCCGACCACGCCACGGCGTATGTGCTGTGCAATCCGCACAACCCCATGGGCCTGGTGCACCGGCGCGAGGAGCTGGTGGCGCTCGCCGAGCTGGCCGACACGTACGGCGTCCATGTGCTGTCCGACGAGATCCATGCCCCGCTCGTCCTGCCGGGCGCCGAGTTCGTGCCGTTCCTGTCGGTGTCGGAGGAGGCGAGGCGCTGGGGGTTCTCGTTCCTGTCGGCCAGCAAGGGCTGGAATCTGGCCGGGCTCAAGGCCGCCGTCGTCGTCACCGCCGATCCGGCGCCGAAGCGGTATGTCGACCGGCTCTCGCCCCACTCGCTCTATCGCACCGGGCACCTGGGCGTGCTCGCCACGGTGGCCGCGCTCAACGACGGTGGCCCCTGGCTCGCCGAGGTCCTGGAGGTGCTCGATCACAACCGGCGGCTGCTGGCGGACCTGTTGGGCAAGCTGCTGCCCGAGGTGCGCTACCGGCAGCCGCAGGCGGGCTTCCTTGCCTGGCTCGACTTCCGCGCGCTCGGCTGGGGCGACGACCCCACCGCGCATCTCCTCACCGCCGCCCGGGTCGCCCTCAACGCCGGTCACCGTTACGGCCCTTCCGGCAACGGCTTCGCACGGCTGAACTTCGGCTGCGCACCGGAGACGCTCACCGAGGCGCTCAGCCGTATCGCCGCGGTCTCCTGAGATCGCGGCGAGCGGGGCGGCGGACTCCGCGCCCCGCGGGGCCCGGACGGCCTCAGCCGGGCGGTGCCCCCAAGGCGCGCAGCAGGAACGGGAGGAGTTCGCCGATCGCCGCCTCGCCGGACGTGGGCCCGTCCGTCGCGCCCTGGTACGTCACGTCGGGCGTCAGGAAGAGGCGGCTGACCATGGAGCCGACGACGAGATCGGCCAGTACATGGGCGTTCTCCAGCGGCGGGATGTCGCCGCGGGCGACCGCGCGGCGCACGACCTCGGCGGCCCGGTCGCGGACCGGCTGGACGATCGCGGAGTCCAGGACCCGGGCCAGCGCCTCGTTGTGCGCGGCCTCACCGATCAGGATGTGCAGCAGCCGGCCGCCGGGGCCCTCCAGCGTCTCCGCCTTGTCCCGGAGCAGGACGGCGAGGTCGCCCCGGAGGCTGCCGGTGTCCGGCTGCGGGCCGAGGTCGCTGGCCCAGCTGACGGCGGTGCCCACGACCAGGTCTTCCTTGGAGCGCCAGCGGCGGTAGAGGGTCGCGGTGGACACTCCGGCCCGCTTGGCGACGGCCGCGGTGGTCAGCCGGCCGTAGCCGCTCTCCTGAAGCACCTGGAGGGTGGCCGCCAGCAGCGCCCGGTCGCGTTCGGCGTCCCGCGGCCGGCCGCGGGACGGCTGCCGCCCGGCGGGCGCGGTCTGGTTGCTCTGGGTGCGTTCGGCCACGCCGGGATTCTACCGGCCCCCAATACGAAACGAAATATTTTCGTTTCGTGTAGCCTCGGCGTCATGGCTTCTCCGACCCACCACAGCGACCTGGACGCCGCCGCCATAGTCGGCCGGCTCCGCCGCACCTTCACCACCCACCGCACCGCCTCCCCGGAATGGCGCCGCGGCCAGCTGACGTCCCTGCGCACCCTGCTCACCGACCACCGTGCCGAGCTCCTCCAGGCCCTCGCCGACGACCTCGGCAAGGGCCCGGAGGAGGCCTATCGCACCGAGATCGGCTTCACCCTGCACGAGATCGACCACACCCTGGACCGGCTCGACGGCTGGCTGGCGCCCCGTCCCGCGGAGCTGCCCGAGCGGCTGCTCCCGGCGACCGCGCACACCGTCCGGGAACCCCTCGGCGTCGTCCTGGTGATCGCCCCCTGGAACTACCCGCTGCAACTGGCGCTAGCCCCGCTCGTCGGCGCGCTGGCCGCGGGCAACTGCGCCGTCGTCAAGCCCAGCGAACTCGCCCCCGCCACCTCGGCCGCGATCGCCCGGCTGCTCCCGCGCTATCTGGACGGCGACGCGGTGGCCGTCGTCGAGGGCGCCGTCCCGGAGACCACCGCCCTGCTGGCGGAGCGCTTCGACCACATCTTCTACACCGGCAACGGCACCGTCGGCCGGATCGTGCTGGCAGCCGCCGCACCGCATCTGACGCCGGTCACCCTGGAGCTGGGGGGCAAGAGCCCGGTCGTCCTCGATCCGGGGACGGATCTGGCCGCGGCGGCCCGGCGTCTGGTGGCCGGCAAGTTCCTCAACGCCGGCCAGACCTGTGTGGCGCCCGACTACGTCCTGGCGATCGGTGCCACCGCCCGGGAGATCGAGCCGCATCTCGTCGCGGCGGTGCGCGAGACGTACGGCGACGACCCGGCCGCCGCGGACGAATACGGGCGGATCGTCAACACCCGGCACTTCGACCGGCTCACCGCCCTGCTCGACAGCGGACGCACGGTCACCGGCGGTGCGCATGACCGCGCCACGCGCTATCTGGCGCCCACCGTCCTCGCCGATGTCGACCCCGACGCACCGGTGATGCGGGAGGAGATCTTCGGCCCGGTCCTGCCGATCGTGCCGGTGCCCGACCTGGACGCGGCGATCGCCTTCATCAACGAACGGGACAAGCCGCTGGCGCTCTACGCGTTCACCGCGTCCGAGGACACCAAGCGGCGGCTGCTGGAGGAGACCTCCTCGGGCGCGCTCACCTTCGGGCTGCCGGTCGCCCATCTCACCGCGCCCGGCCTGCCGTTCGGCGGGGTCGGCGAGAGCGGTATGGGGCGCTACCACGGCGAGTACTCGCTGGACACCTTCAGCCACACCAAGGCGGTGCTCGACAAGCCGCTGGTCTGACGGCGGACGGACGGGCGGCCCCCGGGGGCGTGACGGCGGCCCGGCGACGGTGCCGTCCACCGGACCGGGTGCCGTCCGCGGACTACACCGGCCGCATTCGGTACTCGTAGCGCTCCGGGAGCGGATGCGCGGACCGGGCCGCGGCGCGGACCTCCTCGGTGACCGGGCCGCCGCCCGCGACCAGTTGCTCGGCGATGGCGTACCAGGTGTCGCCGAGCACCTCGTCGCCCTCCCGCAGACCGGCGATCTCGAAACCGGCCTCGAAGATCTCCCGGGCCGCGGCCGGCTGCCCCTGGGCGAGCAGCACCTGCGCGGTCAGCAGCCGGAAGCGGCCGTCGGCCGGGTCGGCCGGCCGCAGGCCCGCGAGCAGCTGCGCGGCCTCCTCGGTACGGCCGGCCGCGAGCAGCGCGGGCACCGCCTCCCGGGCGAGCGCCGGCAGCACCACCCGCCAGGCCCGTGCGGCCGGGTCCGGTGCCGAGGCCGCCCGCGCCGCTTCTGCACAGGCCTGCGCATACCGGTCGGCGGCGCGGGCCGGCTCGCCCGCCGTGGACTCGGCGACCGCCAGGCAGTACAGCGGCAGACAGCCGGCGCCGTGCCCGAGGGCCCGCTCCCAGCTGCGGACGGCCTGGGCGCGGTCGCCGGCCTGCCACTGGGCGAGCCCCAGGTGGTAGTCGATGGACGGGCCGGGCGGTGCGGCCTCCAGCAGATCGCGCCAGGCCGGCGCGGTCAGCACCGGTCCGGGTACCGGGCCGCCGGCCGGCAGGTCCCCGGTCCTCAGCAGCGTCAGCCACGGCTCCTGTTCGGCGCCCAGGGTGGCCGGGCCGAAGGGCGTACCGGGCAGGTCCAGGCCCGTGCGGGCCACCTCCAGCGCGCCCCAGCCCGAGCCGGTGGCCAGCGACTCCTTCGGTTCCTGATCGGCGTACGGCAGCCAGGCGGCGTAGGCGGCCTCGACCTCCGCCCGGGGCAGGGCGGCCTCCAGCCGGACCGCGACCTCTTCGCGGGCCGCGCCCCAGTCCGCGCCGTGCACCGCCGCGGGATCGGCGTGCAGCGGCCCGTACGCCTCCAGCCAGCTGAACTCGCCGCCGGCCTCCAGCGGCACATGCTCCAACTGGGTACGGGCCAGCCCCGCCTGGATCTCGGCATAGCCGCCGCTGCCCGGTTCGGTGAGCCACTGCTGCCAGCGCCGCCCGGCCCGGCCCGCGCCCCACAGGAAGAGCTTGCGGCCGCGCAGGGTGTCGGTGGAGGTCTGCACCAGACCGCGGCCGTCGGCGTCGAGGGAGGTGACCCAGCGGCGGGCGCCGTCGGGCACGTCGTAGAAGTAGTCGGCGGGGTAGGTGCTGCGCAGCGGGTAACTGCGGTCGGTGCCATCGGTGTCGGGCACCGGGACCCGGCGCAGGGTCCGTTCGTAGCCGAAGTGCCAGGCCGCGTCGGCGGGGGCCAGGACGCGGGTGCGCTCCCCTTCGGGCACGGCGGTGTTGGACCACCAGTAGACCGGCACGGTGTGATGGTGCGGATTACGGATGCGCACGCCCACATGGAGGAAGTCGGAGCCCTCGGGCAGCCACAGGTCCACCTGGAAGGGCAGATCGCGCAGCCGCTCCCACTCCCACAGCCGCAGCATCTCCCCGCCGTCCGGGGCCGGCACCCGGGCGGCGTGCAGCGGGGCGCAGCAGAGCGTGGTGTGTCCGGTGGCGCCGATGTTCCACTCGATGCCGCCGGAGAACCAGGCGCCGTTGAGGGCGAAGGCCGCGGGCTGTAACACCGGGTTGCGGTAGAGGAGTTCGCGGTCGGTGGGCTTGTGGTGCAGGGAGTACACCCGGCCGCCGAGCCCCGGCAGGACGGTGGCGCGCAGCCGGTCGTTCTCCAGGACCAGCGCGTCGAGGTCGGTGGGGCGGCGGGACCGGCCGTAGCCGTCGCGCAGCGGGGCGGGCAGGATCGAGCGCAGCGGTGCACAGCCGATCTGCCGCGCCATGTCGGCGGGCAGCCCGGCGTCCTGGGGGACCTCGATGTGGTGCACGTCCTGACCGGCCCGCAGCGCGGGGAGGGGGTTGTCCGGGCCGAGGGGCGCGGCGGGGAGGGTCAGGGTGGTGCGTCGCACGCTCGTGGCCACGGCTGCCTCGCAATGCTGGACCGGGCCGCCTCGGCTGCGGCGGCCTCCTGTTGACCATGGAACCGCGTGATCGCCGCTCTGCACAGGGTCTCCCGGGGCCGGGCGAGGTCAGGGTTGCGCAAAGACACTCTCAAGGAGATCGGCCAGCAGCGCCGCGCCGGTCCCCTCGGGGTCGCGGTCCGGGTCGTAGATGGTGACGTTGATGCCGGCGCAGCGCGGCGAGGCGGCCAACGGGCCCAGCAGCGCCAGGAGTTCACCGGTGAGCAGGCCGCCGGGGTCGGGGCTGTCGACGGCCGGCATGACGGACGGGTCGAGGACATCGGCGTCGAGATGGATCCAGAAACCGTCGAGGTGCGCCCGCTGGAAGTGGGTGAGGACGTCGCGGGCCACCGCCTCCGGGCCGCGCCGCCGGATCTCGCCGACCGGGGCGTGGCTGATGCCGAGGCCGGTCAACTCCTCCTGGTCCTCGTCCACATCGCGGATGCCGAGGACACATACGTCCTCGTCGCGGACGTACGGCCGCAGCCCGTCGAGGTCCGTCAGGTCCGCCTGGCCCCGCCCGGTGATCTGCGCCAGGCCCTCCCCGGCCGCGGCGCCGACCGGGCCGGAGACCGCCGCGTTGCCCGGGTGCCGGAAGTCGCCGTGCCCGTCGAGGTAGGCGACGCCGTAGCGCCCCAGCCGGCGCAGTGCGAGCACCGCGCCGAGCAGGATGCTGCAGTCCCCGCCCAGCACCACCGGGAAGTCACCGCTGCCGACATGCCCTTCGATACGGGTCGCGAGCCGGCCCGTGTAGGCGGCGAGGGCGGCGGCGTTGAAGTCGCCGTCCCCCTCCTTCCAGTCCCCCAGGTCGTAGCGCGGCGGCACCACCACACCGCCCTCCAGCGCACCGAGCCGGCGCAGCAGTCCCTGTTCGCGCAGTGCGCCCGCGAGCTTGTAGCAGCCGGGCACGGTGCCGGGCGCGGGCGGTCGCAGTCCCAGGTTGGAGGGGGCATCGATCAGTACGGTTCGGCGCATACCGTGATCGTCACACAGCCGCCCCGAAAATGGGGAGGCCCGGCGTGATGCGGCGAAATAGCCTGGCACTTCGGCTCATTGACGCAGGCAGAAACGGAAAGCGGCACCCATGGCGAACCAGCACACCTACCGAGTCATCGTCCGCGGCAAGTGGGACGGTCTGACGGCCGGGTCCCGGACGAAGCTGCTGGCCGAGGTGGACGCGCACGGCCTGGACCGGTTCACGTTCACCCCGGAGGGCTCGCTGGCGTACGACAGCGCGCTGCACTCCTTCAGCTACCGCTTCGTCATCGTCTCGGACGCGGCGGACGGCGAGGAGATGGCGGCCGCGCTCGCCGAGGACAAGGCGGAGACCGCGCTGCGGTCCGCCGGGCTCGGCTACCGCGATCTGCGGTCCACGGCCACCGACATGGACACCATGAAGATCAACCGCAAGTCCCGCTAGCCGGGGCTACCGTCGGACGGCTGCGCGGCGGCGCCCGGTTCGTTGAAGCGCAGCCGGTTCCCGAAGGGATCGGTCAGCGTGAGCGAGGTACCGATCTCGTCCTGCTCCAGACCGGGCCGCAGATACGGATAGTGCTTCCCGGCGAGCTCGGCGTGCAGGGCGCGCACCCCGCTCAGCTCGGTGTAGAGCGTGGAGCCGGGCGTCGCGTCGCCGTGGTGCTCCGACAGGTGCAGCACGAGGTCACCGCGTGAGACCTGCGTGTAGAGCGGCATACCGGGAGCGAAGCGGTGCTCCCAGTCGACCGTGCAGCCGAGGTAGTCGACATAGAACTGATGGGCCTTGGCCACGTCGAAGATCCGGAAGACCGGCACGCTGCGCCGGAAGTTGATGGTCATGACGGACATCGCAGCACACGGCACTGACATCGGCGCGCCCCGCACGCCCGTCGCCTCATTCCGCCCGCCCGGAGACCATCTCCGCGGTGATCGCCCAGCGCTCGTGGTCGCGCCAGGCGCCGTCGATGAAGAGGAAGTCCGGGGAGAACCCCTCCAGCCGGAACCCGGCCCGCTTGACCAGGGCGATCGACTGCTCGTTGGCCGGCTGGATGTTGGCCTCCAGCCGGTGCAGCCCCAGCTCCGTGAAGGCGTGGTGGATCACCAGCCGCAGGCCCTCGCTCATCAGCCCGCGGCCGGCGGCGTGTGCGAAGGCGCCGTAGCCGATCGCGCCACAGCGGAACGCGCCGTGCACGATGTTGTTGATCGTGAGGTATCCGGCGATCCGGCCGTCGGCCAGGTCACAGATCAAGAACCCCTCGCGCTGCGGCTCCTGGAGCCGCAGCAGATAGCCGTCGTACGCGGCGTCCGTGGTGGGCGGGAAGAGCCAGGGGCGGTGCAGCTCCGCGCTCTCCCGCGCGAGCGCGGTGAACTCTGCCCCGTCGGCGGCGGTGAAGTGCCGGATACCCACCCGCGGGCCGCGCGCGAGGTAGCGGTCGTTGCTCGTCATCGGCAGATCGTACGAAGGGCGGCAGCGGCAGGCCAGCCGGCCGGGCGGCGCGCCCGGGCCGTTCCCGCCGTCAGCCGCCCTCCCGCCACTCCGGCACGTCCGTCCCGCACAGACCACGGGACCGCTCGCCGGACGGCGTGATCGACCCCCTCGTACGGCCGCGGGACGGAGGCGAAGAAGCCCAACATGTCGCAATCTGAACGAAGTTGGCCGAACTGCGCGTAGACATGCCCGGCATCCGAGGCATGAGGTGAGATCGGCGCGGCGAACCCGGCGCGCCACAGTGTTGCCTTCTCACACACAGGCAACTTGAGCCACTCCAGACTCGTACGGGAGGAATTTCGTGACCGAAGCCATCCCCTACTTTCAGAACCGCACCTGTCCGTACCATCCGCCCGCCGCATACCAGCCACTGCGCGAGGCCGGCCCGCTGACCCGTGTCACGCTCTACGGCGGCCGCAAGGTGTGGGCGGTCACCGGCCACGCCGAGGCGCGGGCGCTGCTGACCGACCAGCGGCTCTCCGCCGACCGGCAGAACCCGGCCTTCCCGATCCCGTTCGAACGCTTCGCCGCCATCCGCCGCGTCCGGGCCCCGCTGATCGGGGTCGACGATCCGGAGCACAACACCCAGCGCCGGATGCTGATCCCCAGCTTCAGCCTCAAGCGGACCGCCGCACTGCGGCCGCGGATCCAGCGGATCGTCGACGGGCTGCTCGACCGGATGCTGGAGCAGGGCCCGCCCGCCGAGCTGGTCTCCGCGTTCGCCCTGCCGGTCCCCTCGATGGTGATCTGCGCACTGCTCGGGGTCCCGTACGCCGACCATGAGTTCTTCGAGGAGGAGTCCCGCCGGATCCTGCGCGGCCGGTCGGCAGAGGAGGCGGAGGACGCCCGGCTGAAGCTGGAGGAGTACTTCACCGGGCTGATCGCCGCCAAGGAGAAGAACCCGGGCGACGGGCTGCTGGACGAGCTGATCCAGGACCGGCTGCGGACCGGCACGCTCCCCCACGACGAGCTGGTTCAGCTCGCCATGATCCTGCTGGTGGCCGGTCATGAGACCACCGCCAACATGATCTCGCTCGGCACCTTCACCCTGCTGGAGCACCCCGAGCAGCTGGCACAGCTCAAGGCCGACGAGGGTCTGATGCCGGCCGCCATCGAGGAGCTGCTGCGGTTCCTGTCCATCGCGGACGGGCTGCTGCGGGTGGCGACGGAGGACATCGAGATCGGCGGACAGGTCATCCGCGCCGACGACGGGGTCCTGTTCCCCGCCTCGCTGATCAACCGGGACGAGGCCACCTATCCGTCACCGGACGAGCTGGACCTCGGACGTTCGGCCCGCCATCACGTGGCCTTCGGCTTCGGGATCCACCAGTGCCTGGGGCAGAACCTCGCCCGCGCGGAGATGGAGATCGCACTGCGCTCGCTGTTCACCAGGATCCCGCAGCTGCGGCTCGCCGTGCCGGCCGCCGAGATTCCGTTCAAGGCCGGCGACACCCTGCAAGGAATGATCGAACTGCCGCTGGCCTGGTAGCAGCCAGGACGGCAGACCAGAGAAAGGGGTCCGGAATGCGGATCGCGATCGACACCGACCGCTGTATCGGCGCCGGCCAGTGTGCCCTGACCGCGCCGGGGGTCTTCACCCAGGACGACGACGGTTTCAGTGCGCTGCTGCCCGGCCGTGAGGACGGCGCGGGCGACCCGCTGGCACGGGAAGCCGCCCGCGCCTGCCCCGTGCAGGCCATCACGGTCACGGACGACCGGTAGCACCCCGCGGACGACCGGCTGACGCGCGCGGCCCCGGCATCCGGCGCCCGAGGCGCGCCCGAGCCGTCCGCCCCTCCACTTGTCCCTACGGCATCCACCCCATCCGCTACCGCAACACCCCTTGGGTGACGGGCAGTTCGAGGACCCCGGTGTCCCCGGGCGTACTGGTGACCGTCACCGGCTTCACGCCGCGATTGCCCACATAGGCGTCGTCGCTCGCGGCGATCACGAAGCGCAGTCGGTGCCCCGGCTCGTAGCGGTGCACGATGCCCGGCAGTTCCACGGTGAACCGCCGGGTCACATCGGGCACCCGGGCCGGGGCCACCAACCGGTGCACCAGCGTCTTCCTGCCGTCCGGCGCGACATCGTAGAGCTTGGCGAACAGCACCAGCCGGTCGGCCGCGTCCGCGGACCGCTGGGCCCGCTCGGCCTGCGGCGAGGTGACCTTCAGCGTCACCCTGGGCGCACCCACCACCTCCACCGGCCCGCCCGACACCCGCTGTGAGGTCCAGTCGAGGTAGCTGCCCCTGGCGTCGTACGGCGCCGCGTCCGGCAGCCCCAGCAGCCCGGCCAGCGAACTCTCCGAATGGCTGGTGGCCATCCGCCGATTGCGGTACGCCCGGCTGCCGCGCGTCACCTCACCGCGGTGGCCGACGAGCTTGCCGTCCCCGGAGAGATACAGCCGCCGGGTGCCGCCCGCCGGGAAGGCGGGCGAGGTGGCGTAGGCGGAACCGGCGGTCACCCAGTCCCGGTGGTAGGCGAAGGCCGGGCCGGTGCCGGTCGCCGTCCGGTGCCGCAGATAGCGGTCGAACCACGCCAGGATCCGGCGGCCGACGTAACTGGTGTCCAGGTTGCCCTGCGCCAGGTTGAGTTCGCCCGGCACCGGCTTCTTCATCCCACCGCTGTGGCCCCATGCCTGCCAGATCATCTTGACCGGGGTGCCCTGCGCGGCAAGCGTCCGGTAGGTGGCGGTGGCCTCGTTGAGGTTGAACAGGCTGTCGTTCTGGCCCTGCACGAGCAGCGTCGGCGCCTTCACGGACGGCAGATACGAGACCGGGGAGACGCTGCGCGCATAGCGGAGCACCGCGTCGGTCCGCTGCGCCGGGTACTTTGCGGAGTCCAGCAGCCGCTTGGTCTCGCAGGCCCGCGCGACGAAGTGCAGACAGCCGGAGCCGCCGGTGCGCGACGGGTCGAGCTGTGGATGCAGCAGCCCCTGCGCCTCGCCGATCAGGAAGAACCCGTTCGTCCACTGCCACTTGTAGGCACCGGGCAGCGGGCCGGTGACACCGTGGGTCCGGCCGGCGTTGTTCGGGTCGAGCGAGTAGGAGAGGTCGTTCCAGGTGATGAGCGGGACCAGGGCGTCGACCCGGTGGTCGACGGCGGCGGTGGCCAGCTGGATCGCGCCGCCGTAGGAGCCGCCGATCATGCCGACCCGCGGATCGCGTACGCCGTCCTTGGCGATGTAGTCGAGACGTGTCCCGTCGTCGGCCGTACGGGCGCCGGCCAGCAGGTCGACCAGCCCGCTCGCCGCCCGGCCGTCGATTCCGGGGTCGTCGAGGGAGATCGGGCAGCCGGTCTTGCCGAAGCCGAGCCCGGAGTAGGCCAGCGCCACATAGCCGCGGGTGGCGAGGGCCTTGGCGAGGCCGTCGGTCGAGCCGTCCTTCTTGCTGCCGCCGAAGCCGTTGGTGGTCAGCACGGCGGGCGCCGGGTGGGCCGCGTCGGCTCCGGCGGGGCGGTAGACATCCGCGTCCACGGTGCAGCGGCGTTCCCCGCCCTGGACGGTGACCTTCAGCGCGGTGACGGTGTACGGGTCGGCGGCGGCCACCGCGGGGGCGGTCAGGAAGAGCGGCGCGGCGAGGGCGGAGCCGGCCAGCAGGGCGAGGGACCTGCGGAGCACGGGGCGGGACGCGGCGCGGGACACGCTGGGCACGAGGACCTCCACACAGGTCGTACCAACCAGTCGGTAGCGGCGCGCTCATGCTGTGGCACGGGTAACGGCAAGTCAACGCTCCGCACCCGCGTCGTGGTTAGGACGTGCGTTCAGGGCCGTCTCAGGGCGCGAGGCATCGTGGCGGCCCCATGAGGGCCTGGACGGTGGAGGGGTGAGCGGGCCATCAAGCAGGCGGTGCGCTCATGCCGTTGCCGGTACCTCGAAGGTCAGCGTGCCGGACGTCGCGTCCAGCTCGGCGGGGACGCCCAGCGGCACGGTCAGCGCGGAATCGCCGTGTCCGAAGCCGAACTCCTCGACCACCGGCACCCCGAGCCCGGCCAGCCGGTCCACCAGCACCTCCCGCACCTGCGCGTAGGGCCCGCAGCGGGCCCAGGAGCCGAGGACGACTCCGGCGACCCCCTCCAGCCAACCGGCCCGCAGGAGTTGGGTCAGCGCCCGGTCGATGCGGTACGGCGGTTCCCCGACGTCCTCCAGCAGGAGCAGCCCGCCCGCCGCGCTCTGCCGGGCCCGCGGGGTGCCCAGTTCGGCGGCGAGCAGGGCCAGACAGCCGCCGAGGGTGACCCCGTGGGCCCGGCCCGGCACCAGCGGCCGGGCGGACGGCGACGCCAGGGTGCGGACGGTCTCCGCCGCGAACAGCGTGCGCCGCAGATGTTCCCGGGTGGCGTCGTCCTTGAGGAAGACCTCACCCGCGACGGCCGGCCCGTGCAGCGTGGACACCCCGGCACGCACCGCGAACGCCTCGTGCAGCACGGTCACATCGCTGAAGCCGATCAGCGGTTTGGGGGCCGCGGCCCGGAGCGCGTCCCAGTCCAGCAGGTCGACCATCCGCTGGGCGCCGTAGCCACCGCGCGCCGCGAACACCGCCTTCACGGACGGATCGCACCACGCGTCCTGGAGATCGCGGGCCCGCTCCCCGTCGGACGCGGCGAGATGGCCCAGCGTGGGGTGGGTGCCGCGGGCATGGGGCGCGGCGACCGGGTCGAGATCCCAGCCGCGGAGCACATCCAGCCCGCGGTCCAGCCGCTCCGGCACGAGCGGGCCGCTGGGCGCCACCACCGCCACCCGGTCGCCGGACCGCAGCCGCGGGGGCCTGACCAGCCCCGGCCCCGTCATCCGCGCAGCTCCAGCGTCGGGACATCGCCGCGGGTGATGCCGAAGGTCTGGAGGTAGAGGGAGAGTTCGGCCTCCACGGCGCGCACGATGGTCTCCGCACGGCGGAAGCCGTGGCCCTCGCCGGGGAACGACAGATAGGCGTGCCGTATGCCGCGCCCGGCGACCGCCGCGAGGAACCGGTCGCACTGCGTGGGCGGGCAGATCACATCGTCCAGGCCCTGGAGCAGCAGGAACGGCGCGGTGATCCGGTCCGCGCGGTGCAGCGGCGAGCGTTCGCGATAGCGGTCGGGCACCTCGGCGAGCGGTCCCACCAGCGAGTCCAGATACCGCGATTCAAAGTCATGGGTCTCGCCGGTCGCCCAGCCGGTCAGGTCCAGGATCGGATAGCTGATGGTGCCGCAGGCGTAGAGGTCGGTGGTGGTCAGGGAGGCGGCGGCGGTCCAGCCGCCGGCGCTGCCGCCGCGGATGGCGAGCCGGGCGCGATCAGCGGTGCCCTCGTCGGCCAGTGCGCGGGCGACGGCGGCACAGTCCTCGACGTCCACCACTCCCCACTGGCCGCGCAGCCGCTCGCGGTACTCCCGGCCATAGCCCGTCGAGCCGCCGTAGTTGACCTCGGCGACGCCGATGCCTCGGGTGGTGAAATAGGCGATCTCCAGGTCGAGGACCAGCGGTGCCCGGCCGGTGGGGCCTCCGTGCGCCCACACCACGTAGGGCGGCAGCTCACCGTCGGGGGCGCGGTGGTCGGGGTTGTGCGGCGGGTAGATGTGGGCGTGGATGTCCCGCCCGTCGGGGCCGGTGAAGGTCCGGTCGGCCGGCCGTGGGTAGTAGGCCGGGTCCAGGACATCGGTGTGCCGGCAGGCGAGCACCCGGGCGCGTCCGGTGCAGGTGTCCAGCTCGACGATCTCGTACGAGCTGTGCGGGCCGGCGGCGATGCCGACGACGCGGCTGCCGTGCACGGCGAGGCTGGGCGCCCATTCGGTCCACGGCCCCGCGGCGTCGACCAGTTCGCCGCTCACCGGGTCGAGGATGCCCAGGGAGGTGGCGCCCCGGCCGTGGATCACCGCGAGGGTGCCGTTGTCCAGGGGCAGGAACCAGCGCTGGCCGACGGTCCACAGCGGGCCGCCGAACTCCTCCTGCCGGGACGGGCACAGACCGCGGCTCGTCGCGTCGCCGTCGGGGTCGAGGCGCTGGAGCTCCCACCAGCCGCTGACGTCCGAGACGAAGAGCAGTGAGCCGTCGGCCGCCCACTCGATCTGGGCGACGGACTCACCGGCCGCACCGCCGTGCGGCGCGTCCGCACCGAGGTCGCCGGCGAGCGGCCGGATGTCCTCGAACTCGCCCTTCCCGGTGACCCGGGCGACCATCGCCAGGGTGCCCTCCCAGGGCATGCGGGGGTGGTCCCAGGCGAGCCAGGCCACCTTCCGCCCGTCCGGGGAGATCCGCGGACCGGTCACGAAGCGATGCCGGTCGTCACTCAACTCCCTTACGGATGACCGGCGTTCGGCGGCGGAGCCGTCGAGCGGCACGGCCGCGATCACCCGGCGCACATCGGTCGGCCGGTCGCCCGTGAACTCCTCCAGGACGCACCAGACCTCACCGAGCTCGGGGCGCAGCACCGGGTCGGCCCAGCGCAGCCCGTTACCGGTGCCGGAGTGCGGGGTGAGCGGGCGCGGGGCCTCGTCGCTGTCCGGTGCGTAGGCGTACAGCCGCTGGTCGGCGAAGTTGCTGAAGACGACCAGCGGTCCGCGCTCGGTGACGGCACCGGCCCAGGGCTGACCGCCGTACTCCAGCACCCGGCTGCGGACGTTCCAGGGCGCGGGAAGCACCGACTCCTCGGTGCCGTCAGGACGCCGGCGGACCAGCGCCCGCCGGCCGCCCTCGCCGGGCCGCGGCTCCGTCCACCACACTTCGTCGCCGACCACCCCGACGAAGGCCGGCCGGCCGTCGTGCGCGGCGACCATCCGGGCATCTATCGGGGACGTCCAGCCGCCGTACGGAGCCGTGGTCACCATGCTGTCGTTCCTCTCCACCACCGGTCGGGCAACGCGTCGGCCGGTCAGACCGCGCGCAGGAAATGATCGAGCACCCGGACCCCGAAATGCAGCCCCTCGACCGGCACACATTCGTCCACGCCATGGAAGAGCGCCTGGTAGTCGAAGCCCTCGGGCAGCTTCAGCGGGGAGAAGCCATAGCCGGTGATGCCCAGCCGGGAGAACTGCTTGGCGTCGGTGCCGCCGGACATGCAGTACGGCACGACCCGGCCGGCCGGGTCGAAGCGCTCGATCGCGGCCCGCATCGCGGCGAACGTCGGGGAGTCGACCGGGGCCTCCAGCGCGATCTCGCGATGGTCGTACGCCCAGCTCACCCCGGGGCCCGTGAGCTCATCCATGGTCGTACGGAACTCCGCCTCGCCACCGGGGACCACCCGGCCGTCGATATGGGCGACGGCCGTCCCCGGGATCACATTGACCTTGTAACCGGCCGCCAGCATCGTCGGATTGGCGCTGTTGCGCACCGTCGGCTCGACCAGCTCGGCGGCCGTGCCGAGCCTGCTCAGCAGCGCATCGACATCGAAGTCAGGCGCGTCGACATCGGTGTCGATGCCATACAGCGCGGCGAGTTCGCGGAGCGCGGCCCGCACCGTCGGGGTGAGCCGGACCGGCCACTCGTGCGCGCCGATCCGGGCCACGGCCGCGGCGAGACGGCTGACGGCGTTGTCGCGGTTGACCTTCGAGCCGTGCCCGGCCCGCCCCCGGGCGGTCAGCTTCAGCCAGGCCGTCCCGCGCTCCCCCGCCGCGACCGGGTACAGCTGCCTGCCGTCGCCGGGGTGGAAGGTGAAGGCCCCGGACTCGCTGATGCCTTCGGTGCAGCCGTCGAAGAGCCCGGGGTGCCGGTCGGCCAGGAAGCCGGAGCCGTCCTCGGCGCTGGCCTCTTCGTCGGCCGTGAAGGCGAGCACGATGTCCCGCCGCGGCCGCACCCCGCTGCGGGCCCACTGGCGGACCGTGGCGAGCACCATCGCGTCCATGTTCTTCATGTCGATGGCGCCGCGGCCCCAGACCACACCGTCGCGGATCTCCCCGGAGAAGGGATGCACGGTCCAGTCGGCGGGCTCGGCGGGCACCACGTCGAGATGGCCGTGCACCAACAGGGCATCGGCGGTGGGGTCGGTGCCCTCGATGCGGGCGACCACATTCGTCCGGCCCTTGCTGCGCTCCAGCAGCGTGGGTGCCAGTCCGGCCCCGGCCAGCCGCTCGGCGACGTACTCGGCGGCCGGGCGCTCCTGACAGGCACCGTCACCGGCGTTGCTGGTATCGATCCGGATCAGCTCGGAGGTGAACCGCACCACCTCGTCGAGCGCCTGCCGGTCCACGCCGGGGGCCTGCCCGGCCCCGGGCTGCCCGGCGGACTCCACCTCAGCCATATTGCTCCTCCACGGCAGACGACACGACGGTGGTCACCGCCTTGAAGCACCGGATGGCCTCGTACATGTTCTGCCCGGTGTACGTGATGCGGCGCTCCCCGCATCGTTCCACGCCCGGCACGCAGGTCGCCGCGCCCACCAGGTGTTCGGCGTCGAATTCCAGCTCGAAGCGGAACGGCCCGCGCCGGGACGGTTCATGACGCACCGCCAGCGCCGCGCCCTTGTGGGCGGCGGCCCGGATCTCGGCCGCGGTACGGGCCGGCGGCCGGCAGACCGCCGCATAGCGCGACACATAGTCCTTGACCGCCACACCGGGCGCCTGCGGGGCGTACCCGAGGGCGTCCTGACAGGTGCGGTCGTCGCCGGTGACCAGCACCACGGGGACCCCGTACTCGGCCACCACCAGGGAGTTCAGATAGCCCTCGCTCGCGCGGGTGCCGTCGACCCAGACGCCGGTGAGGGTGTTGGCGAGGTAGGTGTGCGCGAGGACGCCTTCGGTGCCCGCGCCCGTGTGGTAGCCGACGAAGGCGATCCCGTCGACGTCTCCGTGCTGCACCCCCTCGACCATGCTGAGCGATTTGTGCCGCCCGGTGAGCATCTGCGCGCGCTCGTCGAGCTGTTCCAGCAGCAGATTGCGCATCGTCCAATGAGCCTCGTTGACCAGCACCTCGTCGGCGCCGCCGTCGAAGAATCCGGCGATCGCCGCGTTCACGTCGGACGTGAACATATGGCGGCAGCGCTCCCACTGGGGCGTGCCCGGCAGCACATCGGCCGGCCAGGTCACGCCCGTGGCGCCCTCCATGTCCGCGGAGATGAGGATCTTCACATGCACCAGTCCCGTCGCAGCTAGGGGGCGGTACGCACGACACCCGACGTCGCCCGGAACCACAGTTTCGGCGATCCCGGACGGCTTGCCCAGCCTAACCAGGGCCTTCGGCCTGACGCCCCGTCCGACGCCTTCCAGGACGGGCCTGTTGTGGCCAACCGCACGTTTTCTTCATCTCAGCACCACGATTCCTTCCAAGCGGAAGCTGGGGGTACGCTCGTCTCCCACCGCATCTCGCACAGTTTCTGCCGCAAAGCGGAAGGACTTCCGACGGAATCCGTAAGGACTTCTGAACGAGTTCTGTCAGCTGCCGACGGCACATGCCAGGTGAGGTACAACAGGCCGGACCAGCTTCCCACGCAAGGAAACAGAGGCAAGAATGGTGAGCGAGGCACTCAATGGCGTCCGTTTACCGCACTGCGGTGACACGCGAGCCGACAGCGAAGGCCAACTCGCGATCTTGACCGAACTGATCGCGCAGTCTCTTTGCGATCGCAACCCAAGCTTCAAGGAAGTCATCGAACGGGGCGGTCACCAGCAGGTGGCCCGGCTGATCGAGGACGTGTTGCGGTCCGGCCGTCCGCTGCCCGAGAAGGTGCGCGCGGTCATGCTGCGCACCGACACCGACATCCATCTGGTGGCGTCCGCGCTGGGCGACTGCCTCGTCAGCGGACCGGACGAACCGCCAGGGCTGCTGATCCCCGCGTCGCTGGCCGACGGCAAGAGCGGCCGGGCCCGACTGAAGGGCGTCCTGCGCCATCGCGCCGCGGTGGTCGGTCATGCGGTGCCGCCGGCGGAGGCCGCCTCCTCGGTACGCGCCGCGACCCGGCTGCTGGATCTGGCGTCCGCGCACGACGGCCCCGAGGCCGGAGTGGTGTTCGTCGACGACCACCTCTCCTCGCTCGTCCTCCTCCAGGACGAGTCGCTGACCCACACCCTGATAGCCCGCCGTCTGCGCCCGCTCGCGGGGCTCACGCCGGAGCGGTGCGAGCGCCTGGAGGCCACCCTGCTCGCCTGGCTCGGCGGCATGGGCGCTCCGGAGGTGGCCAAGGCACTCAGCATCCACCCGCAGACGGTCCGCTACCGGATGCGCCAGCTGGAGAAGCTGTTCGGCGCCCGCCTCCGGGACCCACGGACCCGTTTCGAGATCGAGATGGCGCTCCGCAGCCGCCAGCTGATGGCGGCCACCCGCCGGCGCCGGGCGGCCGCCACCCGGCGACCGCGCGCCGCCCCCAGCCCCCGAAAGGCCCTGCCACGCCGCTAGCGGCATGCCCGGATTCGCCCGTGATTTTGGCGAATCTCACACTCCAGCCCACCCCCCAAATACGGACAAACTACCCATCTCGCCCGGGGTGCCCCCACCCCCGCCACGTATCGTCGCCGTGACCCATGAAGCGGGACACCAGCCGGCCGCACGGCCACGGTGACCCGGCAGCGCCGGTCGCACGAGGCCGGCCGCCCGACGGCGCAGCCTCCGATACACAGCGGGACAGGACACCACCTCCATGCACGGATCACGCATCTCGACCTGCGCGCGCCGCGGGCTGGCCGCGGTCGTGGCTGCCGGATCGCTGCTCACGGTGCTCACCACGGCGACCCCGGCCGCGGCCGGCTCCGCCAGCACGCCGGTGGGCGGCTCCGAGGTCGTGTGCACCTCGCAGCAGCCGGGCCTGGCGCCCGCCCTGTCCCAGGACATCGCCGACGCCCTCCACGGGCGGGAGGGCGCCTCGGCGCTGGCCGTCTACGACCGGCGGACCCGGACCCACTGCGAGTTCCAGGCCGGCGCCCACTTCGACTCGGCGAGTGTGGTGAAGGTCACGGTGCTCGGGGCCCTGCTGCGGCAGGCGGAGGAGGCGCACCGCAAGCTGACCCCGCACGAGGTGCGGCTGACCACCGCCATGATCACCAAGTCGGACAACGACGCGACCACCGCGCTCTGGCGCCGGGTCCGCCCGGCCGGCGTCCAGCACTTCCTGTCCCTGGCCGGTATGCGGCACACCGTCCCCGGCACCCACGGTGCCTGGGGCCTCACCCAGATCACCGCCGCAGACCAGCTCAAGCTGATGGAGCTGCTCACCACGGACAACCGCGTGCTCACCGCCGCCTCCCGCGGCTACGCCCTCGACCTGATGCACCGGGTCGTCCCCGACCAGCGCTGGGGTGTCCCCGCGGGCGCCCCCGGCGGCGCCTCCGTACACGTCAAGAACGGCTGGCTGCCGCGCAAGACCGACGGCTGGCGGGTGAACAGCGTCGGCACCTTCAACGGCGGCGGGAACGACTACGGCATGGCCGTCCTCTCCACCGGCAGCCACACCATGGACGACGGCGTGGCCACCGTCGAGCGCGCCGCCCGGGTCATCCACCGCGATCTGACGCACTGACCTCCGGCCCGGCGGCGGCGTCGGGCGGGTGCCTGCGGACACAGCGAACGGCGCACGCCCGCCCACAGGCGGCGGAAGACCGCTCCGTCATCCCCTGCCCGGGAAGATCCGCTTCCCCGGCAGCGACAGCTGGCCGCAGCCGCGGCGCTCGGCCTGGTCCCGGGCGAACGCGACCAGCAGCGGCCGCAGTTCACGCCCCGCGTGCCGCCGGTCCGGGGCGCTCCTCGCCAGGTAGTGGGCGGACTCGCCGTCGCAGCGGGCGGCGGCGGTGCCGAAGTCCTCGCTCATCGCCTGGCCGCCGTCCGGGAAGTCGCCCGGCAGCGAGACATTGGCGGTGACCAGGGTCTTGAAGGACTCATCCGTCCAGTCTCCGTACCAGCCGCTGAACTCGGCATACGGGAACCCGCTCGTGCCGTCCATCAGCGCGCAGTGGGTGATCGCCGCGTGCGGGTCGGAGTGTGCGACGACCCGCCAGGGCTTACCCGTAGGGGTCTCGGGGAGCCGGGCACGGGCCAGCCAGCCGCAGCCGGCGCCGCCCTTCGCCGGCGGCACGGCCCTGGGACGCAGCACCGCCCGCTGCGGCAGCGGCAGCTTCGGCGCACCACAACCGGCTTGCTCCGAGGCGCCGTTGGCGAGCGAGACCGCGATCCGCAGGGTGGCGGGGGTACCGTGCTTCTCGTCCCACTTGCCGATCACCCGGGTGACCAGCCGCCGTTTGCGGCCGAGTGAGTCCCGCCGCAGATCCGGGCACTCCTGCACGATGTAGTGCCCCAGCTCGCCCTGGAAGCCGGGGATTCCCGCGGGGAAGACGAACCCCGGCGTCGTGGGGATGGCGAACTCGCCGTTGAGCCGGCGGTCCACCGTGTCCGGGTCGGAATCGACGTCCGCCAGCAACGCGAAGTGACTGTCCGGTGTGTCCACCCCGCAGGTCATCCGGCCGTGGGCGAGATCCGCCGCTTCCTTGCCGGCCTTCAGCTGCTCGGCGGGGAGTACGTCCGCCAGATCGCCGGTCGAGAGCAGCCCCGCGCACACCTGCGTCGCGTACCACCACGGCTGCCACAGCGGCTTCGCCGCGTACCCCCCGCCCACGAGCACCACCAGGACCACCGCGAGAACGGCTACCACCCGTCCGCTCGGCGCCCACCGCCGCCACCCCGCTGCCGCCATGACTCCCCCATCCCCCTTGGTTCCGCTGCGGATTCCCCGGGGAACCCGCAGCGGAAGACCCTACGCGCCGCCCGTGCAGGGGCCGTTGGCGGGGCGGGCGGGGCGTCGGCGGGGCGCCCCCGACCGCTTCCGGCCGCGGTCAGCCGCATCCGGCCGCATCCGCCGCCCGACGTGGCGGTACGACTTTGCACTCCCCCGGGTGACCGGCACCCCGAACGGCCCCGTACGGGACGGGACCGGGATATCAACGCCGCATGAGCGAGACCGTGCAGCCGCCGGCCCGGCAGGCGAACCCGCCGACCGCTCACCACCCCCACCGCACTCCGGGAGGAACTCGGTGCCAGGCCGCGTCAAGGCAGACCTCGAAGGCGTACCCGAAACGGCGTTGTGGACGCTCCATCACCGCGCCGCCGAGTCCGCCCGCCCGGACACGGTGCTGCCCGATCCACGCGCCGTACAGCTCGTCACCGAGATCGAATTCCCCTTCCAGGAGCGGCTGGGCGCCGCCCGCCCCTGGCTGGCGCAGGCCCTCGCCCTGCGGTCCCTCGGGTTCGACGGCGTGGTGCGCGCGTTTCTCGCCGACTGTCCGGACGGCACCGTGGTCGCGCTCGGCGAGGGCCTGGAGACCCAGTTCTGGCGGGTGGACAACGGCCGGGCCCAGTGGGTCACCGTCGACCTGGACGACCCGTTGGCCCTGCGGCGGCGCCTGCTGCCCCACGGGGAGCGGCAGCGCCTGGTGGCCTGCGACGCCCGCGACAGCCAATGGATGGCGGGCATCGATCCCTCGCGCGGCGTCCTGGTGACCGCTCAGGGGCTGCTGATGTATCTCCAGCCCGCCCAGGTGACCCGGCTGATCGCCGCCTGCGCCGGTGCGTTCCCCGGCGGCACGATGGTGTTCGACACCGTCTCGCGGCGGTTCAGCGCCCGCACCCGCGCCCACGCGAAGGGGCCGGGCGGCCACCGGCTGCCCCCGATGCCCTGGGGCATGGACGCGGCCGACCGGGACCGGCTGCGCCAGGCCCATCCGGCCATCAGCGAGGTGTCCGAGGTGCCGTTCCCCGCGGGCCGCGGCTTCCTCGGCCGGCTCGCTCCGCGCGCCGCGGCCGTACCCCTGCTCCGCACCGACCGCCCGCTCATCACCCGGCTGCGTTTCGGCACGGCCCCCGTCTCCCTTACGGGTCAGCCCTGACGGTGCTCGTGCACCCCGTCGAGAAAGGCGTGCACCCGTTCCGCGAGCCGCTCCGGGTACTCCCCGTTGAGCGCGTGGGAGGCCTCCGGCCAGATCTCCACGGTGCTGTCGCGCAGCGTGCGGGCGCGGGCCGCGGCCTTCCCGGCGTCATGCACGATGCTCTTCCCGGCGATCAGCGCGAGCACGGGGACGCCGATCGAGCGCAACGCGTCCGCGCCGGGCTGGGCCGGCGCCGGGAAGCTGACCTTGAAGTCCCGCATACCGGAGGCGATCAGCCGGCCCTCGATGTGCTCCGAGGCGTTGTCGATCCCGCCGGAGATCCAGCCCAGCAGCCGGTTGCGCAGCCCCTCCGGCATCCCGGGAAGGACACTGCCCAGCGAGACCACGAGCATCTTCCAGCTCAGCGGCGCGAAGGTGTTCGCCGGATCCAGCGCGATCACCGACGCGATCCGCTCCGGACGGTGCAGCGCGACCTGCACCGCCAGCCAGCCCCCGATCGACACCCCCAGCACATGCGCCCGGGGCAGTGCGAGCCCGGCGAGCATCTCGTCGATCCAGGCCGCCTGATCGGCACCGGACGTCATCGGCGCCGACTGCACGCTGCAGCCCGGCTCCCCGAGCCCGTCGACGGCGTAAACGGGACGTCCGCTCCCCATCAGCCCCGGCAGATTCGTCCGCCACAACGGGGTGCATGACTGCCGTCCCGGCATCAGGACGAGCGGCAGGCCGTCCCCCGAGCCGAACCGGTACACCCGCACCGTCCCGTACGAGGTGTCCACGGTCCGCTGCTCATCCGGCTCGGGCAGACCGTCCATCGCCTCCCGGTACACCGCGGCGAACCGCTCGAACGCCGCCGGGTCACGGAAGGCCCCGATGCCCCGCCGGGCCCATTCAGGTCCGATGCGGGGCTCCGGAAAGCTGATCTCCGTCATACGGCCATCCCATCACGACCGCGCCTGCCGCCGGGCCGCGGGGGGCGTCATCCGCACCTCATCTCCCTTATCGACAAGTTGATCTGACGCGGAATCAGTAGTGCGACTTCGGGCCAACCGTCGCCGTCCGTTCAGTCCTCGTGCCCCAGCTGGAGGTCGCGTTCGGTACGGCCGCCGCCGGCCACCTGGAGGACGGTGGCCACCGGCGGGTATCCGGCGGCGATGACGGTGTACTCACCGGCCGACAGATCCACGAAGCGGAACAGCCCGTCGGGCCCGGTCGTCGCGGTATCGACGACATTCCCGGCGGCGTCCAGCAGGGTGACCCTGGCGTCCTCGACGGGGCGCCCGCCGCCGGCCCGTACGGTCCCGCGCAGCACCGCACCACCGGCGAGCTCGATGTCCTGGCGGGTCTCCCGGGAGGCCTGGACGGTCACCGGCAGCGCGGCGGGGCGGAACGCCGGGGCGCTGGAGGCCAGGGTGTACTCGCCGGCCACCAACTCCCCGATGACATAGCCGCCTTCGCGCCCGCTGCGGGTGGTGGCGACGACCTCGCCACGTACATCGGTGAGGGTGACCATGGCATCGCGTACGGGGGTGCCGTCGGCGGTGGTGACGGTGCCCGCGAGCCGCCCCGCGCCACCGAGCACGACATCCAGCTCGACCGGCCGCTCGCCGACGGTGACGGTGACCGCCTGCGGCTGATGGCCGCCCGCCGCCGCGATCAGCACATAGGAGCCGGCGCCCGGTGTGCTCAGCGCATACCGTCCGTCCTCTCCGGTGGCACCGCGGCCGATCTGCCGGCCGGCGACATCGATGAGGGTGAGCGCGGCGCGCGGCACGATGCTCCCGTCGTGGTGCTGGACGGTGCCACAGACCGGGAGTCCGGCCATGGCGGTGGAGCGTCCGTTGGCGGCGTGTCCGTTGGCGGTGTAGCTGTGCGCGCGGGCATAAGAGGCGCCGGAATTCCGGGAGTTGACGGGGGTCGGGTCCGGGGCGGTACGCGCCTGCGGTACGGCGGCGGGGTCGGCCGGGTCGCCGTACGACACCTGCGGGGACGGAGTGGCCTGCGGAGCATGAGGGGCGTGGGACACCAGGGGTTTCTCTTTCAGGAAGAAGGCGAGCACGAGGCCCAGGACGAGCACCGGCACGAGGTAGACGAAGATCCTTGGCATGGCGTCCGCGTACGCGGCGAGCGAGCTGTCACGCAGCGAGGCGGGCAGCGCACGCACCAGTTGCGGGGTGATCGACTCAGGAGCGGGCAGCCGCACCGACGCCGGCCGGTCGTCGAGCCGACGGGCCAGCCGGTCGGCGAGCAGGGTGCCGAAGAGCGCCGCGCCGACGCTGCCGCCGATCCGCCGGAAGCAGTGGTGGGCGCCGGTCGCGGTGCCGAGGCCGGGGGCGCGTACGGAGTCCCGTACGGAGTTCCGTACGGCGAGCACCAGCACCGGCAGGACGCAGCCGATACCGAGGCCGAGCAGGCCCGTCCAGAGGCTGAAGTCCTCCGCCGCGGTGTGCTGCGGCATCCGCGACAGCAGCCACATCCCCATCACGACCAGCGCGCACCCCAGGACCGGGAAGACCCTGTAGTGGCCGGTGCGGCTGATGAGTTGGCCGGAGAAGAGGGAAGCGATCACGATGCCGCCCATCAGCGGCAGCATCAGCAGCCCGGACTCGGTCGCCGTGGCGCCGTCGACCATCTGAAGGAAGGTCGGCAGCCAGCTGACGGCGCCGAAGAGCGCGATGCCGACGGCGGTACCGATCAGACCGGGGACAGGGAAGACCGCGCCGCGGAACCGCCGCAGCGGGATCAGCGGTTCGGCGGCGAAGTACTCGGCCGCCAGGAACAGCAGGGCGGTGCCGAGCGCACCGGCACCGAGGCCGAGGACGACCCGCGAGTCCCAGGCGTAGGTGGTACCGCCCCAACTGGCCAGCAGGAACAGGAAGGTGGAGAACGCGGCGAGCAGCAGCGCCCCGGCGATGTCCGGCCGACCGCGCCGCGCGGGCCGGGGCAGCTTGCGCACACAGGCGATGACCAGGAACGTCAGCGCGCCGAACGGGATATTGAGGGAGAAGCACCAGCGCCAGGAGGCATGGTCGGTGCAGAAGCCGCCGATCAGCGGCCCGGCGGCGGAGGCCAGACCGTAGGCGGCACCGATCAGGCCCATGAAGCGGCCGCGGGCCCGTGGCGGTACGACGTCGGCGACGAGCGCCTGGACGCTGATGATCAATCCGCCGCCGCCCAGGCCCTGGACGGCCCGGAAGGCGATCAGTTCGTCCATGGTCCGTGACCAGCCGGCCAGCGCCGAGCCGGCCGTGAAGACGAGGAGGGCGAAGAGGAAGACGGGCTTCCGGCCGAAGCGGTCGCCGAGCTTGCCGTGGAGCGGCAGTCCGATGGCCGAGGCGAGCAGGTAGGAGGTCACCACCCAGGGCATCGCGCCCGGACCGTCCAGCTCGCTGACGATCTTCGGGAGCGCGGCGGCGACGACGGTCTGGGCGAGGGCCGCGAGCAGCAGCGCCGGCATCAGGGCGGCGATGACCAGACAGCTGCGGCGGGGACTGACCGGCAGCGGCGTACCGGGGCCGGGCTCCACGGACTCGGCGCTCGTGGCCGGAGCCGGAGCCGGAGCCGGGCCCGGCACCGGTGCCAACTTCGAAGCCGGAACCGGAGGCGAAGCCGGAACCGGAGCTGGATACGAAGCCGGAGCCGGAGCCATATTCGGGGCCGCATTCGAGGCCGTCTGCCGAGCCGGCCCCGGTGCCGGTCCCGCTGCCGCACCGGATGCGGGCGGATCGGTTCGCTCGACCCGCTCACCCAGGGTGGTCCCGCCCACGTGCTGCTCCCCTCGTCACGCCTGTTGCCGTCCAAGTTCTCGCATTGGGCGACAACACGGTTCAAGCGCGGCAAAGGGGTGCGGGCAGGGCGGGACCGGACGTCAAGTACGTTGCCTGGGACGCCTATTGGGCTCCCATCAGGGCTTTCCGTACCGAAGCGCTCCGGCGGGCCGCACACTTCGTTTCACCGGAAACCACCCGAACCGGTGAGTGTGACGGCATGCATGCCGGGTGACGGAAGTGACTGCCGCTCACTTCTCCACGTGGGACGCGAGGTTGGCCAGCAGGGCGTCGTAGATCCGGCCGAGCCCCTTGGGGGCGAAGGTCCGCTCGAAGAAGCCGCCGATACCGCCGGCGCCCTGCCAGGTGGTGGTGACGACGACCTTGGCGCGCCCTTCACCGGCCGGGGTGACGACCCAGGTGGTCACCATCGAGGAGTTGCGGTCCTTCTCCACGAGCTGACCGTCGGTCGGCTCGTCGACCTCCAGCAGGCAGTCACGCACCCGCTTGCTCGTGGCCTGGAGCTTCCAGTGGACGAGGGTGCCCTTGCCGTCGCCGCCCTCGCGAACCTCGTACTCGCTGAAGTGCTCGGGCAGCAGCTGCCGGCGCGTGCCGTTGTAGTCGGCGAGCGCGTCGAACACGTCCTCCGGGTCCGCCGCGATCTCGCGCTGCGTGATGGCCTCGACCTGCCCCATGTGTGTCTTCCTCCAGTACTCGGCTGCCGGTCCTGCGATGCGCCGCCAAGCCAACCACCCCGCGGCGACGTGCCCAAATTCAGGGCCGCCGAGCCGCAAGGGAACATGTGTTCTATTATGGCGAACGGGGGCTCGGCAGGATCCAGAAGGAGGCCCGATGCGCTGGGACAATCTCGGCGAAAGCCCGTCCGCGCTGTTCGGCACGGAGGTCGTCAGCCGGACGATCGACAGCCCCGACTTCCGCGGCATCACCTTCCACGAGGTGCGCGCCCGCTCGATCGTGAACCGGGTCCCGGGCGCCTCCCGGATGCCGTTCGAATGGACCGTGAACCCCTACCGCGGCTGTAGCCATGCCTGCGTCTACTGCTTCGCCCGCAAGACGCACAGCTACCTCGACCTGGACACCGGGCAGGGCTTCGACTCGCAGATCGTGGTGAAGGTCAACGCCCCCGAGCTGCTGCGCCGCGAGCTGGCCGGGCGCCGCTGGCGCGGTGACCACATCGCGATGGGCACCAACGTCGACTGCTATCAGCGCGCCGAGGGCCGCTACCGCCTGATGCCCGGCATCATCGAGGCGCTGCGCGATTACGCCAACCCGTTCTCGATCCTCACCAAGGGCACGCTCATCCTGCGCGATCTGCCCCTGCTTCGGCAGGCCGCCGAGGTCACCGACGTCGGCATCTCGGTCTCCGTCGGCTTCCTGGACCGCGAGCTGTGGCGCACGGTCGAGCCCGGTACGCCCGCCCCGGACCGCCGGCTGGACGTGGTGCGCACGCTCACCGCGCACGGCATCCCGTGCGGGGTGCTGATGGCGCCGGTGATCCCGTTCCTCGGGGACGCACCGGACCAGCTGCGGGCCACGGTCCGGGCCATCGCGGAGGCCGGCGCCGGGTCCGTCACCCCGCTGGTGCTGCATCTGCGGCCCGGCGCCCGTGAGTGGTTCATGGCGTGGCTGGGGCAGCACCACCCGCATCTGGTGCGGCGTTACACCACGATGTACGCGGACGGCGCCTACGCCCCCAAGTGGTACCAGCGCCGGATCACCCGCCAGGTCCATGAACTCGCCGCGGAGTACGGCATCGGGCCCGCCCGGCCCGGCGAGGCCCGCCGGATCCCGCCGCCGGACGCCGCTCCCGAACCGGCCGGCAGCCCCGGCGACGAGGCCCACCACTCCGCGGAACCCACCCAGTTGACCCTGATATGACCCTGCCCGAGCCCTCAGACGGGGGCGACCGGCACCGACTCCAGGGCCCGCGCCAACCGGTCGCGGACCGCGGTCTGGGCGGCGATCCGCTCCTCGATGACGGCGAGCCGTGCACGGGCGATGCGCAGCCCCTCGGGTGAGGGCGCCGCGGTGGTCATATCGCCGTCCAGGCAGGGCGAGAAGCAGTGGACATCGGCGAGCGTCAGCCCGGCCGCCAGGAGCCGGAGGATGCGGACCCGTACGGCCGCGCGCTCGTCGTAGACGCGGTAGCCCGCACGGCCCGGAGTTCCTTGCCTGTTCCATGCCGCGAGTCTCGAACCCTGCCCCCTGGGACAAGGTCAAGCGGCACCCTGCCCCACCCCGCGCCGTCCCCCGCGGAATTCCCCTTGGGACCCCCTGGGGCCAGGCCCTAACCTCTCCGGCATGGACCGGACCGAGAGGACTTCCGAACGCGCCCCCACACAGCCGCTGCCCCCCGTACGGATACGGGAGATGACCGAAGCCGATATCGAAGCGGTCTCCGCGGTGCGGGTCCACGGCTGGCAGACGGCCTACCGCGGGCTGATGCCCCAGGCCTATCTGGACGCGATGAGCGTGACGGCGGATGCCGAACGGCGGCGCTCGTGGTTCGCGCGCCGGTCACCGGAGGTCTCGGACCTGGTGGCCGAGCGGAACGGCGAGGTCGTCGGCTGGGCGTGCGTCGGCCCGGCCCGCGACCCCGATATCGCCCCAGGAGCCGCGGAGTTGCCCGCCCCCCGCCCGACCGCGGGCGAACTGCTCGCCCTCTACGTCGCCCCCACCTTGATCGGCACCGGCATCGGCCGCACCTTGCTGACCGCCGGCACCACCCGCGCACGGGCCCACGGCTTCCACACGCTGTACCTGTGGGTCGTACGCGGCAACACCCGCGCCCAGCGCTTCTACGAACGCGCCGGTTTCACCCCGGACGGCGCCGAGGAGACCCACGACGTGGGCGGCAGCAGCGTCCCGGAACTGCGCTATCGGCGGTCGCTGGGCAGGGCGGGCGGTTAGGGCCTGCCCTGCCGTGTGATCCAGCGGCGGCTGAGCGCTTGTGTCTGCTACCGCGAGCCTGCCGACCCCCAGAGGATGCTGGGCTTCCTGCCCGCCCCCAGTTGAGGAACGTGTGCGGGGGGGCACGCCACAAGGCCGGTGGACGTCCGGAGGGCCGAGGGGGCGCCGTCCGTGAGCAGGGCGGGCCTGAGCCGCCCTAGTGCACGCAGAACTCGTTGCCCTCCGGGTCCGTCATGATCACCCACTCGCCGCCCGGTTCCTGGATGTGGCGCTCCACCCGGGCGCCGAGGGCGCGGAGGCGTTCGACCTCGGTGTCCCGTTCGCCCGTGGGGCCGTGCAGGTCGATGTGCAGGCGGTTCTTGGCCGTCTTCTGCTCCTGGCGCGGGACGCGGTTGAAGAGCAGTCGGCGTCCCAGGCCCGTGCCGCTCTCCGCGTCGTACGGGTCGTCGGGGTGGCGTACGGCCGCCGCGTCCCGCCAGGCGCGCCGGTCGTGGTGGTCGAGGAGGATCTCGGGCGGGATGGCGCCGAGGTCGAGGAGTTTGGCGATGAGGGTGCTGTGGTCCTCGACCTCGTAGTGGAGGGCGGCCGCCCAGAAGTCGGCCTGGGCGTGCGGGTCGTGGGCGTCGACGACGAGCTTCCAGTGCAGGGGGGTTGCGGTCATGGTCACCACTTATAGACCCCGGCACTGACAATCGGGGGCCGGCGCGGCTCGGCGTCCTTGTGTCGCGGGACGGGCCGACCGGCTCACCTGGCACCCGCCGACGCCCGCCCGGCGCCTACGTCCCGTCCGCCGAGGCCCCCTCCACCTCGCCACCGCCTGAGGCTGCGCGCTCCGACGCCGCCTCCTCCCCCGTCGGCGCTTGCTCATGCACCCCCAGCCGCGCCAGGGACGCCGCCGCGGCGGCCGCCAGGCGGGGGTGGGTGACGGCGGCGGTGAGGGCGGGCACGGCGCGGCGGTCGCCGAGGGCGCCGAGGCCCTCTACGCAGGCGAGTGCCACCCGCCAGTAGGGGTTGTGCGGGGTCAGCAGTCGCTCCAGGGTCGCGATCAGCGCGGGGACGGACTGCGGGGCGCGGAGTTCGGCGAGCAGCCGGACCGGGTGGAGCGCGTAGGCGGTGCGCAGCGGGTTGGTGGCGAGCGCGGCCGCGGCTCGGGCGGTGCGGGGGTCGCCGAGCCGGCCCAGCGCATGCGCGGCGGTGGCGCAGCGCACCGGTTCGCGGTAGTTCAGTAACAGCACGAGCGTCTCGAAGGCCCGCTTGTCACCGGCGCAGCCGAGGACGAAGGCGGCGATCTCCCGGGCCCACAGCGGACGTTCGACGGCGACCAGCATCCGGGCCAGTTCCTCGCGTCCGGCCGGGGTGTTCTTGCGGGCCAGCCCGAGCAACCGCTCGTAGGCGACCAGATCCTGTGGGGAGCGGAGTTCGGCCCGCACCCGGTCGGTCAACTCGTGGAATTCCTCTTCCATTTGCCGTTCCCCTCCCGCCGGGCCGCCCCGGTTCCCGCGACGTGGCCTGTGCCACAGCCTAGTGACCCCTGCTACCCCTGGCGCTCTGGTTACTCACCGGTTAACCTGCTGGAACGAGCAGCACCACTGCTCGGGCGGCCTGGTGACGCAGCCGCCACAGAGTGAAGTCGGTTCGGCACAGCACGACACAGTACGGAGCACACGGCAAGGCCCCGGGACAGGGCTCTCGCCGCGTCTCCCGCACCGCAGGCGCTGCCATGGCGCTGCGGCTCCTCGCGGCTCTCTGCCGCTGTTCTGCCGCGGCGATCGCAGGCCCCGCGCCCGCGGATACCCCTCAGTCGTCACTTCTCCCCTGCCCTCAGGGGAACACCCTCAGGAGTCTCGCGATGGGCCCTCAGTCCACCCCTGATCTCTCAACTCAAGCCTCTTCGCCGTCCCTTTCCACCGTCGCCATCGTCGGTCTGGGCACCATGGGCACCGGCATCGCCGAGGTGCTGACCCGGGCCGGCCGCGAGGTCATCGGTATCGACACCGACGAGACCGCGGCCCGCCGCGCCGTCTCCGCCCTCGAAGCCGCGACCGCCCGCGCCGTGCAGCGCGAGCGGCTCACGGAGCGCGAGCGCCAGGACGCCCTGGCCCGGTTCCGCACCTTCTCCGACCTCCAGGCCGCCGCGGACGCCGATCTCGTCATCGAGGTGGTCCCCGAGGACTACGAGCTCAAGCGACAGGTCTTCGCCGAGCTGGACGCGGTGGTCCGGCCGGACACCATCCTGGCCACCGGCACCAACGCACTGTCCGTGACCCGGCTGGCCGCGGATTCGCAGCGCCCCGAGCGGGTGCTCGGTGTGCACTTCTTCAACCCGGCGCCGGCCATGAAGCTGGTCGAGGTGGTCTCCTCGGTGCTCACCGCGCCGACCGCGGTCACGGCCGTCACAGAGCTCGCCCATGACCTGGGCAAGGACCCGATCGCGGTGGGTGACCGCCCCGGCTTCGTCGCGGACGGCCTGCTGTTCGGCTATCTGAACCAGGCCGCGGCGATGTACGAGTCCAAGTACGCCACCCGCGAGGACATCGACGCCGCCATGAAGCTCGGCTGCGGTCTGCCGATGGGCCCGCTGGCGCTGCTCGACCTGATCGGGGTGGACACCGCCCGTACGGTCCTGGAGGCGATGTACGCCGAGTCCCAGGACCGGCTGCACGCCCCCGCGCCGATCCTGGGCCAGCTGGCCGAGGCGGGGCTGACCGGCCGCAAGGCGGGCCGCGGCTTCTACACGTACGAGGCGCCGGGCAGCACCACGGTCGTGCCGGACGCGGAGAGCCCGGCGGCCGCCGACGAGCTCGCCGGCGGGCGCACGGTCTCCGGCGTCGGCGTGGCCGGCTCCGGGACGATGGCGAGCGGTATCGCCGAGGTCTTCGCCAAGGCGGGCTACAAGGTCGTGCTGGCGGCCCGCAGCCTGGAGAAGGCCGAGAAGGCGAAGGCCCGGATCGCCAAGTCGCTGGGCCGCTCGGTGGACAAGGGCCGGATGACCGCCGAGGCCCGGGACGCCGCGCTGGCGGCGGTGACCCCGGCCGGGTCGCTCGACGCGTTCGCCGACGTGGACCTCGCGGTCGAGGCGGTGGCCGAGGATCTGGCGGTCAAGCAAGAGCTGTTCAGGACCCTGGACAAGGTCTGCAAGCCGGGCGCCGTCCTGGCCACCACCACCTCGTCGCTGCCGGTCGTGGCCTGCGCCCGCGCCACCTCGCGCCCGCAGGACGTCATCGGGATGCACTTCTTCAACCCGGCACCGGCCATGAAGCTGGTCGAGGTGGTCCGTACGGTCCTGACGGCCGACGATGTCCACGCCACCGTGCGGGCGGTCTGCGCCAAGGTCCGCAAGCACCCCGTGGACTGCGGCGACCGGGCCGGATTCATCGTGAACGCGCTGCTGTTCCCGTACTTGAACAACGCGATCAAGATGGTCGAGGAGCACTACGCGACCCTGGACGACATCGACGCCGCCATGAAGCTCGGCGGCGGCTACCCGATGGGCCCGTTCGAACTCCTCGACGTGGTCGGCCTGGACGTGTCCCTGGCCATCGAGAAGGTGCTGCACGCCGAGTTCCGCGACCCGGGGCTGGCCCCGTCGCCGCTGCTGGAGCACCTCGTCGCCGCCGGCTGCCTCGGCCGCAAGACCGGCCGCGGCTTCCGTGAGTACGCCCGGCGCTGACGCGTGGCGGCGCCCCCGCCCGGCGGGGGGAGGATGGGGTGGACTGCTGGAACCCGACGGCGGTCCACCCCCGCTCACCGGGGCGGAGGTGGCACCTCATGCCGCAGGTCGCGTAAATATGCAGTACCGTCCCCACATGTCCCAGCCCGCTCGTACGCAGCCCTCCGACCCCGACGCCGCCACCCCCGGTACCCGCCGAGCGGCCGCGCAACGGCTCAAAATGCGCCGTGAATTGTCGGCTGCGGCGATGGAGCTGTTCGCGACCAAGGGCTACGAGGCGACGACGGTCGATGAGATCGCGGCCGCTGCGGGCGTCGCCCGGCGCACCTTCTTCCGCCACTTCCGCTCCAAGGAAGAGGCGATCTTCCCCGACCACGACGACACCCTCGTCCGCGCGGAGGCCGTCCTGGACGCCGCCCCGCCGCACGAGAACCCGCTCGACACGGTCTGCCGCGGCATCAAGGAGGTCATGCGGATGTACGCGGCCTCCCCGGCCGTGTCGGTGGCCCGCTACCGCCTGACCCGTGAGGTCCCCACGCTGCGCGAGGCCGAGATCGCCTCGGTGGCCCGCTACGAGCGGCTGTTCACCCGCTATCTGCTGGGCCACTTCGACGAGGGCGCACACCGCGAGGGCGACGACGATCCGCTGCTCGCCGAGGTCGCGGCCTCCGCCGTGGTCACCGCGCACAACCATGTGCTGCGGCGCTGGCTGCGGGCCGACGCCCAGGGCGATGTCGAGGCCCAGCTCGACCATGCCTTCGAGATCGTCCGGGAGACCTTCGGCGCCGGAATCGGCGCGGGCCGCCCCGGCGGCGAGGAGGCCCCGCCGGCGTCCGTCTCCCGGGAGGGTGAGGTGCTGGTCGCGGTGGCCCGTACGGACGCGCCGCTGGACGAGGTCATGCGCACCATCCGCAAGGCCATCAAAGAGCGGAAGTAACGGCCTTCGGGCCGGATCAGGGCAGAGCGCGGCCCGGCGCCCTTGGGCAGACCGGGCCGCGACCTGAATGGCGTAACCCCCGCTTCGCGCACTCTCCGCACATACCTGCTCTCTTTGCGTTACCTCCAGGCCTCCCATCGGCCTTCTTTTGCTCATGCGTGCCGACCAGATGACATCTGAGAGAAATTCTTGGCACTCAGTGTCTTGTCGACTGGCACGCGGTGTCATACGTTGAGGGTGTCCGGGCGGCCGGCGTGCTGCGAACCCACGCACGCCGGCTGTCCCACCAGCCCTATGTGGCTGTCCGCCCGGATGCCTGCGTCACAGGCACTTCCCAGCTGCCGCTGGGCACCGCGCTCACCCAGCGCTGCCAGGCACCGCGGCCGATGGCTCTGCGACCCCCGCAGAGGCGACGGCAACGGGCCACCCCGGCCGAACCGACGGCACCACCTCCCGCACCACCCCGACGTTCCCTCAAGCCGTTTCCCCGACGCGCTTCGCCGGAGGCACCCCGTGAACGAAATCCTGGACGCAATCCTCGCGCCTGACACCACCAGCGCCGACTTCGCCGGCCTGACCATCCCCGAGTCCTACCGCGCGGTGACCGTGCACAAGGACGAGGCCGAGATGTTCGCCGGCCTCGAAAGCAAGGTGAAGGACCCCCGCAAGTCACTGCACGTCGATGAGGTGCCGGTGCCCGAGCTGGGCCCGGGCGAGGCGCTGGTGGCCGTGATGGCCTCCTCCGTGAACTACAACTCCGTGTGGACCTCGATCTTCGAGCCCGTGTCGACGTTCGGATTCCTGGAGCGCTACGGCAAGCTGTCCGACCTGACCAAGCGGCATGACCTGCCGTACCACGTCATCGGCTCCGACCTCGCGGGTGTGGTCCTGCGCACCGGCCCCGGTGTCAACGCCTGGGGCCCCGGTGACGAGGTCGTCGCGCACTGCCTCTCCGTCGAGCTGGAGTCCTCCGACGGCCACAACGACACCATGCTCGACCCCGAGCAGCGGATCTGGGGCTTCGAGACCAACTTCGGCGGCCTGGCCGAGATCGCGCTGGTCAAGTCGAACCAGCTGATGCCCAAGCCGAAGCACCTGAGCTGGGAGGAGGCGGCGTCGCCCGGTCTGGTCAACTCCACCGCCTACCGCCAGCTCGTCTCGCAGAACGGCGCGGCGATGAAGCAGGGCGACAACGTCCTGATCTGGGGCGCGAGCGGCGGACTCGGCTCGTACGCCACCCAGTTCGCGCTGGCCGGCGGTGCCAACCCGATCTGTGTGGTCTCCTCCGACCAGAAGGCGGAGATCTGCCGGAAGATGGGCGCCGAGGCGATCATCAACCGCAACGCCGAGGGCTACAAGTTCTGGAAGGACGAGCAGACCCAGGACCCCAAGGAGTGGAAGCGCTTCGGCAAGCGCATCCGCGAACTCACCGGCGGTGAGGACATCGACATCGTCTTCGAGCACCCCGGCCGCGAGACCTTCGGCGCGAGCATCTACGTCACCCGCAAGGGCGGCACCATCACCACCTGCGCCTCGACCTCGGGCTACATGCACGAGTACGACAACCGCTACCTGTGGATGTCGCTGAAGCGGATCGTCGGCTCGCACTTCGCCAACTACCGCGAGGCGTGGGAGGCCAACCGCCTCATCGCCAAGGGCAAGATCCACCCGACCCTGTCGAAGACGTACACCCTCGAAGAGACCGGGCAGGCGGCGTACGACGTGCACCGCAACCTCCACCAGGGCAAGGTCGGCGTGCTGGCACTGGCCCCCGAGGAGGGGATGGGCGTGCGTGACGAAGAAATGCGCGCCAAGCACCTCGACGCCATCAACCGGTTCCGGAACGTCTGAGGCAACTCGGACTGCGGACCACGAAGATACGGGCCTGATATGACTGAGCGTCAGAAGGATCGTCCGTGGCTGATGCGGACGTACGCCGGCCACTCCACCGCCGAGGCGTCCAACGAGCTGTACCGTCGCAACCTCGCCAAGGGCCAGACCGGCCTGTCGGTCGCGTTCGACCTCCCGACGCAGACCGGTTACGACCCCGACCATGTCCTCGCCCGCGGCGAGGTCGGCCGGGTCGGGGTCCCCGTGTCCCACCTCGGTGACATGCGACGGCTGTTCCAGGACATCCCGCTGGACCAGATGAACACCTCGATGACCATCAACGCGACGGCCATGTGGCTGCTGGCGCTGTACGAGGTGGTCGCCGAGGAGCAGGGCGCCGACATCGCCAAGCTGTCGGGGACGACGCAGAACGACATCGTCAAGGAGTACCTCTCGCGCGGGACGCATGTCTTCCCGCCGGGCCCCTCGCTCCGGCTGACCACCGACATGATCACGTACACGGTGGCGCACATCCCCAAGTGGAACCCGATCAACATCTGTAGCTACCACCTACAGGAGGCGGGTGCCACACCGGTCCAGGAGATCGCCTATGCGATGTCCACCGCGATCGCGGTGCTGGACGCGGTGCGGGACTCCGGGCAGGTGCCGCCGGAGAAGTTCGGTGATGTCGTGGCCCGTATCTCGTTCTTCGTGAACGCCGGAGTCCGCTTCATCGAGGAGATGTGCAAGATGCGCGCCTTCGGCCGCATCTGGGACAAGATCACCCGGGAGCGCTACGGCATCGAGAACGAGAAGCAGCGCCGGTTCCGCTACGGCGTCCAGGTCAACTCGCTCGGTCTGACCGAGGCGCAGCCGGAGAACAACGTCCAGCGGATCGTCCTGGAGATGCTGGCCGTCACGCTCTCCAAGGACGCCCGCGCCCGCGCGGTGCAACTCCCCGCCTGGAACGAGGCGTTGGGACTGCCGCGCCCCTGGGACCAGCAGTGGTCGCTGCGTATCCAGCAGGTGCTGGCGCACGAGAGCGATCTGCTGGAGTACGAGGACATCTTCGCCGGCTCGCATGTCATCGAGGCCAAGGTGGACGCCCTGGTCACCGACTGCCTCGCGGAGATCGAGCGGATCCAGGAGATGGGCGGCGCGATGGCCGCGGTGGAGTCCGGCTATCTCAAGTCCCAGCTGGTCTCCGCGCACGCCGAGCGGCGGGCCCGGATCGAGGCCGGCGAGGAGAAGATCGTCGGCGTCAACTGCTTCGAGGGCACCGAGCCCAACCCGCTCACCGCGGACCTCGACACGGCCATCATGACCGTCGACCCGGCCAACGAGGCACGGGTGGTGCAGGCGCTGCACGAGTGGCGGGACAACCGCGACGAGGTCCGGGCGCAGGACGCGCTGTCGGCGCTGAAGAAGACCGCGGCCGGTGACGGCAACCTCTTCGCGGCCACCCTGGAGTGCGCCCGTGCCGGTGTGACGACCGGTGAGTGGGCCTGGGCGCTGCGGGACGTCTTCGGTGAGTTCCGGGCCCCTACGGGCGTCTCCAGCGCTCCCCTGGCGGTCGCCGCCGAGGAGGGCAGCCCGCTCGCCGAGGTCCGCGAGAAGGTCGCCAAGACCGCGGCCGAGCTCGGCAGCGGCAAGCTCCGGCTCCTGGTCGGCAAGCCCGGCCTGGACGGGCACAGCAACGGCGCCGAGCAGATCGCCGTACGGGCCCGGGACGCCGGCTTCGAGGTGATCTACCAGGGCATCCGGCTCACCCCGGAGCAGATCGTCTCGGCCGCGGTCGCCGAGGACGTGCACTGCGTGGGGCTGTCGATCCTGTCCGGCTCGCACGCCGAGCTGGTGCCGGACGTGCTGGCCCGGCTGCGCCGCACCGGCGTCGACGACATACCTGTCATCGTCGGCGGCATCATTCCCTCCGCCGATGCGACCGCGCTCCGGGAAGCCGGAGTGGCGGCCGTCTTCACCCCCAAGGATTTCGGTATTACGGAGATCATCGGCCGTATCGTCGACGAAATCCGGAAAGCGAACCAGCTCGACCCCCTGGAGGTCCCCGCATGACCCAGGCGAACCGCCCGCCCGGCGGCCGGCCGCGCCGCTCCTGTCTCGCGGTCCCCGGCAGCAACCCGCGCTTCCTGGAGAAGGCCCAGGGCCTGCCGGCCGACCAGGTCTTCCTGGACCTGGAGGACGCCTGCGCCCCGCTCGCCAAGGAAGGCGCCCGGCACCACATCGTCGAGGCGCTGAACGAGGGCGACTGGACCGGCAAGACACGGGTCGTGCGGGTCAACGACTGGACCACGCACTGGACGTACCGGGACGTCATCACGGTCGTCGAGGGCGCGGGGCAGAACCTCGACTGCATCATGCTGCCGAAGGTGCAGGACGCCCAGCAGGTCGTGGCGCTGGACCTGCTGCTGACGCAGATCGAGAAGACCATGGGCTTCGAGGTCGGCAGGATCGGCATCGAGGCGCAGATCGAGAACGCCAAGGGCCTGGTGAACGTCGACGCGATCGCCGGCGCCTCGCCGCGCCTGGAGACCATCATCTTCGGCCCGGCCGACTTCATGGCGTCCATCAACATGAAGTCCCTGGTGGTCGGCGAGCAGCCGCCCGGCTATGGGGCGGATGCGTACCACTACATTCTGATGCGCATTCTGATGGCGGCACGCACCTACGATCTCCAGGCCATCGACGGTCCGTACCTTCAGATCAAGAACGTTGACGGCTATCGCGAGGTCGCCGGCCGCGCCGCCGCCCTCGGCTTCGACGGCAAATGGGTGCTGCACCCGGGTCAGGTCGAGGCCGCCAACGAGGTGTTCTCGCCCTCCCAGGAGGACTACGACCACGCCGAGCTGATTCTGGACGCCTACGAGTGGCACACCTCGGCGGCGGGCGGAGCCAAGGGTTCCGCGATGCTCGGCGATGAAATGATCGACGAGGCGAGCCGGAAGATGGCACTGGTCGTCGCCGGCAAGGGCCGGGCCGCCGGCATGATCCGTACATCCAAGTTCGAGGCCCCGGAGGCTTAAGCGCGATGCAGTTCGGCCGCACCTATGAAGAGTTCACCGTCGGCGATGTGTACAAGCACTGGCCGGGGAAAACCGTCACGGAATACGACGACCACCTCTTCTGTCTGCTCACCATGAATCATCACCCGCTGCACATGGACAGCAACTACGCCGAGCAGACCACCGACTTCGGAAAGAACGTCGTCGTCGGTAACTACATCTACTCCCTGCTGCTGGGCATGTCGGTGCCCGACGTCTCCGGAAAGGCCATCGCCAATCTGGAGATCGAGTCGCTGCGGCATGTGGCGCCGACCTTCCACGGCGACACCCTCTACGGCGAGACGACCGTGCTCGACAAGACCCCCTCCCGCTCCAAGTCGGACCGCGGCATCGTGCACGTCGAGACCAAGGGATACAAGCAGGACGGCACCCTGGTCTGCGTCTTCCGGCGCAAGGTCATGGTTCCCACGGCCACGTACATCAAGGAGCGCGGCGGCGAGCAGCCCGGCCGCCCGGAGCTGGTGGCCCCGCCGGCCAAGAAGGAGAAGTAGCCATGACCCGTCTCGCGCAGACCGAGGGCCTGACCGACATTCAGCGGGAAATCCTCTCCACCGTCCGCGATTTCGTGGACAAGGAGATCCTGCCGGTCGCCACCGAGCTGGAGCACCGCGACGAATACCCGTCGCAGATCGTCGAGGGCCTCAAGGAACTCGGCGTGTTCGGGCTGATGATCCCCGAGGAGTACGGCGGTCTGGGTGAGTCCCTTCTCACCTACGCGCTGACCGTCGAGGAGATCGCCCGCGGCTGGATGAGCGTCTCGGGCATCATCAACACGCACTTCATCGTGGCGTACATGCTCAAGCAGCACGGCACGCAGGAGCAGAAGGACTACTTCCTCCCGAAGATGGCGGCCGGTGAGATCCGGGGCGCCTTCTCGATGTCGGAGCCCGCACTGGGCTCGGACGTTTCGGCCATTTCTTCCAAGGGCGTGCGGGACGGTGACGATTACGTCCTGAACGGCCAGAAGATGTGGCTCACCAACGGTGGTTCGTCCACGCTCGTCGCCGTGCTCTGCCGTACGGACGAGGGCCACCCGGAGGGCACCGCGCCGCACAAGTCGATGACGACCTTCCTCGTGGAGAAGGAGGCCGGCTTCGGTGAGGTGCGCCCCGGCCTGACCATTCCGGGCAAGATCGACAAGATGGGCTACAAGGGTGTCGACACCACCGAGCTGATCATGGACGGGCTGCGGATCCCGGCCGATCGGGTGCTCGGCGGCGAGACCGGACGTGGCTTCTATCACATGATGGACGGCGTCGAGGTCGGCCGGGTCAATGTGGCCGCGCGCGGCTGCGGCGTCGCCCAGCGCGCCTTCGAGCTGGGCGTTTCGTACGCACAGCAGCGGCACACCTTCGGCAAGCCGATCGCGCAGCACCAGGCCATCCAGTTCAAACTGGCGGAAATGGCGACAAAGGTCGAAGCCGCCCATGCCATGATGGTTAACGCCGCTCGCAAAAAGGACTCGGGCCAGCGAAACGACCTCGAAGCGGGCATGGCGAAGTACCTGGCCTCCGAGTACTGCAAGGAGGTGGTGGAAGACGCGTTCCGTATCCACGGTGGCTACGGCTTCTCGAAGGAGTACGAGATCGAGCGCCTCTACCGCGAGGCCCCCATGCTCCTGATCGGTGAAGGTACCGCCGAGATCCAGAAAATGATCATTGGTCGACGGCTACTGGAGGAGTACCGGATCCAGGGGTGAACATCCCGTTTGCGGCACTTTGCCCTAGACGAAGATCACACCCCGTCATCGTTCTTCGGCCACGGATTGGCTCTGGCTCTTGGCCAGTTGCCGCTCGTAACCGATAGCATCCATGGAAAGCCGCCGTCCCCCGTGTCCATAAGCGGCATCCTCCGCTACGAAGGTCATCCATGCCCCACAGCCAATCCTCTGCACAACGCGGTCGCGTCCGCCTCGCGCGCGGAGCGTCGCCGTGGCTCCTGCCGACCGTTGCCACGGCAGCGGTCAGCCTCGCCCGGTCTCGCCGGTCGGGTCGCTGGGCCGCCGTTGCCGTGCCCACCACCGCACTGGCGGCGGGCATGCTGTGGTTCTTCCGCGACCCCGAGCGGGAGATCGCTCAGGGCCGGGTCATCTCTCCGGCCGACGGCGTGGTGCAGAGCATCATGCCGTGGAAGGACGGACGCACCCGCGTCGCGATCTTCATGAGCCCGCTGAACGTTCACGTCAACCGTGCGCCGCTGGCCGGCACGGTGACGTCCGTGGAGCACATCCCCGGCGGATTCGTTCCGGCGTTCAACAAGGAGAGCGAGAACAACGAGCGGGTTGTCTGGCACTTCGACACCGAGCTCGGCGACATCGAGATGGTGCAGATCGCCGGCGCGGTGGCCCGCCGCATCGTCCCCTACGTGCCCCAGGGCACCAAGGTGGAGCAGGGTGAACGGATCGGCCTGATCCGCTTCGGCTCGCGGGTCGACGTCTACCTCCCGGAGGGCGTCGAGGCCGCGGTCGAGGTCGGCCAGGCCACCACCGCGGGGGTGACTCGCCTTGACCGTGATTGATCCCGAAACACAGGCCGGCTGGGCGCCCGAGACCGATGAGGACGAGGACGACATGCCGCTGTCCACGCGGCTGTCAATAGCGGACACGCTCACCCTCGGCAACGCGATCTGCGGCTTCATGGCCGTGTACTTCACGACCACCGGGGTCCTCATCCCGCACCTGACGGGCAACGAGGACGGCGGGATGGCCCGGCACAGTGCCGCGATGGCCGTGATTCTGATGCTGCTCGCGTCGGTCTTCGACCTCTTCGACGGGCTGGTGGCACGCAAGCTGCGGGCCTCGGCGATGGGGGCCGAGCTCGACAACCTCTCGGACCTGATCAGCTTCGGACTGGCGCCCGCCTACTTCGTCGTGACCTGGGGCATGGTCGCCCTCCAAAGCGCGCACCAGCGGGTGTCCCTGGTGGCCGCGGTCGTGGTGCTGCTGGCGGTGGTGCTCCGGCTTGCGCGGTTCTCCTGTGTCACGCTGCGTGACGGCATCTTCCAGGGCATGCCGAGCCCGTTCGGCGCCCTGACCGTCGTCGCCATCGTGCTGCTGGAGCTGCCGTTCCTGCCGACGCTGCTGGCGATCATCGGGGTGGCCTGGCTGATGGTGAGCCGGGTCGAGTACCCCAAGCCGCGGGGCCGCCTCGCGGTGGCGATGCTCAGCTGGATCGTGCTCAGCATGGGCATGCTCGCCGCCTGGGCCCTGGACGCCCCCGGCGGTGAGCTGCTGCTCCAGACCGGCTGCTCCCTTCAGGTGGTCCTGGGCGCGATGATCCCGCTGTTCGCGACGGCCCGGAGGGTCAACACCTTCCGCGACAACCGCCGTGAGTCGCGCGCGGAGTCCCGCGCCGCACAGCTCCCGTAACGGAACACCGCACACGCCGCGGGGGGGGGGGGGAGGGGGGGGGGGGGGGGGGGATGGGGGGGGGGGGGGGGGGGGGGGCGGGGGGGGGGGGAGGGGGGGGGGGGGGGGGGGGGGGGGGGGGGGGGGGGGGGGGG